>PHAM01000053.1 GCA_002841685.1 Elusimicrobia bacterium HGW-Elusimicrobia-2 | reverse complement strand
GATTCCCGCGAAAATTTCCCGGCTCAAGGTTTTCACACGGCCGTTAAGGATTTCGCCGTGCGGCTCCGAGGCCGCTTTTTTTACGGGAATGTTTCTGTTTTTTAGATATTTGTAAGTGCCGCCCGTGGCGAGCAGCTCAATTCCGAAGGATGCGAGCGAGCGGGCAAAACCGCTCAATCCGTTTTTATTACTGACGCTGATAAGCGCCCTTTTTATTTTTATGCCGTTATCCATTGGGCAACGCCGATGCCTGGCCGCTTTTAAACGGCGTCCTCCCCGTATTCCCCCATGCGGATTCTCACGCTGTCTCTGATATCCGAAATAAATATTTTGCCGTCATCCACGTGGCCAGTCTGCGTTGTTTCTATAATGAGGTCCACTGCTTTCTGCAGCTCACTGTCTTTGACAATCAGCTCAAGTTTTATCTTCGCGAATTCATAAAAGCGTTTTTCTTTTTGTTTCAGCTCGTCTCTCTGCATGCCGATTCCCCGAACATGCGAAACAATCATGCCCCCGATAGTAAGCGGATAAAGAATATTTTTGACACGATTGAGCCGATCGGGAGGAAATATAACTTCTATTTTTTTCATAAAAAAATAAGAAAGTCAGTATATAACTTTTTTCAGCCCCGAGGGATTCAGTATAGCTATTTTTCCCCGTAGGCATTCCACGTATTTCAGTGTCTCCAGTTTGGAAAGCACTCTTGATATAACCTCTCTTGAGGAACCGACATTGTTGGCAATTTCGACATGAGTAAGGGGGAAATTGATATAAATCTTGCCGCCCTTTTTAATTCCATACTGCCCGGCGAACTTAAGCAGCGTAAAGGCTGTTCTTGAAATGACTGTGTTATAGGCCAGGGATTTGATATCATCATCGGCTTTTTTCAGTCTGATAATCAATGTGCTTATTATTTTAAGCAGAATATGAATATTACGCAAAGCGAATGCTTTAAAGTCCTTTGCCCGTATAATAAGAATTCTGCAGCTTGTCATTGCCTGCGCCGAAGCCGAGCGCACCCCGCCGCCGAAAATAATCATTTCCCCGAAGATGTCGCCTTTATCAAGATAGGACAGTACTTTTATATGCCCCGCAGCGGCGCTTTTATAAATTTTTATTCTGCCGGAAATTACAAAAAAAAGCATTTTGCCCGGGGATTTTTCCGAAACAATAATGTCGTCTTTTTTGAAACTTCTGACTTCGCTTATCTTCCCCAGCCGTGCAAGATGCCCCGCGGCGAGAGCGGAAAAACCCGGAATCTTTTTCAGTATATCTTTTTCAACCATGCCGCATCTTAACAAATTTTGAGCACTTCATAAACCTTTACCGGCTTTTCCTTGCCTTTTACGGACATCGGTTCCAGTAATTGCACTTCCACTATATCTTTTACTTCCGTGTAAGTTGCCTCTGATATAAGAATTTTTCCGGCCGGAGCGTTCTCCTCAAGGCGCGCCGCAAGATTGACGTTGTCGCCTATGACCGTATAATCTGAATAACTTTCCGAACCCATATTCCCCACGACGACAAAACCGGTATTTATCCCCATGCCTATGCCGATTTTTCTGCGGCCTTCACGTTCCCAGTTGGCGCAGAGTTCTTTGACTTTTTCCTGCATTTCCGCCGCGGCGCGTACGGCGAGTTCCGCGTGATTGTCAAAATATTTGGGCGCGCCCCAGATAGCCATAATCGCGTCGCCTATAAATTTATCCAGGGTGCCCTGGTGTTTAAAAATAATTTTCGTCATTTCCGTAAGATACTCATTAAGAATTTTCACCACTTCCTCAGGTTCCAGTTTTTCGCTCATTGATGTGAAACCCCTGATGTCGGAAAAAAACACGGTGAGCCGTTCTTTTTTCCCTTTCATATTAAGCATCTCCGGATTTTTGATCAGCTCCTCCACGACCTGCGAAGACACATAGCGCTGAAAAGTGCTTTTTATAAACTTTTTCTCTTTTTCCTCAGTGGCAAATCTGAAAATTGTTATGGCTAAATAAGAAAATAGCCCCGCGCTCAGAGGATAAAATACGGGCACAATTACAAGCCGGACAAACAGCGCATATGAGAACAGGCACCATGCCGCCATAACAAGGGCCGAAAAAACAGCGCCTTTAAGCGGTGAAAAACGCGGAGAAAGCGCCGTAATCAGCATGCCGATAAAAAACACCATAAGAAAATCCGCCCAGGAAGAAGACGCTCTCATGAAAGACTTGTCAACAATATTGGCGAAGGTCGCGGCCACAACCCCGACCATAGGAAAAAGCGGAGAAAATGGGGTGGGGCGTAAATCGACTGTGCCGGTGGCTGTGAGCCCGACGAAAAGAGCTTTTCCCTCCATATCTTTAAGTTTCTGAGCTTCCGGGTCTGACCTGAACGTGTCTATAACCTCAAGAAAACTCATTGGATTGTAACGCTCTATGCCGCCCGGATAATTTAAAAGCATCTGATTTCTGCTGTCAACCGGTATTTTGAAAGCCCCGTATTTACTTTTTTTTATATTTATGAATTTGCCCGGCCGAATTTCTATGTCTGACTTATCAACGTCGAGATAATTCATAGCCATGATAAAAGCTATGTGCGGATAAATTTTACCGCCGTGACTGACGAGCAGCGCGACGCGCCGTGTTGTGCCGTCCCTGTCCGGGATGGCGTTGGCATAGCCGCTTCCCGCCAAAGCCCCTGAAAAACGCGTTATGGGAAGCACAAGTTCAATCGCGTTATAAAAACTTTTGTCAGCTTTACCGGGAATAGCAATTTTGTTAAGCAGCATTTTCTGGAAAGGGTCGTTTATTTCTTCCGTTGCACCCTTGTCTATGATACAGAACATAGGAAAATATGTTTTCAGTTTTTGAAGCTGTCCGGCCAGAATCTGATCGTCCTCGGGATAATTGTCCTTCTCCGTGAAAAGAACATCGTACATCACCATAGACGGATTGTACTTTGAAATAATATTGAGAAGAATGGCGTGGTAGCGTCTCCGCCATGGCCATCTTCCCATGGCTTTGTCGCTGACGCTCTCGTCACCCATCTCCAGGATTTTAACCTTTCCCGAAGCTTCCCTCTCGCCCCTCAGGTAAAAACGGAAATCCTGGGTTTTATATTCAAAAATTTTGAAAGCTCCGAAAAAAGAAAAAAATGAAAATAAGAGAGTAATTACCATGCCTATAAGAAGCGCGCGCAGCGTGTTTTTTTCCAGTTTTATATTTTTAAAATTAATCATAAGGCTTACCGCATTATAAAATTATTCTCCGCCCACCACAACCTCAGGAAGCAGGGTGTCCGGCATCCCGTCGGAAACGGGGGCGCCCTGGCCGTCTTTTCCGCAGGTGCCGTTATCCCAGCCCACAGCTCCCCCGACACACTGAATGTTTCTCAGGATTTCCGGGCCGTTTCCGGCAAGAGTGGCTCTCCTTATAAGCGGCCCGATGCTTCCGCCTTCGATCAGATAGCCCTCCGTGACCTCAAAAACAAAATCACCATTGGCCGGATTCACCTGGCCGCCGCCCATTTTTTTGACGAGAATACCTTTGCCGGCTTTTTTCAGCAGATCATTGAAATCATAGTCTCCTCCCGCCAGATAAGTGATTCCCATGCGCGGGATAGGCTTATCCTTGAAAGACGCCCGCCGCCCGTGGCCGTTTGATTCCGTTTTCAGGAACCGCGCCTCTTTTCTGTCCATAAGATATGTTTTCAGGATGCCTTTTTCTATGAGAACGCTGCGGGAGGCCTGGACCCCCTCATCATCAAAAAGATAGGATCCGTTTTTCCCCGGAATTGTGGGGTCGTCTATGACGGTGACGGCGCCTGACGCTATTTTTTTCCCGATGGCACCGGCGTAAACGGGAGAGATACCCTGCCTGACGGCGTCGGCTTCAAGAGAATGGCCGATGGCTTCATGAATGAGAGTGCCGCCGGCTTCGTTTTTTATCAAAACCGGCATCCGGCCCGTGGGTGCGCTTTCCGCCTCAAGAAGGGCCATAGCCGTCTCAAGCGCGAATTCGCTCTTTTTGACGCAATCATCAAGAAAATCGCGGGATTTCGGCTCGACAGCGATAACGCTGGAAGAAAAAGTTTCCTTTTTGTCTCCGCGGGCGGTGATCACGGAGATGAAGAATTTCATGCGGTACCTGTCGTTCAGCAGTGTTTTTCGGCCGTTGAAGATCCCGAAGGCCGAGTCGCTCACCCCGAAAGAGATGTCTATGTTCTCAACGCAGAGCTTTCCGCGCTCTCTGAGTGAGCCGTCCAGCTCCCGCAGGAAGAGCTTTATTTTTTCATTATCAAAATTAGCTTCGGGTTCCCGCAGCCCTATATCTATCCCGTGAGACAGCAGCTCGTCTGTCAGCGTCGGCGTGATCTCGCAGTTCTGCAAATGCGAAAAATCCCCGGTGACTTTTCTGAACCCGGCTCCTTTAACGGTGCCTGTTTCGCTGTGCTTGACTTTTGAAAGAGTGAAAAATATTCCGGCAGTCTTTGACGCCTGGAAAAAAATATCACGAAAATCGCATCTGTCATTTAAAAAGTTATTTAACATTTTTGTGCCGCTTGTCATTTTTTACTCTTTTTCTCGTATTTTTTCTTTCTGTGCTGCTCAAAATATTTCGAAAAATTGTGTTTGCCATCGGCATCCAGCACAAAAAACAGCAACTCGGTATCATCCGGTTCCACGGCCGCCGCAAGGGACATTTTTCCCGGATTGCATATCGGCGCCGGCGGAAGGCCTCTGCGCCGGTAGGTGTTGAAGGGGGATTCAAACAAGGTGTCTTCTATGCTGAGAGGTTTTTGCCATTTGTTTAAAGCGTAACGCACGGTGGAACATGACTCGAGCCTCATCCTTTTTTTCAGGCGGTTATGGAAAATACCGGATATTAAAAATTTTTCATCATCGCCGCCGGCTTCTTTTTCTATAATGCTGGCCAGGATCAGCGCCTGACGCGGTGTCAGCCCCGCGGCGGCGGCTTTAGCGGATAAATTTAATTCTGAAACTATTTTATCAAACTGCGATTTGAAAATACCGCAGATGCGTTTGGGCGAATCCGCCGGAGGCAAATAATATGTTTCCGGAAAAAGATAGCCCTCCAGTTTGTTTTTTTGGGCGTATTCCGCGAATTCAAAGGCTTCGGCGATGCTTTCTGCTTCAAGGCGCTCGGCAATCTGTCCGGCGCGGAATCCCTCGGGGATCGTCACCTTAATGAGGATACCGATCCCTTTGTTCAACTCCTCTATCACATTGAAAACGGGGGAGTTCCGGTAAAACATATAGGTGCCGTATCGCAGCTTCCTGTCCAGTTTTAAAATTTTAACAGCCCCCAGGAAAAGCCGTTTCCTGAAAAGCGCGCCTTCCCGCTCCAGTTGTTCGGATAAAGCCGCCGCCGAAATGCCCTGTGGGATTCTTACAAAAACACTCTGCTCCCGTCCCGAGCTCATCCAAAGCGCGGAAAGCAGAATAATAGCGGCGGCGCGCGGGATCATTCAAAACACTCCGCGCTTTTACGCTTTCTGAGTTCGCTCACCGAAAGCGCGGTGATTCCGTTTTTGCTGAAATAACGCAGTATCCGCGGCAGAGCTTGTATGGTTTGAGGAACGCCGCTGTGCATAAGTATAATATCACCCTCTCCCGCGGTTATTACCTCTGCATAAATTTTCTCTGCGGGTTTATAGATATCGTCCGTGTTGATCGTCCAGAGGATGATCTCAAGGCCGTGCATGTTCTCAAGCGTGTCAAAATAATATCTGCCTCCGGGCGGCCGGAAATACTTGATCTTTTCCCCGGTTA
Organism: Elusimicrobia bacterium HGW-Elusimicrobia-2; assembly: GCA_002841685.1. GTDB lineage: Bacteria > CG03 > CG03 > CG03 > CG03 > CG03. Next base: position 6,868 of record PHAM01000053.1, on the reverse strand, counting down.
TATCTTCCAGAAGTCTCGTGGTTGATTCCACTTCTTTTCTTATATCCTCCTGGGCCAGATAAATAAGGCGCGGGTGAGTGTAGGTGTGATTCCCTATTTCGCATCCGGCATCCCGAATGGCTCGTACGAGGTGAGGGTATTTCTCCGCCTGTTTTCCGACGAGGAAAAATGTGCCTTTCACGGAATAACTGTCAAGTATCTCAAGAATTTTTTTTGTGTAATACGGGTGTGGGCCGTCGTCAAAGGTGAGCGCAACTTTCGCTCCGGCGAAGGCGTTTGCGGAAAGCAACAGCAAAAAAAACGACAGCTTCTTTTGTTGATGGCGAAATTTCAATTCACAGTTCCCTGATTTTGTTGATTAGAGCGGTCGTGGAGCGGGCCCTTTTGAGTTTCACTATTCTCACTGTACCCCCGTAGGATCTGACAAAGGGCGAGCCGACAATTTCCGGCGCTCTCCAGTCTCCGCCTTTTACAAGAATGTCAGGCTTTATTTTTTTTATTACCCGCAGAGGGGTTTTTTCTTTAAAACCGAAAACGGCGTCAACGGATTTCAGGGCGTTCAGCACCGTGGCCCGCTCGGCAAAGCTGTTCACGGGCCGGCCGGGTTTTATGGCCCGCACCGACGAGGACTCGTTCAGGCCGACAATAAGAATGTCTCCGAAAGATTTTGCTTCATCCAGAAGTTTTATATGCCCTGAATGAATTATGTCAAAACAGCCGTTTGTGAACACGATTTTTTTACCGCCAGCTCGGCCGCGCCGGGCCAATTCCGCCGCCGCGGAAAGTTTACATATCATTTTCCAAAAGCCCGCATATCGTGTGTAAAATCAGAGAGTGAGCTTCCTGTATTCTGGCCGTTTTCCGGGAGGGCACGGCTATCACAACATCGGCGGGGCCTCCCGCGCGCAATCCGGTTTTACCGGTTAACGCGATGATTTTGATTTTTTTCTTTCGCGCGCTCCGGCAGGCCTCAATTATGTTGTCGGATTTTCCGCTCGTTGAAATCGCGATAACGGCGTCCCCAGCGCAGCCAAGAGCCTCTATCTGCCGCGCAAAAACATTTTTGTATCCGAGATCATTGCCTACCGCTGTCAGGATAGAGGTGTCGGTGTTGAGAGAGATGGCCGGAAGAGCCTTTCTGTCTTTTTCAAAACGGCACACGAGTTCCGCGGCGAAATGATTCGCGTCCGCGGCTGATCCGCCGTTTCCGAATATCAGGATCTTCCCCTTTTTTTTCAGGACGCTTTTTGTTATTTTAACGGCTTTCTCTATATCAGGGGAACATTCGTTTAATCTGCCCAGAAGTTGTGTCAGTTCCGCTATGTTATCGGAAAGCCTCATCATTTCATGTTCCCTATGAAATCCGTGGTGTAACAGCCTTTTATAAAATTTTCGTCCTGGAGTATTTTCTGATGAAGCGCTATATTTGTCGTCACGCCTTCTATTTTGAGTTCCAGCAGCGCGCGCTTCATTCTCTCTATGGATTCCGCCCTGTCGCGGCCGTAAGTGATGATTTTGGCTATCATGGAATCATAGAACGGCGATATTTCCGAACCGTTGGTCATCGCCGTGTCCACCCGTACCCCCGGGCCGCCCGGCAGGATGAGCTTTTCGATTTTTCCCGCAGACGGCATATAATTTTCGTCTTCGGAATTGATCCTGCACTCCACGGCATGGCATATCTCTTTTACGTCATCCTGGCCAAGGGGCAGGTCTTGGCCCGCGGCGAGAGCTATCTGCATTTTCACCAGGTCAATGTCGGATACAAGTTCGGTCACGGGATGTTCAACCTGTATTCTGGCGTTCATCTCCATGAAATAAAAATCGTTTTTTGAAACAAGGAATTCAACAGTACCCACGGTGGTGTAATTGATCAGTTTTGCCACGCGGCAGGCCGTCTCACCGAGTTTTTTTCTCAGTTTCGCGTTTATCTGCGGCGAGGGGCCCTCTTCAAGGACTTTCTGGTGGTTTCTCTGTATGGAACAGTCCCTCTCGGGGAAGTAGAGCACTCTGCCTTTTTTGTCGGCGGCGATCTGTATCTCTATATGGCGCGGGGCCTCGATGTATTTCTCAACATACAGCCCTGCGTTTGAAAAAGCGTTTTTCGCTTCGGCTCCGGCGAGTTCAAAGGCCTGCTCTATATCTTTTTCGCCGCGGACTATCCTCATGCCTTTTCCGCCGCCGCCGGCGGTGGCTTTTATTATAACTGGGTATTTGATGGCCGCGGCGATCTTTTTCGCTTCCGCGGCGTTGGCGACTATGCCTTTTGAGCCCGGCACAACGGGTATTTTTTTCCGTTTAACAAGGTCTATGATCTCTGCTTTCTGCCCGGCCAGCGCGATCGTTTCCGCCGAGGGGCCTATGAAGCTCATGCCGTAAGAGGCGCATATCTCGGCGAAATGAGGATTTTCGGCGAGAAATCCGTATCCCGGATGGACAGCGTCGCATTTTTTGACAAGGGCCGCGCTTATTATCTGCGAAACATTCAGATAACTTGAAGCCGCCGCCGCGGGGCCTATGCAGATGCAATCATCCGCGAGGCCGCAGTAAAAATTATTCTTGTCCGCTTCCGAGCACACGGCGACGGATTTAACAGACATTTCTCTCAGCGCCCTTATGATCCGCAGGGCGATCTCGCCCCTGTTGGCGACGAGTACTTTCTTAAACATTTTCGTCCTCTACTTCAAAGAGCTTCTGTCCCCACTCAACGACTTCCCTGTCTTTGCAGAAAATCGCGGCTATCTTCAGGTCTGCGTCGGCCATTATTTCCTGCATGATGCCCATGGAATTCACCCAGCCCAGCTTCCGGCCTTTTTTCACTTTCTTGCCGACAGCTGCCAGCAGCATATCCCCCTCGCTTATGTGGAAAGTGCCCACAGCGGGTGATTTAAGGATTTTAGCGCGGAGCTGAGGAGGCAGAGTGTTTTCGGTGCCGGCCCGCGGGGCTGTTTCTCCCGCATTTTCCGTGGCCGATGTGTTTTCCTCTTCTCCCAGTATAACAGCCACGGGCTCTTTCTTGAGCACTATGTGCATATCACCCTTGCTGTATTCAAATTCGCAGACATCGGTTTCGCCCAGGACTTCCATTATTTTTTTTAAATTTAATTCTTCCTCCGGGCCTGTTTGACCCGCTGCTGATTTTTTTCTCATTGACGCCTGCTATGTCCTTTCCAGATATTTACCGGTGCGGGTGTCAATTTTTATCCTGTCGCCTTCGTTTATAAAGAGCGGCACCTTCACCTCAAGGCCGTTTTTAAGCCTGGCCGGTTTTTGCACGTTTGAAACAGTGTCGCCCTTGGCGCCGGGCTCCGTGTATTCCACCTTCATTTCAACGGAAGGCGGGAGTTCAACGTCTATGATTTTCCCCTCTGTCATGACAATAACCACTTTCATGCCTTCCACGAGGAATTTTTCGCTCAGTCCGATGGTGCCTTTCTTTATTTCTTGCTGCTCGTAGTCGGCATCCATGAAAACGAGGCTGTCTCCCGCTTCATATGAATAGTTGACGGAGGTGCGAGTCACTTCCGGGGATTCGAATTTTTCTCCGCCCCGGAAAGTTCTTTCAATGGTCGCGCCGCCGAAAACGTCTTTCATCTTTACTCTCATTATCGCGGGGCCTTTGCCCGGCTTATGATGCTGAAACCATATTATGCGGTAGAGCTTGTCGCCCACCTTTATATAGACGCCGTTTGAAAAGTCAGAAGTACTTATCATCCTAAAACCCTCGCTTTGTCCTCCAGGACATAAACATCTTCCACCCGCACTCCGCCGATGCCGCTGAAATAAAGGCCCGGCTCAAGAGTGAAAACCATTCCTTTCTCAAATTTTTCTCTTTCACTGCAATTTATGGCGGGCCACTCATGGACATCAAGCCCTATGCCGTGGCCGGCGGAATGGAGTATGTTTTTTTCAAAACCCTGATCGGCGAGATATTTTTTTATCATCCTGCCTATCCCGCCTATCTCCGCGCCCGGCACAATATGCTGCAAGGCCGTCTCTCTTGCCTTTTTCACCGCCGCGTAAGCCCTGCCTAAAAGAGTTTTTATGTTAAATAATCCCTTCATTCTCGTCAAGTCAGCGCGATAATCCTTATATATGACACCCATGTCTATGAGCGCCAGAGCGTGTCGTGAGTATTTTTTTCCGGAAGGGATATGGTGGGGATATGCGCCGTTCGCGCCGAAAGCGACAATAGGCTCAAACGCCGGGCCGCCGGATAGAGAGTGCGAGCGCGCAGATATATAAGAGGCGGCGTCTCTCTCGCTCATTCCCTCCGTCAGGCGCACTCCGGAGCAGAGGCGCTTGCTTATTTTTTGGGCCGCGTCTATATTCTTTATTTCTCCGGGCTCTTTTAATGCGCGTATCTTCGCAAAAAGAGGCTCTTTTTCAATGACAGTACAGCCGGTCATTTTCTTTAAGGCCGAAAGAGACGATACGGATATTTTGGACGGCTCAATGCCGGTTTTCCCCAATTTTATATTTTTCAGTTCCGCGACAGGCGCGGTCCATTTTTTTTTGCAGGGGTAAAGGCTGTTCAGAAAGAGCCTGGCCCCGCCCCTGTTAAAGACGAGGTAGGCTCCTTCCGCCCGCATCCCTGTAAAATAAAATATGTCCGAAGGGTCGCGGGTGACGGCCGATTCAAGGCTGTTTTGTTCCAGCAAGCGCGCGAGCCTCCCGCAGCGGAGGGTGTTCATTTCTTCTTTAACAGCGAAACGAGAGCCCTCAGCGCGAGCATATATGATTCAGAACCGAACCCGCTTATCTGACCGGCGCACACCGGCGCGGTCATGGATTTGGACCTGAAATCCTCTCTTGAATATATGTTGGACATGTGAGCTTCGGCAAAAGGGATTTTGGCGGCTTCTATGGCGTCTCTTATGGCCACGGATGTGTGGGTGTAGGCCGCGGGATTTATCACGGCTCCGTCATATTTTTCGTCGGCGCTTCCTATCTCGGACACTATGTCGCCTTCAGATGCGCTCTGGTAGAAACTCACCTCCACGCTGAGTTCCTGAGCAAGCGCGCTTATTTTTTTGTTTATTTCAGCAAGCGTTTCAGCGCCGTAAACCGAGGCGTCTCTTTTACCCAGCTTATCCATGTTGGGACCGTTGATCACAAGTATTTTCATATATCCTCCCGCTTTCGCATCCTCACGATTTCCCATTATATAAAATTTTTTCGATTTCCGCCGCTGTTTCATCCGGTTTTTTGTTAAAAACGCTGATTCTGACGGCGCCTTTTTTTCTCCACCAGATCTCCTGTTTCCTTGAGAGCCGATGCGTTCTGGATTTTATTTTTTCCGCGGCTTCCGCCAGGGTGAGTTTTCCCCTGATGTGTGCAAGTGTTTCCTTATATCCTATAGCCGAGAAAGGCGGCGCGCTTTCCGGCACTCCTCTTTTTAATATCCTTAGAACTTCATTTACAAGCCCCTTCGCTATCATCCTGTCAACCCTCTCGTCTATTCTGCGGTAAAGTTCCTCTCTCGGCATTGAGAGAAAAAACACTTTCAGGGGAATGCCGGATATGAAATTTTTCGCCAGCGCCTCGCCGGGCGGCAGACCGGTGACGCGGCGGATCTCAAGAGCCCTACTCACCCTCCGCGGATTTCGTTTGTCAATGGAGGAAAACATCGCGTAATCGGCTTGCTCCAATTCTTTCAGCTGCTCTTCCGGCGTCATCGCCGCGACCTCGGCGCGTATTTTCGCCGATGAAGGTATGGGGGAAATGCCGTCTTTAAGAGCGCTGATGTAAAGACCGGTTCCGCCGCATATGATAGGTAATTCCCCCCGCCGTTTGATTTTCGCCGCGATCCGCCGGGCGAGGATCACAAAATCTCCGGCAGAAAATTGTTTTTCGGGATCCCGGCATCCCACAAGATAATGCTTTATTCTTTTTCTCATTGCCGCCGGCGGTTTGGATGTGCCGATGTTGAAATATCTGTAAACGCTCTGCGAGTCGGCGTTTATTATCGCCCCGTTCGTTCTCAACGCCAGCGCGAAAGCCGTGTCGGTTTTTCCTGAAGCCGTGGAGCCGGTGATCACCGGCACCGCTGAAACATCCGGCGGTATCTTCATTCTTCTATGAATTTTAAAAAAGCTTCTATGTCCAGGTCGGTGTCTGCGCATCCGTCGCGGGAAAGGGGGAAGAACTGAACGGGTATCTTGAATTCCCCGCAGATCTTCTGGCCTAAAAAACCTTCCCATTGGCACGCGATACCTATGACGGCGCCGGGCCTGTCTTTTTCAAAAAGAGAGGGGATTATTTTTCCACCTTTGAGTATATAAACTTTTTTATATCCGAGTTCCGCGGCCTTCCCCCTGATCGTTTTGATCTTGCACGCCCCGCAGTCCGCGCAGATAAAAAACGGGCCCGATTCTTCGGCGGCGCATTTTTTGGAATTTCTCAGGCACTGCGGGATCAGGATCATCCTTCCGGAAAAGGGGGTCTTGAGAAATTTTTTCCGGTTTTTTTTATTTATTGCAGCAACCTGTTTTGTATATTTATCTTTCATAATTTGCTTAACATGCCGGGGGACGGAATCGAACCGCCGACACGCTGATTTTCAGTCAACTGCTCTACCGACTGAGCTACCCCGGCATCGGCTGAGTGTATAAAATTTATGATTTCAAGTCAAAACATCAGTTTGCTGCTCTGAAGTTTTGCCATAAGGATTTTTTGATAAAAAAACGCCGTTCACTTTTTGCCGCGAATTAAATCGTATTCATGTCTGAATTTATCAGGATTGGTACTCCAAAAATCATCGGGGGGGTTACCCGCCAAAATCATCAATTCCTCGATGTCAAAAATCCCATAATAATCTCCGGCAATAATTACAATTTTATTTCTTGTCTCCGACCATGTTTGAATA
>PHAM01000052.1 GCA_002841685.1 Elusimicrobia bacterium HGW-Elusimicrobia-2 | reverse complement strand
GTTTCCCCCTTTTATCAAAAAGGGGGAAAATAAAGAGTTCACTTTTGATTCTTAAATCTAACAAAAACGGTTCACTTTTGATTTTTAAATGACAAATGACACAAACCATATTGCAAAGAAACTTGAATTAAATTATCATAAAAGCATGCAGGGAAAATTTAATATCAGAACCGTTTTAATCGTGTTCCTTCTGAGTATTGTTTTTATTCTCAATCTCACGAAAATATCCGACCCTGATTTTTTCTGGCACCTCAAAACAGGAGAAATCATAGCCTCTTCCGGCGCGCCGTCGCAGGACGGCTTTTCATGGACGCATGCCGGGCAAAAATGGCTTGACCACGAATGGCTGTCGCAGCTGGTTTTTTATACCGTTTTCGAACACACCGGTTTCGCGGGACTCATACTGCTTAAAGCGGCCGTTATAACAGGGGCTTTTTTCATGGTATTTCTTGTCTGCCTCAAAACAAGCTCTTCCCGCCATCCGCCACGGCAGACTTTCAGCGGCGGACTTCCAGCTTTTGAAACTTCCGTTTTTGTCACCGCCCTCGGAGGGGCGCTCTCTTCCATCACTTATTCCGTGCGCCCGCAGCTCTTTTCTTTTTTTCTGCTTGCCGCGCTGCTCATGATTTTATATGAAAAAGAAAAACAATCACGCCTTCTCCGCGTTATCCCTTTTCTTTTTGTTTTATGGATTAATCTGCACGGAATGTTTGTTATAGGGCTATCCGTACTGGCTGTTTTCGCCGTGGAAGAAACACTGCTCAAGCGGAAATTATCCACACTGGGAATCATAACGCTCATAACGGCCTTCGCGCTTCTTATCAACCCCTACGGCTTTCGCGCCGTTATTCATCCTTTTAAATATCTTGCCGGCTCCACGCACCTTCACATGAATTACATAATGGAATGGATGAGCCCCGATTTCCATTCGGTTTACGGCAAAGGCCTGCTCATTTATATTTTCATCTCACTCTCTTCGTTCATTTTCTCTCCTGAAAAACCCGCCGCGCGGGATATTTTTCTTTATTTATTTTTTTTGGCGGGCGCTCTTTATTCGGTAAGAAACCTGCCGCTTTTTATGATTATATCATCCCCCGCCGCCGCGAAACACATAGCGCTTTGTTTAGCGCCTTTTTTGAAGCGGGTTTCAGATAAAACTTCTCCCGCGGTCATAAAGTCAAAAGCGCTATGCGCCCTGAATTATTTACTTATCGCCGCAGCCCTGCTGATAATTATTATGACCTTCAGAAAAAATTTCCGAGACGGTTATCTGCAGGATAACCAACTGCCGCGAAGCTCCGCGAAAGAAATAGCGGCGCTTAATCCGGTCCGGCTTTTGCACCCCTATCATTGGGGCGGCTATCTGATATACAGCGGCGTCAAAGTTTTCATAGACGGGAGAGCCGATTTTTATCCGGGAGAATTTCTTGAGGATTTTTTTCAGTCAACCGAACTTATGAAAGATCCCGGCGGGTTTCTTGAAAAAAACAATTTTGATCTTATTCTCTGGGAAAAAAATGCCCCTTTATCGTTTTACCTCAGCAATTCAGAGGACTGGGAATTGACGCGGTCAGACGAAATTTCTGTGATCTATAAAAGAAAAAAACAGCGTTCTTAAATATCAGGCGGCAGAGAATAAAGCTTTCCCGGTAAACGCCTGAAATCAGCGCAGTATGCTTCTTCTCTTAATGTTATTTCCTCGCTTCGAAACGGCTGAAAAAAATTTCCCCCACTGCTTCCGCCAAATACCGGGACCCTTATCCTATAACCCACGGTGACATGGGATATGGGGTTTCCGAAATAGCTCGTTTTCGCCAGAGATATTGTTATCTTTCCGCTTTCCAGTTTTGGCGTGCCTTCAGCGAGGAACCGTCTCACCTCACTCGTTACATAAGTGTCAGCCACCAGATTGGTTGACCTGAGTATCACGCCGTGTTTTGCCGCCATAAGAAGCCGCTGCTGGATTATCAGAGTCTGGCCGAAACGGACGATGGCCATTATGAAAAGAGGCAGGACAATAAGGCATATCACCATCTCCGCCATCGCCTGGCCCGAACGAGGTGATTTCAAATTCTTTTTCATCAGTGCAGATAGCTCACGCCGTAAGGTACAAGGTAAGCGTTAAACTGAGCTGGATTCGCCAACGATAAGGGTTGCGGAATAAACATCTTTTCTTCCAGCGAAGCGTTCCGTGAGCGGGGGAAACCGCCGTAATGAAGCGCATAGTTTTTTCTGCAGTCATAAAAAAGCTTCGCCTGAGCGGAAGCCCATGTCGGTTTTGCCGCCGACAAACTGCCGAAGAGAGAACCGGCGAAGGGCTGATAAGCGTCCTTATACACGCGCCATTTTATTTTATGCGTCGGCTGGGCCTTCTGCTCATCCGTCGCCCACGCGCGTCTGTAATAAGCGGGATTGTATGTTTTCATACCCATGGGTATCGGCACCTCTATCGTTCCGGAAGGAGTCGGTATTTTAATGCATTTCCAAAATAAGACTTTTATTTTCCTGCCTTTAAGCTTGAGCGAAAACGAACCCGTCGGTATTCCCGCCTTGGCGCCGTTCAGTTTCGCCACCTGATAGCCCACCGCCGCCGCCTGTCCGGCGCCCGCTCTCACCCAGGCTGTTTCAATCGAGCGGAGCGACTCATAAGCGCTTTTCATATTCTTCATCATCATAGGCGAGAGTGTACCAAATAGCATCGGCAAAAAACCTCCGACGCAGGGAACCTGCTCTATGCCTATGACGTTATTTATGTTTGCAACCACATTCAGCGAACGGGCCAGAATTCTCGTGGAGCTCAGAGCCGCGCAATCGGCGGCGTTCTGCATCTGTATCCTGCGGTAAATAACGACCCCCGTGTTTATGACCATGAATGTAAAAAGGCACATCACCAGCATCGTCAGCGCCGTGAGGACGATGGCCTGTCCGCTTTCTTTTTTCATTCAACGCCCTCCGGAAGCTCATGCACCATGGCCCGCGCCGAGGCGGACAGCGGTATAACAGCCGTTTTCATGAACATGGGTTTGAAAAAATATCTCACGGTGCATTCCACTATTTTAATTCTTCTTTGGCTGGAGCTGCCTATAGTGCCGGGAATTCCCACCGGACGGCGTGAATTCACTGTGCTGTTGTTCGTTGACACGCCCCCGAAATAACCGTAACTGGTCAGGCCGATGGTTTTCTGCACGACATAGGCGGCGGCGAGATTCGCGGACCTGCCGACGGAAGCCGCGCGCGCGGCGGAATTAGCGGCGTCGTTAAGGACAAACATCGTTTCGGCTATCATGGCCAGCTGCATTATTCCGAACAGCAGCGTTACAAGTATGGGAAACACCATCACCACCTCGACGAGGGACTGTCCCGCTTTGCGGGGCCCTTTTTTGCTTTTCACGGTCTCATACCTGTGGAACCCGTGCGGGCTTTGGCGACGCGGTTGTAATGTACACGCATAGCGTGTTGATAAGTTTTGAAAGTGCCGACGGCAAACATCGCGCAGAGAAAAAGCGCGATAACATATTCAGCCATCGCCTGGCCGGAACAAAACCGGAGGCGTCCGGAACAAGCGGTGAGCGGCTTTTCCATACTGCGCCGCCTTACCTGGCTATGTTCCCCAAAGTCTCGGCGCCTTTGGTGTAACCCTTTTTTATTTTGCCGCCGTACATTCTAATGCCGAATATACAGGCGAGCGCGACAAGAAAAATGAGCAGGATATATTCGGTCATGCCCTGACCGCACTCATCTTTTCCCAATGCGCGCAAAAAACGGCCCCCGGAACACCCGCCCGATACACTCCGCCCTTCAGCTTCGCAAAGGACAGACATTGATTGCTCTTTTATCTCGCGGCGTTTCTAAGTTTTGATGCGCCTGTATTAAACGCATTCTTTACGGTGTTGCCGAATACCTGAACCATCGCGTAGGCCAGAAGGGCGATAAGGAAAACCAAAAGAATGTACTCTGTCATGCCCTGCCCTCTTTCATCTCTCAAAAAATTCATAACAACCTCCTGTATATCCGCGCATTATTTTTATTGAATGCCGGATACCCTTTCAACATTTTGCAATCTTTCAATCGCCCCACGCGGCTTCCACTTTATTCCCGGCGCCTATAAATCTGCCGGATACCACTTTGCCATATTCCTGCACGGCAACATAAGCGAGAAGCGCTATTAAAAACACGATAAGAATATATTCCGTCATACCCGCCCCTCTGGCGCTTTTAAAATTCCAAACAAAATCCGGTTTCCTCATTTTATGGTGCCTCCGAAGCCGCCGAGCTTTCTCGCCGACTGTATAAGCGCGATATCCAAACACAAACCAAATGCCTTCAGCGCCTGCGCGGCGGAAAGAACGATGAGAAACATCATCAGGATGTATTCGGTCATCGCCTGGCCGTCTTCGCGCCCGAGAAAAGATTTTCCGCCGGATCTCACCATTTGCTTATGTTATTCACGGCATCCAAATAGGCCTTGTTCAAAACCAGATTAAAAATTTTCAAACCAAAAATAACCACCGATAAACAGAAAACCATCAATATATATTCGCTCCCGCCCTGGCCGTCTTCCGAAACCAGCCAACCGCCGGGTCCGCACGCCGCGGACAAAAATCCCGCGCTTTCGCTTGTCTTAATAGCTTTCACACTTTTGAATTGTATCTTTATGAAGCTGTCTTTGTCAAGTGCTTTGGGGACAGGCTTTGGGGGCAGGTCTGCCCCCCCTCCCTCGCATAAAGGGGCTTTTTTTATTATAATACTCAGAATTTGTTGAAATCCCGCTGATTTCCTACTAAAATTGTATTATGGAGCAAAAATGTAATTCTATGAACAGGCATGTTTTGAAATTTTCGCCGCTCGTCTGCGCAGCAGCGCTGTGCCTGACACTCCCCATTAATACCGCCCGCGCCGAGGAACTGCCTTTTGATCATGATCTCTGGCAGGAAATAAGGCATCAGAAAGAGGTCTTCGACTTTGAGGAAAAAAGCTTTGAAAAAATAGCTGAAGAAACGGCTCCGGGAAAAAGCAAGGCGGCAGAACCCACAGGGGCCATCCTCCCCAAAGCGTCATTTGATATAGACCTGCCGGCGGAAAGCGGCGGAGAACTCGACGTGGCCGGCCGAAAATCCATCTCAATGAAATTCGGAAAAGCGTTTTATAAGGAAAAGGACGCATCCAAAAGAACCGTCAGCGCCGGCGGAACTGACGGCTTTGACATGAGCATGGACCAGCAGCTGCAGATCAAGATCAAAGGAAAAGTCGGACGAAAAATAAACGTGGATATAAACTACGACGACAACCAGGGCGACCTCAACAGACGTAACATCCAGATCAAATATACCGGCGACCCCAATGAGATCGTCCAGAAGGTGGAATTCGGAGACATCACCCTGTCACTGCCAGGGACGGAATTCGTCGGCTATTCGGGAAAAGCCGGCCTGGACAAAAACCTGTTCGGTTTTATGGGTTCGGCGAAATACAAAAGTTTATCGCTTTATTTTGTCGGATCCCAGACGAAAGGGCTGAACGAGATAAAACGCTTCACCGGATCCACGGAATTCAGAAAACCCATAATCAATGACGCCTCTTATATGAGCCGAAAATACTACGAGATCTATAATTCAACGGCCTCTCTGCCGCTGACCAGAGGCTCCGTAAAGATCTGGCTGGATGACAGGATAGGAGAAAACAACCTCGTCGGGATAACACAGCCCATGACGGTCATGTGGTCCACGCAGACCTTCACGGGGAATTTTGACCTCCTCAAACCCGGCATAGATTACATTGTGGACCATTCACGCGGTATTGTCACATTCTATAAATCCGTATCAAAAGACGCCGTTATCGCCTGCGACTGGACTGACACCGACGGCAACAAGTTTTCGGACCCCAACGGCGGCCTCTACAACGTCGTTATAAAAGATGACGCCGCGCGTGCCGGCCGCTCCTCTCCCGCTGAAGATCATTATGAGATAAAGAACCGCTATTCCCTCGGAGCGACCAACATCATACGCGACTCGCTCGGCGAAAAATTCGTCATAAAAATACTGGATAATTCCAACAGCGAGACCGCCGCGGGCGGTGTCCGTTATGTGGATTTTTCATCCGCGTCTTTCACCGTGGATTATGACCTCGGGATAATAGAATTCTCACGGGAGAGGCCTTTTGAGGACATCGGCGCGCAACTGGGCTACGACTACAGCGACATCTACGACCCTTCCCGTCACGGCGAGAGGCTTCATTTCGCCGTTTACGCGGAATACCGCGTGAAGCTCAACACCTACCTTCTGCGGCCCAGTATCGTCAAAGATTCCGAAAGGATCTCCATGGACGGGAAAATTCTGGACAAAGACAGGGACTATATGCTGGATTACTACTCGGGATGGATCACCTTCCTCAACACAGAAGATATAAAAGACGATTCGTCTATTGAAGCATCCTATGAATATTATCCCTTTGTCGGCGGACAGGAACAAACCCTCGCGGGGACAAGGATCGAATACAAACCCAGCGCTAATTTTTTCGCCGGGGGCACAATACTGTATAATTTCGCCCCGTCGGCGGGAGATATCCCCAGTATCTACCAGACATCTCCCTCCACGCTCCTGTTTGACGTGAACACTAAGCTGTCATTGAACCCGAAAAGACATTTTCCTTTCAGGGTGAATATTTCAGGGGAGGCGGCAAGGAGTGAAAACGACCCGAACAAAGCCGGAAAAGCTATCGTTGAGAACATGGAGAACATTAAACAGGAAGATACCGTTTCCACCTATGAGGAACAATGGAAACCCGCCGCCATACAGGATCCCTACAAACGCGGAATGCTCGTGTGGAGTGAGATCGACGGTATAAACATGCGGGAACTCAATCCCGTTTATTACAGCAGCGAAGATGAAACCAGCGCTCTCGCCCTGAATTATTCGCTCATGCCCGCCGGGGGCCAGACAGCGCTCGTGTATGCCATATCAAGCGAGGGAGCGGATTACAGCCTGAAAAAATATATAGAGGGATATATATGGGGCAGCGGGAAAAACGAAACCGTCACAATAGAACTCGGCCGTTTTAACGAGGACGCCGATGCCGACGGCGTCCTTGACAACGAAGACCCGAACAGCGATCACTTTTTGAACGACGGCGAGGACACCGGAGTTAAATTCAATCTCCCCGGAAGCGCCAACACATGGTTTGTCTGGGGAAAAGACAACGGCCGGCTTAACACGGAGGACCTTGACGGCGACGGCGAGCTGTCAACAGATGAAAACATCATTTATTCAACCGCCGTGACAGTCTCGTGGTCGGGATGGCAGAAATTCAGATACGAACTGCCCATTACCGCGACCAACAAAGACGCGTGGCGGTCGGTGAAACAGATATCCTTGACGCTCGGCATGGCGACGGGAGGCGCCTCAGCGGGTGAGATAAAAATAGCAGGGGTCGGCCTCGTGGGCAACAGATGGCAAAAGCCCACGCTTATTCGCAACGGCATAGAAATAGACATAGACGCCGACGGGGATGATTTTGACGTATCCGCGATAAACAACGAAACAGATCCTGAATACGCCGGAAAATCGCTCCTTTACACCCCTTATTACAACGATCTTTATGACAACAGCGATGTTGAGATACGGGAACAGGCCCTGCGGATAAATTACAGCCTTTCGCCCAACGCCACTGCTTATACCTACGCGTCTTATTCCCGCATGGACCTGTCCATATACAAAAACCTGAACTTTTTCGTTTACGGGGAAAATTCCGGGAACAGCGCTTTTATCAGGATAGGCAATGACATAACAAATTATTATGAGCATTCCTTTACCGATGATTTTACGGGATGGAAGCATTTCAGCCTGTCCCTCCTGGACGCGGACTACGATTCCATCCCCGACGGCTTCCAGACCCGGACAGGCAGCGTTAACATAAACAACATCACCAGGATATTCGCCGGCGTCAGGAGCGACGACGGTTCGACCGGGAATTATGAATTGTGGATCAATGATTTTTATGTGGACGGCGTCAGGAAAGAAACAGGCAGCGCGAAAAAAGCGCAGGGTTCCGTGGAGCTCCCCGGCTGGTTTACCATCGGAGGCACACACAAGGAAATAGATTCCAATTTCAAGAGCATGACCTTTGAAAGTTCCAGCGACCAGGAGTTCAAAACCGGCGACCTCAGCCTCAACCGCATCAGGTGGATGCCCCTTTCCGGACATATTGAAAGATCCGTCGTCACCACTCCGCGGGAGAAAGTCAACCTCTCCGACGCGCCCATGGCGCAGTATCTCAGCACATGGGATGAAGGCCGGATCGAAAAAAATCTTTATTCCGTGAAAGGCGCCCTGAACATAAAGCTCCTGCCTCAGTTTTCAGGCGATTACAGCCACTCCGTCACATCAAACACTTTGGCCGGGAAAACGGACACCGCCGAAACCGTTCACGGGCGTATGACCTACACCCTGCCCAATCTCATCATACTCCCGAAAAACATCACGGCTGACTATTCCCGTTCGGTGTCGGCTGTGGAATACAACAGACAGATCAGCAATGTGGACACGGAAAACGAGACCGAAACCTTTTACGGCGACGCGCAGTTCTACCCCCTGAAACTGCTCAATTTTAACGGCAACTACAAACTGACGAGAAACACTTCCGGGAAAAAGATCGGAGAAGACAGCATGGCGCGCCTTCTCAACAGCCAGAATGTCGCCGCCGGCGTGAGCGGAAACCTCAGGCCCTTCAAATGGCTCAACACCAGCTTCAATTACAGTGCGGCCGTTACCGAAAACTATGCCATGCCCGCGAGCACCGACGCATGGAAAAGCATCGGCCTCACGCTGAAAGACATCAACAGAACAAGTTCCGCCGGATTCGGCATACCTCTCAGCATGGGGAGCCTGATAAATTTCGGCCCCACCAACAGCCTCACTTTCAACTACAATCTGAAGGTAACGGACGCGGACGTTTACAAAAATGTGGACAAGGATTTCAACACGCTGAACAAACTTTTTCTCCGCGACAGCGGCTTCGTTTACACCGGACTGACCTTTGACCGGAACAATCCCGAGGCCGAACTTTATTCCTACTCCACTTCCCGGTCCGATACGCTGTCCACATCATACAAACCTTTTGCTTTCCTGGATCTTGCCGGCGCCTGGACACCGATCGGCACCACCGACATACAGCTGAATTACACATCCAATCTCGCGCGGACGGAGCTGACCGGCACTCCGTCCGAATCTTTCACTCTCACATTTCCCGACGCGCGCATAAGGATATCCTCACTTGAAAAAATACCGATCTTCGGGAAAAATTTTTCCGCGATGAACACACTCATAGAAATATACAATTCCGAAACCGAGCAGAAAAATCTTTCTCTCGCCGCGACAGCCAGACAGGGGCTGACGCTCAATTTTAAATGGCAGAAATTCACCATCGGCACCGGATTCAAAATAAGTGAGACGGAAAACAAGGACATCCAGCAGAACGCCGTGTCCGCTCAAAGCACGGACAAATCATGGAACGCCAGCGTTAATTTTGACCTGTGGCAAAAATGGCATTCCAACTTCACTTACACCGGAGCCAATAATGTCGGCCATTCCGCCGGAGGAGTTATGTCCAAGGACGACCGTTCGCACGCCGTGAACGCGAAACTCCATTCGGACACCATGAAAATGAGAAAGAGCCTTCAGATGCCTTTCAGTTCAAAAAAAATTGAGATAGACCAGAATGTCAGATACAATATTGATTTTTCCGGCACGATGAAACGCAGCAGCCTGAATGTCACAAGCACAAATTATCAGCTCTACGCGAGTAATTTTTCCATGGACTTCGACATGTCTTCCAATTTCCGCTGGAGTCTGGGGGGCGGGCTCTCCTATGCCGATTACACAAAACGCCGCGAGAACAATTATATGGCTGTTCAGATCAGCACAAAACTTGAAATAATTTTCTGATGTTCCTGCGACTGATAAATTTTATTTTCCCGCCGCGATGCTCGGGATGCGGGGAATTCCTTCCCCTCAGCGCGCGCGAACCCGTTTGCCTCCGATGCCTGGACGAAATAAGCTCCCACGAGCTGCCTCCCGTGGAATACGGCAACTGCGCGCTGATAAGCTCCGCGCTCTACAGGGGCGCGGCGAAAAAGCTGATAAAGGAAATGAAATTCCGCAACGGCCGCTCGTGCGCCCGGACAGCCGCGCGCGTGATGACGGACAGCCTCATAAAACACGGTGGAAGCTTCCTGCCCGATATCATCATACCCGTCCCCCTGCACAGAACCAGAAAAAACGAAAGGGGCTACAACCAGGCATCACTCATAGCGAAAAGCGTTTGTAAAATCCTGAAGCTGCCCTTTTCCGCTTCAAAGCTGCGGCGCGTTCGCAACACCCCTTCCCAGCGGGGCCTGCACCCCGGCGAGAGAATAAAAAATGTAAAAGGCGCTTTTGCCGTGCGGGGCAAACTTCCGGCGAATATTATCCTCATAGATGATGTCGCCACAACAGGCGCCACCGTCAACGAATGCGCGGCCGCGCTGCTTAAGGGCGGCGCAAAACGCGTTATCGCCCTCACCTTCGCCAAAACCTGAATCCTTCTATTCAGCGGGCTAAAACATCTCTTCGGGGATTACCCTGCTGCCGCCAAAGTTGTGTTTTATGCGCCGGGCATTTTTGCTATAATCGCTTAATGGAAAACAACATCAAGCTTTCGGTGGTGATACCCTGCCTCAATGAGGAAAAGAATATCGTCCGGGCGGTGCAGCTGACTGATGCTTATCTGGCTAAAAAAAAACTATCCGGCGAGATCATAGTTGTTGACGACGGCAGTGCGGACATGACCGCCGAAAACGCTGAAAAAACCGCGATCTCCGGAGCAAACCGGCTGACCGTGATAAAACTCGGCCGGAATCTCGGAAAGGGAGCGGCTGTGCGCAAAGGCATCCTTGAATCCTCCGGAGATTATGTTCTTTTTACCGACGCCGATTTCTCCACCGACATAAGCGAACTGGATAATTTCCTGATGGAATGCGAAAAAGGCAGCGATATCGTCATCGCCTCAAGGAGCCTGCCGGGCAGCTCGCTTGAACCGCCGCAGTCTTTTATCAGGCGCGCGATAGGGGCTTTCTGCCGGATAATGGTGCATTTTCTGGCGGTTAAAGGATACAAAGACACCCAGTGCGGTTTTAAGCTCTACAAGAGAAAAGCCGCCCGGGCAATATTCTCCCGCCTTAAAACCGACGGATTCGCTTTTGATGTTGAAACGCTGGTACTCGCCGAAAAACTCGGTTTCAGCGTCAGGGAAATGCCGGTGAAATGGAGGAACTCCCCTGATTCAAGAGTAAACCCTGTAAAAGATTCTTTTGTTTTTTTTATCCGGCTGTTACGGGGCTTTTAGACAGTGCCCTTTCTCTCTGTATCCTTTTTATCATGCGGCGGGCCTTCCAATGGCTCGGGTCAAGATCCAGGATATAGCCGAAGAAAATTTCGGCTTTTTTCAAGTCGCCATTTTTATAATAATAATCACCGTAAAAATAATTCTCTTTCATCTTTATCAGCTTCTCGCTGACGGGTATATCTGGCGGCGACACCTCCCTCATTATGCTGATCTCGACCCTGTCTTCCAGCGCTTCCGACCCGGAAGGAGCAGCGCCTCCCAGGGCCGCGCCCCACCCCTTCAGTATAAGCCGCTGGGGGTCAATGCCTTTTTTTATAAAAAACTGTCCGATGTTGAGCGCCCGCCCGGCCGCGACCGGCATCTTATCCCTGCGGGAATCCGGGGCGGCGAAACCGGAGATCACTATCTCATTGGGCAGATCATACATTATCCTGAATATGTCATCTAATACGGCTAAAGCCGATTCTTTGATCTCTATGCTGTCTTTCTCAAAAAAAACGGGAAGATTGAACATCAGCGTTATCCTGTCCGAAGCCATGTTCATGTTTTTGAGATATTCTTCTCTTGTGGAAAAATAATCCTCAAGATATTCCGCCAGCTCCACCTCCTTTATCGGAGCGGAACGGCCGAAACCCTCGGTGAGTGAGGCGACGACTTTTTCATAGCGCACCTGGCCCGTCAGATATGTGTAAGCGTAGAGCAGCAGAAAAAATATCATAAGGATGGTCATGAGATTTCCATAAGGAACAATCCAGGCGGATTCGTCGTTCATTGCGCGATAATTTTTGTAACCATTTGAAGCATCTGCTCCGTGTCAACCGGCTTGAGCAAAAGAAAAAACTCGGCCTCCTCAAGAGTTTTCGCCAGCATATCGGAAGACGCGTAACCGGTGATGACTATTATTTTGTTTTTCGGCACATCGCCGGATATTTTTTCAATGACTTCAAGCCCCGTGGTATCGGGCAACCGCAGGTCTATTATAACGCAATCATATTTTCCGGCCGCGGCATTCACCACGGCCTCGGCGCCGGATGAGGCTTCCACGACCTCATAATCGCGGCTGCGCAGGATATCGGCGAGTGTCTCTCTGACGCTGAAATCGTCATCGACCACAAGAATTCTTTTTTTCATAACTGTTGCTGCTCACAAGGCAGGTACACCGTCATTTTCGTGCCCTCCCCCTCCCTGCTTGTGAGCGAGATCGTCCCTTTATGCCTTTCTTCCACTATCTTTTTAACCGTCGCCAGACCGAATCCCATACCGGAACTTTTTGTGGAAATAAAAGGTTCCCATATCTCTTTCAGCTTATCGGCCGGGATTCCGCATCCGCTATCGGCGAATCTGATCCTGATGGAATTCTTATCGGCAGAAGCCGATATTTTGATTTCTCCGGGAGGCGTTATAGCCTCGCAGGCATTTTTGATAATGTTGGCGAAGACCTGCCTTATTTCCGACGCGTCGGCCTGAGCCCGGAGATTTTTTTTCACAGCCAGTTCAAAATCAATGAGTTTGTATTCCTGCTTGAACATCTCAACGCATTCGCCCAGAATCCC
>PHAM01000091.1 GCA_002841685.1 Elusimicrobia bacterium HGW-Elusimicrobia-2 | reverse complement strand
AGTGGAAAAATGTATCAGATTCCGGTGGCACTCCGCGATCTCAGGAGTTGTTATAACGCCTCCTATCGGGATACCGTTACCCATGCCTTTAGCCATCGTCATCATATCCGGCACCACCCCGTAGTCTTCCATCCCGAACCAGCTGTCGCCCAGACGTCCGAAACCTGTCTGCACTTCATCGGATATAAGGAGCCCGCCGTATTTATGAACAATCTCCTGGATTATTTTAAAGTATTCTTTGGGTGGAGTAATAACCCCGCCAAAACCCATGATAGGTTCCGCGAACATTGCCGCTATTTTTCCCGCGGTAGAACATTTGATAATATCTTCCACCTGATAGGCGCATCTCATATTACAGGATGGATATTCCAATCCCATCGGACAGCGGTAGCAGTATGCCGCGGGCGCGTGATTCACTCCAAAAGCAAAAGGCGTGGCGTTGCGCCATATCCCCTGGCCGCAAAGAGCCATGGACATTAACGTTCTGCCGTGAAAAGAGTGCTGCAGCGCGATAAATTCATATCTTTTTGTATAATTTTTCGCGATCACCGCGGCAAATTCATTTGCCTCTGTACCTGAATTAGTAAAAAATGATTTTTGCAGTTTCCCCGGAGCTATTGACGCCAATTCCGCCGCCAACTTTACTAAAGCTTCAGTGTAATAGAGGGTTGTCATATGCTGAAGGGTCGCATTCTGTTTTTGAACTTCCGGCACTATATCCGGATGACAGTGTCCCACAGAAATGGTGACAACGGCGCTGAAGGCGTCCAGATAACGTTTCCCCTCGCTGTCATAGACATACTGCATTTCTCCCCGGACTATCTGTACAGGTTCCTTAAAATAGGTCATGTACGCCGGCATCAGAAACTTCTCTCTCATTTCTTTAATTTCGGTTTTCGTCAGAATTTTTGTTTCAGCCATTTTCCTCTCCTTATCAAACTCTCCACTTTCCCCCATTATTTCCTAATCTTTAATTGCGTTAATTGTAACACTTGTAAATTTTATACGTCAAGGGTTATTCTTTGCAGAATTCTTTGCAGAATTTTTTTACATAGATGAGTCCACTCTAATAAGTCCTTTTCAATGTCATTTCGAGGCGCTGCGTCCGCCGTGGCGGGAGCATAGCGACGAGAAATCTTTTTATTATAAGCATTTTAGATTTCTCACGGAGTTTACACTGAACGAAGTGAATGTGCTCGAAATGACAGGGTTGATGCTTTTTAGAGTGGACTCAGTAATGATTTTGACTAATGGCGGCAATGAAATAATCAGAATCACGGGCCTCCTCGAACGGGCCGAACGCAGTACGCACCGGTCTTATTGTCGTAGTACACGCAGCCGCTATCGAAGCCCACGTACATGGCGCGGGTAGTAATCGGCACGTAGGTCGTGCTCGTCCAGTAAACACCGCTCACCGTATTCAAAAAATACGTTGTGTTTATAAACGGCGCCGCGCCTTCAAACTTTACAATGCTGTCTAATTCTCTTACATTCGGCAGACGCCAGTCAGAGTAACCGGCATAAGTAAAATTTTCACAGTATCCTAACGCCTGCTCCCAAGTTCCCGTGCTAGTCTGCCCATTAAATGCGTAATTACCCTCTTGTAACCACATCAGTCCCGTCCTGTTATCGGTTATTGTCCCGTTACCGTTATCCGTATAACTCATTGACGAAGCCGCCGGCTGATAATCGTGGTCTTCCCCATAAGTTTCCGTATAACTTGTCGTTTGGCCTGTGTCAGGTAATTCGCCGCTATAACAAAAAGAGCTAATGCCTGTTATAAATAGCGCAATTAAAAGCAAATTTTTCGTCTCACACATTTTCACGGGCCTCCTCTGACGGGCCGAACGTAGCGGTCACCGGTCTTAGAGTAGCCGATCACGGAGCCGTTATTGAAGCACACGGCCATGGCGTCGGTACCACCCGGCACGTAGGTCGTGCTCGTCCAGTAAGCACCGCTCACCGTATTCAAAAAATACGTTGTGTTTATAAACGGCGCCGCCACGCCTTCAAACTTTACAATGCTGAACAACTCTCTTCTATTCGGCAGACGCCAGTCGGAATAACCGGCATAAGAAAAACCTTCGCAACCACTTAATGCCGTTTTCCATGTCTGTGCACCGCCGCTGTTATAATTACTCGCATCTTTCAACCACATCAATCCCGTCCTGTTATCAGTTATCGTTCCGTCACCGTTATCCGTATAACTCATTTGCGTTGCCGAGGGATTATAATCGTTGTCTTCGCCCGCTGTCGCCGTATAACCTGTCGTTTGGCCTGTGTCAGGCAATTCATGAGGATTATTAACCGTTACCGTGTGCTGGTCGGTTGCTGTCTGACCGATATTATCATAGGCAATCACTTTGACTGCATGTGAACTGTTACTTTCTGCTGTTGTGTCCCATAAATAACTGTATGGTGAAGAAGTAACCGTGGATTTACTGACCTCATCAATATAAAATATAACTTTGCTTATTCCGTTGTCATCACCGGCATCAGCAGTCA
>PHAM01000051.1 GCA_002841685.1 Elusimicrobia bacterium HGW-Elusimicrobia-2 | reverse complement strand
GTAGGGAGAAATCTTGCTCGGGACAGGCTCCGTGAGGAATCTTAGATTTCTCAGTCGTAAAAACTCCTTCGAAATGACATACAGTGTGAATAATCCAGACTAAATATGCCAACCCTACGAAAAAAGCCCGCCCGCAATATACCTGTCTCCCGAATCGGGGAAGATCACCACTATGCATTTTCCGCGGTTTTCCTCTTTGCCGGCTAGAATCAAAGCGGCGGCCGCGGCCGCGCCGGACGATATGCCCGCAAAAATACCCTCTTGCTCCGCCAGCGCGCGGGCGGTGCGCTTCGCTTCCTCGTCGGAAACCTTTATTATCTCATCAATAATTTTTCTGTTGAGCACCTTCGGTATAAAACCGGCGCCTATTCCCTCTATGGTGTGAGGGCCAGGCTTGTTTCCCGAGAGAACAGCAGATGAAGCTGGCTCCACCGCCACGATTTTCAATGACGGTTTTCTTTTTTTAAGAGCTTCACCTATCCCCGTTATTGTCCCGCCTGTTCCCACTCCGGCGACAACAATATCAACTTTACCGTCCGTATCTGTCCATATTTCTTCCGCCGTGGTTTTTCTGTGGGCATCCGGGTTAGCGGGATTTTCAAACTGCCGCGGCATAAAAGCGCCTTTTGTTTTTTTCGACAACTCTTCCGCTTTCTTTATGGCCTCTCTCATTCCGCCGGACGCCGGTGTAAGTATAACTTCCGCGCCGAAAGAACTTATAAATTTCCTTCGCTCTTCGCTTGCCGATTCCGGCATGGTCACTGTCAAAGAATAACCTTTAACGGCGCACACCATGGCAAGGCCTATCCCCGTGTTGCCGCTGGTGGGTTCCACGACGAAGCCGCCTTTTTTTAAAAGACCTCTTTTTTCGGCGTCTTCTATCATGTAAAGCGCTATCCTGTCCTTTATGCTGCCGCCGGGATTAAAATATTCCAGCTTCGCCAGAACGCGCCCCGGAAGATCTTTCCCCAAATTGCGGAGCTCAGCCATAGGGGTATTCCCCACAAGAGTTAAAACATTCTTCGCTAATTTCATTTTTGTCCGCCTGATTTTCCTTTTACATATTTTTTCACGGCCTTCGCTTTCAGCGCCGTGTACTCCCATATCATATCATTTGTCACCCTGTTGAACGCAAACAAGCACGAAGCCTGTGAGGGAACAGCGCTTATTCCCGCTTTTTTAATAAGTTTCTTTATCCCGGATAGCTTCACATTATACACGGGATGCTCATATTTTACGCCGAAGCTCTCCGCGAGTTCCGACGCGACATCCATATAACCCCGCGTCTGCTCCGGATAATATCCCTGCTCCTTCCTAAAGCCGTCAGCTATAAACTTTATTTTATTTTTCCGGCAATATATCAGCGCCTCAGCAAGCATTGCCATCTTGCACCCGCAGCATATAAGGTTCCCATATTTTTTAACATCTTTTTCCAGATTTTTTAAAGCGAGCTTCTGAAAAAGCCGTTGAGAATTTCCAAGCGACCACACGAGGGCTTCGGGATATTTTAATTTCAGCTCCTTCGCCTTGTTTTCGGATTTTTCCAAGTGGCTCTCGGCGCCGTTGTCAAAAGTCAGCAGATGGACACTGAGCCCTTTGATGATATAATAAAGCGCGGCAGCGACGCTGTCAACGCCGCCCGAAAATAAAACGACAATATCTTTCTTCATTTTACGCTTTTTGCTCCCTCAAACTCTTCTCAACTTTTCAACTTTATTATTTTACATTTTACGCAGTAAAAAAAAAAGGAGAAAAAGGAAAAAGGGAGGAAAAAGGGGACGTCCTGCATTTTCCCATGTATTTGAACAATCCCTTGAAAGGGCGGCGGTTTGTTTACTATAATTTCCTTGTGAAAAAACAAAGGCCCGATGTTCTTGTATGCGTCCTCAAAACAAAGCGGGACAAAGAAATCCTCCTTGAAGAAAAATGGTACAGAATTCCGCTTGAGCACGCTCCCCGGAGAAAACCAAAATTTCTGGCTTTTTACCAGCCTGCCGTATTTAAAGATTCGGGCGAAAAAATAGAACTTTACGGGCATATAAAATACTGGCGGCTGAAAAAAAGAAAAGAAATACTCCCCGGAGAAAAAAATCATCCCCGCGCAGATAAACTTTATCTGCAATTTTTTCTGGGCCGCATAAGCAAACTGCGGAAACCGGTTTTAAATAGCGGCCGTGTCAGAATTTCATTCGGCTTCACATCACTTCCGAAACTGCGGAGAGCGGGAAATATCCGGGGACTTTTTGATATTCCGCCAATGGATAACATTTTGGCGGCGATGCTCACAAAAAACAAAATACCCTTTAAAAGAGAATTTGTTGTAAAAAGAAAAAACGCTAAAATATACCGTCTGGATTTCGCCCTGGGCGGCAGTCCGAAACCGATAGACGTGGAATGTGACGGATACCGCTGGCACTCGCGGAAGCAGCAGCGCATTAAAGATAAACTGCGGGATGAGGAATTGAAAAAACTCGGCTGGAAAATCATAAGAATATCCGAAGAAGATCTGCTTAAAAAGCCGCGGAACGTTTTAAAGAAAATAAAAAAAACTTTTTCTCTATAGCGCGACTTTCAGAATATCGGCTCTTGAAACAATGCCGATAATCTTTCCGTCTTCTAAAATAGGGACTGTCCTGAAAACGTTTTCACCGAGGACTTTCGCGATATCCCTGATATCGGCGTCAGGCGGGAAAGAGACGACTTTTGTCGTCATCACATCCGCGACTCTTGATTCGTGAATTTTGCCGCTGAAAGCGAGTCGAAAAACATCTTTCTCGGAAACCACGCCCATCAGACGGCCTTCGCCGTCAACAACAGGCATGCCGCTGATTTCCCTCATCAGCAACATGTTAACCGCATCAGCCAGAGGCGTCTCCGGCGTAACGGTTTCAACATTTGTTGTCATAATATGTTTCGCTATCATTTTGCCTCACCTCGAGGGTATTTCCCGCTAACGGGATAAACTTTACCGGGATCGAATTCCCTTTTCATAATAATTTTCCAATTCCTTTGTTCAAGTTTCCTGTAAAAACAACTCAAGTAACCCTTGTGGCAGGCGGGAACGCCGGATCTCACCTTAACGACAAGAGCATCGCCGTCACAGTCCAGATAAATGTCTAACATCTCCAGTACATTCCCCGACTCCTCACCCTTGGTCCAGAGCTTCTTTCTGCTTCTGGAATAAAAAGTCGTCTTGCCCGTGGCAATCGTTTTCTCAAAAGACTCCCTGTTCATATAAGCGAGCATCAGCACACAGCCGCTCTCGTCAACAGCCACCGCCGGCACGAGTCCCGCGGGATCAAATTTTATTTCATCAATTAACGCCATACTTTCTAATCGCCTCCTGTAAATCCAGTTTGTTCTCATATATCGCCTTTCCTGTGATGACGCCGGCGACGCCGGTTTTGGAAAGAGCCGCTATGTCTTCCATGCAGCTCACACCGCCGGAGGCGATAATATCCATATCGGTCATAGACGCCAGTTCCGAATAAAAATCCGCGTTTATTCCTTCAAGCGTGCCGTCCCTTTCTATCTGGGTGACGACCACTTCCTTTATGTTCCTTGTGCGCAAAGCCGTTAAAAATTCTTTGAGTGTCCGGAGCGACGATTCTTTCCAGCCGTGTATCCTGATTTTGCCCTCTCCGACATCGGCTGAAAGCATAACTTTCCCGGGAAATTCCGAAACAATTTCGCCGAAGGCCTGTCTGTCATCAAAATAAAGCGAACCTATTATTATTTTATCGGCGCCCGATTTAAGGCACTCGCAGGCTCCGCTGAAACTTCTTATTCCTCCCCCAACCTCCAGAATAGCCGGCGAAACTTTTCTTATATTTTTGAGCGCCTCTTTATTTAGAGAATCATCGTCGCCGAAAGCCCCGTCAAGATTTACAATATGTATCCTTTTCGCCCCCTGCCTCGCGAAAGACTCGGCGACCGTCGCGGGGTCGTCAAAATAAACTTTTTCTTCTTCCGGCCGGCCCTTGAAAAGGCGCACGGCCTTTCCTCTCCTTAAATCAATAGCCGGTATGATCAGCATTCAGATAAGGCCTTTGGTCGAGGCCACTTTTCTGGACGAGGGTTTGAGAGCTTCGGCGAGAGCTTTGCCGAAGGCCTTGAACACAGATTCGCATATATGATGATTGTCGCGCCCGGCAAGAGAGACGATGTGTATTGTGATTCCCGCCTTTACGGAAAGCGCCCTGAAGAAATCCTCCAGAAGGCGGTAATCAAAATCAGCGGTTCTTATATTTTTGAATTTAACATTGAATTCAAGAAACGGCCGGCCCGAGACATCCAGCGAAACAAGAGCCAGGGCCTCATCCATGGGGATGATAGCGGAGCCGAATCTGCGTATTTTGCCCTTTGAGACTATTTTGCCTATGGCCTCGCCGAGAACGATGCCCGTGTCCTCAACGGTGTGATGCATATCCACATCGGTGTCTCCGGCGGCCTTCACAACAAGACCGAAGCCGCCGTGATAAGCGAAGAGCTCAAGCATATGATTCAGAAAACCATCCGGAGTCTTCACGCTGTTTTTTTTGGAACCCAAGGCGGGAGCCGAAAATTCAACGCTTACAGAGGTTTCTTTCGTCTTTCTTTTAATTTTTGATTTTCTTCCGCCGCAGGCGGATTTCACTTTGTTCAACATCTTTTCACCTTCCTTATTTCTATGGATTTTTTGTGGTTGGCCATGCCCTCGGCGCCGGCTATAATGGCGGCAAAATCGCTGTCTGATTCAAACCCTTTTTTTTCATATTTTATTTCGGCGTAACTCCTCAGAAAAGAACCCGCGTTAAGGCCTGATGAAAAAACGGCGCTTTTCCCCGTCGGAAGAGTGTGCGACGGCCCCGCGGCGTAATCGCCCAAAGCAACGGGCGAATATTTTCCAAGAAACACCGCGCCGGCGTTTTTAAAGTTACCCTCATAGCCGGCGGAATTTTTCATCATCACAATGAGATGCTCGGGGGCAATTTCATCCGCTTTTTCAATCTGCTTTTTTTTGTCTTTTATCAAAAACGCTTTCACTTTCCCTCCGAAAACGGCAGTGATAAAATTCAGAAGTTTTTTGGACGGAGTTATAAGGGACGCCCGCGCGTCCGGAGCGTGCTCAAGCTGCGCGGCTAAATCTGCAAGCACCCATTCTTCCGGGACGCTCCCGTCGGCGAGGACAAGCACTTCGCTGGGGCCCGCGAGAAGGTCAATGCCGGTTTCGCCGAAAAGCTGCCTTTTGGCTTCCGTCACATATTTGTTTCCGGGGCCCGCGATAAAATCAACCTTCGGCACGGATTCCGTTCCCATCGCGAAAGAGGCTATCGCCTGCGCGCCCGAAATCCTGAACAATGACTTAACGCCGGAAAGAGCGCAGGAAGCCAGCACCTCGTCCGAGACACCGCAGCTGGCGGCATAAATTTCGTCAACTCCGGCGGCCTTGGCGGGTATGGCGTTCATAAGAACGGTGGAAGGATAAAAGTATCTTCCCCCCGGCACATAAACCGCTGTTTTTGAAAGAGCGCGAAAACGATGAGCCAGGGTGAGCCCGGGCCTCTTCACTTTCACATCTTTATAAAGAGCCCTGATTTTTTTCTGATAAAAAAATATATTTTTGGCGGCTGTTTCCAGGCTTTTTCTCGTATCCGCCGGAAGCTTTTTAAGAGCCCCGTCAAAATCCTTTTTAACAAACCTCAGATTCTTTTCATTCAGCGATATACTCCCGTATTTTTTCTCAAAAAAGAAAAGAGCTTTGTCACCGCCGAAGCGGACCTTGGCTATTATATCCGAAACGGTCTTTTGAACATTGTTCTGTTTTCTCATTTTTTCACCTTCTCCATTGAAACATTTGCGCCGAGCTTACGCAACTTGATGAAAAAATTTTCATAGCCCCTGAACAAATGCCTGAGCTCATAAACGCGGGTTTCGCCCTCCGCCATGAGGCCGGCGATGATCATGGCCGCGGCCGCCCTCAGATCGCAGGCGTAAATATTTGTCCCCGAAAGACGGGATTTGTTTATCATGAGCACCGCGTTTTTAAGCACCATTGACGCGCCCAGCCTTTTGAGCTCGTCAACATACATAAAACGCGCCGGAAAGATCTTATCCTTTATACTGCTCCGCCCGGAAGCGCGCAGCATATACACCGCCCACAGCGGCTGAAGATCCGTGGGGAAAGCGGGATAATGCCCCGTGACAATATTGACCGGTTTTATTATTTTCGGCGAATTAACCGTCAGGGAATTTCCCTTTTTGCTTATTTTCACCCCCGTTGCCCTGAGTTTTGTCAAAAGCGCGCCCAGATGAGCGGGGCGGGCGGAATCCACCCGCACACGGCCGCCGACGGAAGCGGCGGCCAGAAGAAAAGTCCCTGCCTCTATCCTGTCGGGCATAACGGTAAAATCAGCGCCGCCAAGGCATGCCCTGCCTTTTACAGTATAAGATGAGCCTTTTCTTGTTATCCCCACGCCCATAGCCCTGAGGAAAAGGCAAAGATCCCCTATCTCCGGCTCCACCGACGCGTTTTCAATAACGGTCACTCCTCCGGCGCAGGACGAGGCCATAAGCAGATTTTCCGTGGCTCCCACCGAAGGAAAAGAGAATTTTATATGCGCGCCTCTAAGGGCCTGCCGCATGAAAATCATGCGCCCGCGCAAAATAGAATATGACGCGCCCATGGCCTTCAACCCGCCGAGGTGTATGTCTATCGGCCTTTCACCGAGAGCGCAGCCGCCGGGCAGAGCAAAGGAGCCTTCTCCCAATCTCGACAGCACCGGACCCATAACCAGAACCGAAGCTCTCAGTTTCCTCACAAGTTTTTCCGGCAGAACCCCGCTTCGCAGACGGCCCGACACCTGCGCGATGTTTTTTTCAAACTTTATCGTCTTGCCCATTTTTCTCAGGAGCGCGAACATAACGCGCACATCTTCCAGGTCGGGAACATTTCTGATGACGCATTTTTCATCCGTCAGAAGGCAGGCGCTCAATATGGGGAGAGCCGCGTTCTTTGAGCCGCTGATCTGGACAGCGCCTTCGAGTTTTTCCGTCCGGCGGCAAAGGCCTAACATGACGCCTCCGCCACCCTCGTAATACCGGAAAGGTCTTTATAAAAACTCACATTTTTCCATCCCCCTGCATTCAGTATATCGGAGACGGCCCTTTCCTGGAGCGCTCCGATCTCTATCAAAAGATATCCGCCGTCATTTAAATAATCGCGGGAGCGCCCGGCGAGCTTTCTTATACAGTCAAGGCCGTCCGCTCCGGAAAAAAGCGCTTCAGCCGGCTGGCTCAACACGGCTTCATCCAGTGTTTCGCCTGACGGAATATAGGGCGGATTGCTCGCGATAATATCAAACCTGACTTTTATATCAGAGAAAAGATCGCTTCGCAGAATTTTTATATTTTCCCCCAGCTTTCCGGCGTTTTTCCGCGTGAGTCGAAGCGCGGCAGGGTTGATGTCACAGGCTGTCACGGATAATTTACCCAGTTTTGAAGCGGCAATGGATATGTTTCCGCTGCCGCAGCCCATATCTATCAGCGTCATGCCGGCGGAAGATCTTTCAAGCAGCCGTTCCACAAGCGTCTCAGTGCTGTTTTTCGGTATAAAAACCCCCTCTTCCATTTCAAGCGTCAGACCCATGAATTCAACCGAGCCCGTAATATATTCCACCGCGGTGCCCGCGGCCCGGCGCGAGAAATTATCAGTCAGCTTTTTCCTCAACACCGGGTTTATCTTTTTATCCGAAAAAGCCGCTTCTCCGTAAGACAGGGACAGCGACGCGTTAAACAGTGTGTCAAATTCCTCGCCTGACAGCCGCGGATAATCCCCACGCATAGCTTTATAAAGCTCTCCGGCACAAACAGCTATGGCGGTATCTCTCATTTTCCGGCAAGCTCCTCATTCAGTTTTTCCGTCATAGCCGATATCCTGCCTTCCATGAATTCGGCAAGATTGTAAATGGTGAATTTTATCCTGTGATCCGTCACCCTGTTCTGAGGAAAATTATATGTTCTTATCTTTTCGCTCCTGTCGGCGCTGCCCACCTGATTGCGCACGATATCGGCGGTGCTTTCGGCGGCGTCTTCCGCCTGCCGCTCATAGATCTTCGCCTTTAGCATGGTCATCGCCTTGGCCTTGTTCTGGAACTGACTCCGTTCGTTCTGGCATGAGGCCACGGCGCCTGTCGGAATATGCGTTATCCTGACGGCCGAATCCGTTTTGTTCACATGCTGACCGCCCTTGCCCGAAGACCTGTATGTGTCTATCCTCAGGTCGGCGGGTTCTATTTTTATATCCACTTCCTCCGGTTCCGGATAAACGGCGACGGAAGCCGCAGATGTGTGTATCCTGCCGCCCGCTTCGGTGGCGGGGATCCGCTGCACCCTGTGGACGCCGGCTTCAAACCTGAAATAAGAATAGGCATTCTCTCCCGACACCTCAAAAACCGCTTCCTTGACTCCGCCCATGGGCGTTGAGTGGATCGAGAATATCTTGAGTTTCAGTCCGTAGATTTCAGCGGCCTTCTGATACATCTTAAAAAGATCCCCCGCGAACAACCCCGCCTCAAGGCCGCCCGTGCCCGCCCTGACCTCCACGATAACGGGTTTGCCCTCAAAAGGGCTTTTTGAAAACAGCGCGGAAAGCTCGGCTCTGACCTTTTTATACTCAGCCTTGAGCGCGTTTTTTTCCTCCTCGTAAAGAAGAGACATTTCCTCATCATCTTTCATGGCATCGAGCCCCGCGAGTTCCTTTTCTATCTGAACAAGACGCGCGGCGGACGGATAAAAAGGCTTGAGTTTTTTGTAGCGGCCGTGGATTTCCGGATCAAAAGCGGTCGACTCGGCCAGACTCTTTCCCAGTTCCTCAAAATCCCTGACTATCTTAAGGTATTTTTGCTCCAAGGTAACCTGAAACTATTCTTCGTCGGGGGAAATTTTCTTTTTAGGGGCGGGTTTTGTTTTTTTGACCGCGGTTTTTTTCTTCATCGCTTTTTTAGGTTTCACCCTGACCGTTTGCCCTGCGGTTTTTTTGTATCTCTTCTCGAACTTGCTGAGGCTGCCCACGGAATCGATAAGTTTCTGTTTCCCCGTGAAAAAAGGATGGCAGGCCGAACATATCTCCAGCCTTATGTCCGTTCCCATAGTGGACCGCACCTCAAAGGTGTTTCCGCAAGTGCATATAACCTTCACCGGCTTGTAGTCCGGATGTATTTTGTCTTTCATATTATTATGTCTCCTAAACACGGGGTTAAAACCCCGCCTACAACACAGTTATTCAGAGTGGATTGTCGCAAAAAATCAATTTCCTGTCAAACTGCGGGCAGCAGGACGAAAAATATTATTTAAAACCCTACCCTGAAACTCACCCTTTGTGAAGTACCGAGATCGGCATACGGCTTTATCGAGTAGTCAAGAGCGTAGGAGCCAAAGTTAAAGCCAACGCCGCCGCCGATTCCCTCCTCGTCGTCGAAGTCGTCTGATTCCGTATCGCCGTAAACAGCCGACACCGCCTTCATCATATAGCCCGCCCTCAGAACCATGAATCTCGCCGGAGCAAGCTGCATACCCATCCTGAATGTCTTCTTCTCATCCACCGGCTCATAGGCCATATCCGCCGTCAATCCGAACACTCCCGCAAATTTGAACATCCCCCCGAGCGTGAATGTCAGGGGAAGCGGATATTTCTCCTCTATGAATTTCATATCCGGCCCGAGATTTCTTACGCTCAGTCCGACTGACACTTTATCCGTCAGCGCTCTCATCGCCCCCATATCTACGGCGAATCCTTCTGCGCTCTCATCGGCTATCGTCTGCCTTATGAACTTCACATTGACGCCCAGCATATTTTTACCGTTCAATTCCCTCGCAGCCGATACCGTAAACGCCGTATCGGAACTCTCAAAATCAGCGGTCTTACTGCCGTCACTGTCCCTGCCGTCTATTTCGCCGCTCCTCATGGATATTACTGATATGCCCAGATTGCCCCACATAACAGGAACAATGCTTCCAGCGAAATCATAAGTCATTCCCTGTATCCAGGCCGTGTGCGTAAATCCCGCCTGCGTCTGTCTCCCGTAAACCATCCCTGCCGGATTATAATACAGCGCCCCTATGCCGGATGCCGCCGCCGTATAAGCTCCGCCCATAGCCTCCGAACCCGCCGTCGGCGCTATCTTCAGAAACGAAGCTCCGCTTTTTCCCGTCTCCGCGGAAAGAGGTGCGCCGGTCAATAGTAAAAAATTTACAGCGGCGGCTAAAAAACAGATCTTGATTATTCTCATTTTATTGTCCGTCATTTTATCACCGCCATCTTTCCTGTCTTCTTCAGGCTAACGCCGTTTCTATCCGCTTTTATCAGATATATATACACGCCGCTGGCTTTCCCTGTGCTGTCCCATTCATATTCATAAGCGTTCTTTGCCGCGACATAATTATTTGACATATCGCATCCGAAAACCTGCTCACCCGCTATCGTAAATATTCTGAGATTAACTGATGCGTCAGAAACCCCGCAGTCAAAGTGTATTTTCGGATTGACTCTCTTCGCCGGGTTCGGGTATGCGTAAACCTCTTTCAGCTCAAACACCGCGAGGGTTGAATTCTGCCGCTTCGCTCCCAAAACCATTACCGTACGCCCGCCGCTCATATCCTTTGGCGGCGCCCCGTATTTAACAACCCTGTCGTTCAAACTGTCCACCACATACAACTCACCGTTAAAAACAGCGACGCCCCCCGGCTTATTGAAATCACCGTCAGTAACCGCGGCAAGGACGCCCTCCGGCGTAAACATTTTAACTTTATCGTTATTCGTGTCGCTCACAAAAAGAAATCCTCTCCCGCCTAATGCCACGCCGTCGGGCTTGTTAAACCCTTCTATCTTCTGTTTCAGACTGCCCGTTGAACTCAACACCAGCGCCCTGTCATTATTCCTGTCCGATATATATATTTCCCCGTCTTTAACCGCGAAAACGCCCTGCGGCTTATTCAGCTCCACCTCTATTCCCGTCTCTATCTCCGCCACGCGCGCAAGCGCCGAATCATAAACCTGTATCCTGTCGTTATTTCTGTCCGCTATATATATCAGTCCGCTTGATACACAAATCCCGTGCGGCTTGTTCAAACCCGTTATCTCACCGACTAGTTGCCAGCTGTCATTTGACGTTTGCTCTATTTTCACCACCCTGTCATTATTTCGGTCAGCTATATACACCATCCCCGCGTTATCCACGGCTATACCCGTAGGCTCATTCAATATCCCTTTTCCGAAAGTCAATAAATGTTCTCCGCCGGAAGAAAATTTCTGCACCCTCCCGTTTTCCGTATCACTGACATAAATTCCGCCGTCTTCATCTATTGCCGCATATCCGGGATGATTAAATTCGCCGTCCCCTTTGCCCTTACTTCCTATTTCCATCAGTTTATACGGCTGTCCCGCATAAACTTCAACCTCCGTCTCCGAAGCATTGTTCACGCAGTCAACGGCTTGAAGCCTCAGCACATACCAGCCGTCATCAAGCCCCGCGGTATTCCATTCGCCTAAATCCCCGTTTTCAACAATTATCTCTTTTGTGCTGACAGCCGTCTGCCAGACAGTCCCGTTATATGCCCTGTAATCCAAATTGAAATATTTCAAATGAGGATCCGTCACAGTCCCCCTGACCGTCACCGTTCCGTTTATCATCTGACACAGCCCCGTATTCGCCGTTGACGGGAATATTAAATAAACTTCCGGCGCTGTGTTATCCAGTATCACCGTCCTGTCTTTCGCAGGCTCCGTGTTCAGCAGATTGTCGGCACTGTAATATTCAATTTTATATTCCCCGTCGGCAAATGTATCTTCTATCTGAAAAACGGCAACCGCTGAAGAAGCGGTCTGCCAGCCGCCACCTGCTATACGCCATTTAATTTCCTTCACTCCCGAAGCAACTTCTTTTATTACAGGGTCAATCGCAGTAATGGTTAGCGGCGTCAGCGAACTGACCACCGCCGTTGAATGCTCTACGCCCGGAATACTGTGACTCGCGCAGAACGGCTCACCGAGAGCAAGACTGCTTAACGAAGCCGTAGCATCGACATAATAAACCTGTTCCCTTGTTATTTCTTTATTGCCAAGGTTGTCAATACTGCAATATTCCACTTTACGGATTCCTTCCTGCAATAGCGGGACTTGCTCCGTCTGATATACTATCCAGCCGCCTCCGTCTATTCTGTATTTTGTGTATAACACTCCGCAGGCAACTCCATTTACGATAGGATCTTCGGCTGTTAAAACTATTTCTGTCTGCGACGTTATATAAACCCTCTCACCCGAAGCATACTTCGGTTCTCCCGCGGTAATTGTCGTTATTGGCTGTGTGTTATCCAGTTTCACCGTGATTGATTTGACGATTTCAGTATTCTCAAGATTATCAATGCTGTAATACTCTATCGTATAAACTCCGTCGGGACCGGTAATATTAATTGATTCATCTATCCGCCAGTCCTCATAAATTCCCGTACTGCTCAATATCCTGTATTTTGTCAGAGCCACTCCGCACGACACATTCTCTGCGACGGGATCAATTGCCGAAAGCGTTATCTCCGCCGACGATGTGATGTATATACTGCCGTCAGGTAAATATTTCGGCTGACTAATTGCAATTGAAGTTTCAGGCGCCGTGTCGTCAACATAATAAATTTGGGCTTTAATTTCTTCGGCATTACCGATATTATCGGTCGCGTAATATTCAATCGCTCTTACCCCCTCAGTCAGCGTAAATGTGCCCGTGTAAATCTTCCACTCTCCGCCGTCAATTCTGTATCTGATATTTTCAAGCCCGGCAGCCGCTTCATTCACGGAAGGATCTGTCGCGGCCAATTCTATCTCTGCGCGTGGTGAAATATAGATTCTATTATCAGCTATATACTGCGGTAATCCGGCGATGATCTCAGTCTCCGGCGGGCTGTTATCGAGTTTGACCGTTATTGATTTTACAATTTCCGCATTCAAAACATTGTCGGCGCTGTAATAATTTACGGTATAGATTCCGTCATCGCCGGAAATGGTAAATGGAGAATCGTAACCGATAAAAGGGGATTGGCTGATTGAATATTTCGTTTCCTTCACGCCGCTTGGAATTACACCCTTATCTTCCGCGATTAAAGTGATTGAGATCCGGGATGTGATGTAATTTTCATATACCGGAGCTGAAATTAAAACTCCCGTCTCCGCCGCGCTGAAATCCGCAATCACCGAAAGTGTTTTTTCCGCCTCTGTATTCCCGATGACATCAACGCTGTAATATTTAATTACATTTTCGCCTTCTTCGCAA
>PHAM01000050.1 GCA_002841685.1 Elusimicrobia bacterium HGW-Elusimicrobia-2 | reverse complement strand
ACATTGCTATGATCCCGCCTGTTGATCTTTGTTCTTTGCTTAAGAAAAAAATTGCTTTTTCAAATAAAAGGGGTTACGATGTATTTGCCGTTCCCTCAATGAATTGTATTGACCGACATCGCTGTCTGTATCCACTACCTGTGTTCCCCAACCGGAAGCCGTGCGGGTAGCGTATTTTAACTCCATATCATCACTATCATAGTAGGAGATATGAGGATTTCCATGGACATCAACCGCAATGGACGGGGATTTTAAATTATGAAACTCAGCCGTTGGATCCACATCCTCATATGTCCAATTGCTTCCGTCATATTTGGCATAACACAACCAGTAATAAGCCCCAAATCCCACGGAAACGACATGAATATTATCGTTGCCATCTATCGCTATCGAAGGGTATTGGCCTATATCTCCGCCGTCGTTAAGCGTTGATGTTCCCCAAGACGCATAAGTGAAATCGGACGCGAGGCACAACGCCGCAAACGCCGCCCAAAAACAAAATGATTTTTTTCTTTTCATTAGGTTAGCATTATAACAAAACCGCCCTCACTGTCAACGTGCCATTTCTCACAGCTAAAATTCCATCCTTAAATAATAGAGCGGCTGACGATATCCGTCGGGGCTCTTTACGGATATATGCCCCTCAGGCGCACGGCTTTCGCCACTCTCCCGACGGCTATTTTATATGCCGCCAGGCGCATGCTGCATTTGGTTTTCTGCATAATATCCCAAACGGCGTCAAAAGCCTCGGACATAATCTCCAGCAGCTTGTTGTTTATCTGTTCATATTTCCAGAAATTAGACTGAAGGTCCTGCACCCATTCAAAATAAGATACAGTCACACCTCCGGAGTTGGCGAGAATATCCGGGATAACAACAACATTCATGCTTTCAAGTATCTCATCCGCTTTAGGCGTCGTGGGCCCGTTGGCGCCCTCAATAATATATGACGCCTTTATCTTAGCGGCAT
Organism: Elusimicrobia bacterium HGW-Elusimicrobia-2; assembly: GCA_002841685.1. Classification (GTDB taxonomy): domain Bacteria; phylum CG03; class CG03; order CG03; family CG03; genus CG03. Next base: position 12,502 of record PHAM01000050.1, on the reverse strand, counting down.
TGTCAGAGGTGATCTGGCCCTCAAGTGCCGCCGGCACGAGAATATCACATTTAAGTTCAAGAAGCTCTTCGTTGCTCACGGCATCGGCTCCCTTGTATCCTTTCAAAACGCCATTTTCGGAAACATATTTCTCGACGGCGGGAATATCAAGGCCCTTGGAATTGTAAATACCGCCCGAAACATCGGAAACGGCGATTACCCTGCAGCCCAGTTCGGCTACCAGCTTGCTGAACGCTCCTCCGACATTTCCGAAACCCTGCACGGCCACAGTCATATCCTTCGGCTTTTTGCCTATTTTCTCCAGAAGTTTCTTGACAACTATCATCAGCCCTCTGCCGGTCGCTTCGGGACGGCCCTGAGAACCGCCTATGCTCACCGGTTTGCCTGTGACAACAGCCGGTGCTGGATAACCCACATTCACTGAATATGTGTCCATAATCCACGCCATCACCTGCGGGTTCGTGTTGACATCAGGCGCGGGAATATCCTTTTCCGGGCCTATTATTATTCCTATCTCGGATGTGTATCTCCTGACCATTCTTTCCAGCTCGGATTTTGAAAGTTCCGCGGGGTCGCATGTGATGCCGCCCTTGGCTCCGCCGTAAGGTATATTGACGACGGCGCACTTCCATGTCATCCACATAGACAGAGCTTTCACTTCATCCAGTGTAACGCCCGGATGTATGCGTATTCCGCCTTTGCCCGGTCCGCGGTCAAGGTTGTGCTGCACCCTGAAGCCCTCAAACATTTTCATTCCGCCGTTATCCAGCTTCACGGGAATGGAAACAATCAGACTTCTCTTGCATTCACTGAGCTTGCTGTGAATCCACGGTTCAAGCCCAATACTTTCCGCGACATCCGCAAGCTGCTTTTTCGCGACTGCCCACGGATTCATAGCTCCACCCGCCGAATCAACTTTTCTCATGATTTACCTCCCTTGAGAATATTAAACACTTCTGCTACTTTACTTTTAAGTTCCGCTCGTTCCACAATCATATCAATCTGGCCTTTCTCAAGCAGAAATTCCGCCTTCTGAAAACCGTCCGGCAATTTCTGTCTTATGGTCTGCTCTATCACGCGGGGGCCGGCAAAACCAATCAGCGCGCGAGGTTCGCTCATAATGATATCGCCCAGAAAAGCAAAACTCGCGCTGACACCGCCCGTCGTGGGGTTTGTCAGCACTGATATAAATGGAAGTTTTTCGCGCGCGAGCTTCGCAAGAACGCCCGCTGTTTTGGCCATCTGCATCAGCGACAAAATCCCTTCCTGCATTCGCGCGCCGCCGGAAGCGGACACTATGACAACGGGCAATTTTTCCTTTATCGCTTTTTCCACAAGCATGGTTATCTTTTCACCAACGACAGAACCCATGCTCCCTCCCATAAAAGCGAAATTAAGCGCTCCTATGCAGGCGTTGACGCCATCTATAGTGCACAAGCCGCAGGTGAAAGCGTCGGTGGTGCCGGTTTTCTTCTGAGCTTCTTTAAGTTTTTTTGAATATTTTTTTACGTCATAAAAATTCAGCGGGTCGGTGGGTTTTATATCGGAAAAATATTCAATAAAACTCCCGTCGTCGCAAAGAAGATTCAAATACTCTTTTCCGCCGATACGGAAATAATTCCCGCATTTTGCGCAGACATAGGAATTAGCCACAAGCTGTTTTTTGTATGTGATCTCGTTGCAGGCGGAGCATTTCAGCCACAAACCGTCTTCGGATTTTTTTATGAAAAAGAACATTTTAATTCCTCCACCAGCGCCCATGGTTTTTCGCCTTTGTTAAGCAAATTCTGCACAGCGCTGCCGACGATGACCCCGTCAACATATTTCTTCACGGCTTTTATATGTTCAGAGCGTGATATGCCGAAACCGCTCATAACGGGAAGAACTGAAGATGCTGAAACTTTTGCGAGACGCCGGGCGATGCCCTTGGGAAGATTTTCCCTGGCACCCGTTATTCCCTCCACATTGACGTAATAAAGAAATCCGTCGCCCGATAATGAAATATCGCGTATTCTGACGCTTTCCGTCGCGGGGGCGGCCAGAGGTATAAACGCTATGCCGGCGGCCCTGCATTTGGCCGCGAAATTTTTTGTATAAGGATACATCATATCCGGAATGATCAGACCGTTCACGCCGCTTTTGACAGCGTCACCTATGAAACTATCTTCGCCTCGGTGAAGGACAAGATTGCTGTAAATCATAAGGACAATCGGCACCGGCACATTCCTGCGCTCGGCCGCTACGAGCGCCAGCACTTTATTGAGCGTGACGCCGGACGCGAGAGCCCGCGCGTAAGCGTCTCTTATTACCGGCCCGTCAGCAAGAGGGTCGGAATATGGCACCCCTATCTCTATGATGTCAGCGCCGCTGGCGGGAAGTTTTCTTAAACATTGAACGGACGCATCCATATTCGGCGCTCCTGCGACAAAAAATATGTTAAGAGCTTTCCCCCGCGCGGCAGCGTTAATCCCGCAGCCTTCAAAAACCGAAAATTTTATCTTTGTCATTTTATCCATTTCAGTTCCTTTATTGCCGATTTTACTTCCATTACCTTTCCATTACTTTCATTACCTTTTCGTTACTTCTGCTGTTTTGAGTATATAAACAGTATTTTTCCCACTCCCTGAAGTTACAAAAATACTTTTCTTAACAGTATCTGTTAAATCATAATAAGCTGTCTTGTTGGAAATACTATTCATTTGTCTATACTCTTGATTCGTTATTCTGCCTTTTGCCTTTACATAAAGCACTGCTTTTTTCTGCCTTTCATTTAAGCCCATTTTATCAAGCACGCTTTCAGTGTATATATCCCGGGCAAGAATTGTTTTAAATTCATAACGGTCAGATATAAATCCCGGTTCCGGTAGGCCCTTCGCCCTGCACTGCTTAATCATTTCGGTAGTTCCTGAGCCCGCCTGCTGTATATAATCAGCAAGATAAAGCGGCTGCGCAATGAGAGGATTTGTAGGATACGACGAATGGGTTTTTTTTAGCTTTTCAATTGTAAGACTATCCGTCAGTCTTCCCGGATTACATATCTCGACCCTGTCCACAAAAACCATCACCTGGACAGCCGCGTTACTATTATAATCCCTGTGTGTAACCGCATTAGCAATCGCTTCCTGTATCGCAAAAACAGGTATTTCATGCTCCCTCTTAACCTGTACCGTGTGTTCCTGCTGAATAACCGGAAACTTAATCGCATCCAAAACAAATGAAACCGCCTTATCAATCTGCTCAAACAAATTCTCGTCATATATCTGATACGATGAAAAAGGTTTTTCAACCTGCGCGCCGGGAAACTGTATACATTTTATTTTCGCCTGAAGCAAAAAACCGGACGGGTTCTTTCCAAAAAGCAATATCCCCGCATTTGTGGGTTTTTTATTATCTAAAAGATTCAGATGAATAAAAACCTCCCTGACCGGAGTATTTACGGAGAGAGGATACTTTCTTTGTGATTTTGCAATCTGTAAAAACCATCTGACTTTTTTTTCATCAACATCATTGAGTTTGGCATTCTTACAGGCGGATTCATCAAAAGCGTTATTGCTTACTATCCCCTCGTCTTTTAGAAAATCAACCAAACTCTTAAAAAGCTCATCCTTAAATTCGTTAATCGCATTAAACCGTTTATAGCAGTGGCCTTTTGTATTATTTCTTATTCTGGAAAGCAATGCCTTTAATTTATCTTCTCTTTTGGAATCGCCGCTTTTTAGAAAAACCAACCTTTCCTTATCTGATTTTGACGCCGCTACATATTCCTTTTCCGTCGCGGATAAACCCTTTTTATCTATTTTTCCGTATTCGTTTCCGAATATCCCGACGTAAATATCACTTTCTTCCACTTCGCGAAGATACACTTTTTCAGAAGACTTGCTCTTTGCAGGCAAATCTTCAAAAAGAAAAACTTTGAAATATTCGTTTAAAAGATAATTTTCCACGACCATTTCTTTAACAGCGAATCTTTCGTCTTCCAGTTCTTTTTGAACGCCGCTGACGAAGATTTTATATTTCATGTCCTGCACCGCGAAGATTTTTTCCTGCTTTCCGCCATGCCGCGCTCTATCGCCATATCCTTGTCGCCGCGGCCTGAAAGACAAACGCATATAATCGCGCTTTTTTTTATTTTCGAAGCGAGTTTGGAAAGATAAGCCAAAGCGTGAGACGATTCCAGAGCCGGTATTATTCCTTCAAGTTTTGAGAGGCGCTCAAAAGCTTTAACAGCTTCAGCGTTGGAAACGGTGACATACTTAGCGCGGCCGGATTGATGATAAAAACTGTGTTCGGGGCCAACCGACGGATAATCAAGGCCCGCGGCGATGGAATGAGTTTCAAGAATCTGCCCTTCGCGGTTCTGCAGAAGATAACTTTTAGCCCCGTGCAGCACACCCGGAGAACCATAGCATATTGACGCCGCGGTGTTTTCGGGAGAGCCTCCCGTTCCTCCGGCTTCAACGCCTATGAATTTTACGGCGGTCTTATAAAAAGGATGAAAAAAACCTATTGAATTGGAGCCGCCCCCGACACAGGCGAGAAGATAATCAGAAAGGCGTTTTTCCTTTTTCATTATCTGTGTTTTTGTTTCATCGCCTATGACCGACTGAAAAAATCGCACCATCAGCGGATAAGGGTGCGGCCCGACGCAGGAACCTATAAGATAGTAGGTGCCGGCGGGATCGGATATCCAGTCCCTAATGGCTTCGCTCACGGCCTCTTTCAGCGTCGCGTCGCCGTTTGTCACGGGAACAATTTCCGTGCCGAGAAGTTTCATACGCTGGACATTGACGGCCTGCCTTTTTATATCAACGCTTCCCATATAAACAACGCATTGCATACCGAACAGAGCCGCCGCCGTGGCCACAGCCACGCCGTGCTGGCCAGCGCCCGTCTCGGCAATAATCCTTTTTTTACCCATACGCCGGGCCAAAAGAATCTGGCCGAGCGCGTTATTGATTTTGTGGGAGCCGGTGTGGTTCAGGTCTTCTCTTTTAAGATAAATACACCGCCCGTGAAAAGCGGAAAGTCTCTTCGCGTAATAAAGCGGCGTGGGCCTTCCCGCGTAATCGGATAAAAGCTGACTGAGCTCTTTTTTAAAACCGCTGTCGGACACGGCACTGTTAAAAGCTTCCTCAAGCTCTTTGAGGGGTTTATAAAGCGTTTCCGGCACGAACTGCCCGCCGAAAGCGCCGTAATAGCCATTGGGGACGGTTCCTAATGGCGCTGGCGTATTACTTTTTTGTTTTTTCATTTTTTGCGGCTTTCCACTACGCCATTAGGAACCGTCCCCAATGGTACGCGCACCGCTCTTATAAAAGCGCGGATTTTTTCAATGTCTTTGCTCCGCGGGCTGTTCTCAACGCCTGATGCCGTATCCACGGCAAAAGGCTCTATGTCCTCAACGGCTTCGGCGGCATTGTCGGGATTGAGGCCTCCGGCAAGGAACATGGGCAACCCCATTCCCTTCACGCCCCGGGCTATATCCGCGGAATACCTGATGCCCGTTCCTCCCTGCGTCTCGGGCGAAAAACTGTCAACTAGCAGATAATCCGCGCATTCGGCGTAAGGCAGGACTTTTTCCACGGAATCCCCGTCGGAAAACCTGAAGGCCTTTATCACTTTCGCGCCGAGCTCCTTGACATCTCTGACAAAATCAACGCTCTCGTCGCCGTGGAGCTGGTAAAAAGATATGCCCGTTTTCTTTATTATCCTTTTCACATCCTTCAATTCGGGGTTTACCATGACAGCCACGGAGTTGATATAGGAAGGAACCATGGAGACGAGTTTTTTAAGGGCGTTCTCAGAAACCGCCCTTTTGGATCCCGACACGAGATTGAAACCTATAAAATCCACATCCAGCATGGATATAAAATTCACATCCTTCTCGTTTGTCACGCCGCATATTTTTATCATTGTTCTCATTTTTTCATAAAGCCCTTGATCTTCTTCACCACCGAGGAGACATCAATGCCCGATACCTCTTTCAGTTCATCTATGGCACCGTGGGTTATAAACCTGTCGGGAAGCGCTATTCTCCGCACGCGGGAAAGCAAGGCCGCCGGAAGTTCCTCCAGCACCGCCGAGCCGAAACCTCCGGTGGCGGTGTTTTCCTCAAGCGTTACCAGGAGTTTAGCATTTTCAGCCGCCTCTGTTAATGTTTCCAAATCCAGCGGTTTAGCGAAACGGGCGTTGATAACGCCGCATTTTATTCCCGCTCCCTCAAGCTCCTGCGAGATCAGGAGAGCGGGATAGACCATGCTCCCCAGCGCCGCGATGCGTACATCCCCTCCCGGAATAAGGATCTGGGCTTTTCCCTGCTCAATGAATGTGAATTCGCCTCCATAGCTCATCTCTTCCGCTTTGGCGCGCGGATAACGCACGGCGACGGGGCCGCCGTATTTCAGGGCGGAGTAGAGCATATCCGCCAGCTCCCGCACATCTTTCGGCGCGGCGACGGTCATACCCGGTATCAGCCGCAGATATGAAATATCAAAATTACCGTGATGCGTGGGGCCGTCATCACCGACGAGTCCCGCCCTGTCCACGGCGAAAACAACGCTCAGATCCTGCAGACAGACATCGTGTATTATCTGATCCAACGCCCTCTGCAGAAAAGTTGAGTAAAGAGCGACAACGGGTTTTATGCCCTGTGAAGCGAGACCCGCCGCGAAAGTGACGGCGTGCTCCTCGGCGATGCCGCAGTCAAAAAAACGGTCCGGAAATTGTTCGGCAAAACGCAGAAGGCCCGTGCCGGCGGGCATGGCCGCGGTTATGGCGGCTATCTTACCGTCTTTCGCGGCGAGTTCGCACAGGACCTCGCCGAAAACATCGGAATAGCTCTTTGAGGACGGAGCGATATCACCGCTCACTTTGTCAAAAGCTCCCAAACCGTGGAATGAAGCGGGATTCTCCTCGGCGGGTTTGTAGCCCCTGCCTTTCTTCGTTATCACATGAAGAAAAACCGGACCCTTGAATTTTTTTATCCTGCTGAGAAGCAATATCAGACGGTCAAGATCATGGCCGTCCACGGGTCCGAAGCAGGAAAAACCCATCTCCTCAAAGAACATGCCGGGAAAGAGTATGGTTTTAATGCGGCGTGCTATCCTGAGTATCTCAAGGCCCACGACTTTGAGCCTTTTGAGAAAATTCACGACGGAATCTTCCGTTTTCTTCACGATGCCCAGCGAGAATATCCTTGTCAGCATACTCCCCACCGCTCCCACGCGCGGCGAGATGAACATATTGTTATCGTTCAGTATCACAAGGATGTCCCGCCCTGAGCATCCGGCGTTGTTAATACCCTCATAAGCCAGGCCTCCCGTCAGGGCGCCGTCGCCGATGACAGCTATCACTTTGTTTTTTTCGCCTTTCATGTCGCGCGCGCAGGCCATGCCGTAAGCGGCGGAGATGGAAGTGGACGCGTGGCCGACGCCGAAGGCGTCGTAAACGCTTTCCGTCATTTTCGGAAAACCCGATATCCCGCCGAACTGGCGGTTCGTCTCAAAACGCGAGGCGCGGCCCGTCAGAATCTTGTGCGCGTAGGCCTGATGGCCCACATCAAATATTATTTTATCCTTCGGACAGTCAAAGACATAATGGAGCGCCGTGATAAGTTCCACCGCGCCCAGGCTTCCGCCGATGTGACCGCCTGTTTTAGAGCAGGTGTCTATTATTTTCTCCCGTATCTCCTCCATGAGCCCCGGCAGGAGATCCCTGCGTATGAGCCGCAACTCGCGCGGAGAATTGATCATATCCAGGATCGCCATATTCAGAACTCCCTTTCCCTCAGCGCGCCGGACATTTCTAAAAGAGACGATGTGTCATAGGGAAGTTTTTCAAGAAAACTTTCCGCCTCGGCGCTTATCTCATTAACCATCCGCATGGCTTTTGCAAGCGTGTAAAATTTCAGCACCGTCAGCTTATCATTTTTTTCGTCATTCCGGGATTTTTTGTATTTTTTCATGTCGCCCCCCCGGTCCAGCATGTCGTCCCGCACCTGAAAAGCCATGCCGAGTCTCCGGCCGAAAGACGCGAACCTGCGCGCGTCCTTTTCGGGGGCTCCGGCCGCCGCGGCTCCGGCGCCGCACACAGCCGCGAAAAAAGCCGCCGTCTTGTTAAGGTGGATGTACCACAAGGCTTTTTCCGAGGGGGACTTTTTCCCCTCCTGCGCCATGTCGGCGGCCTGGCCCGCTATCATACCGGGCGAACCCACGCCGGCGTTTACCATGGCCGCGGCCACGGGGAAAGAGCCGTAAAGTATTTCCAGGCCTCTTGTCAGGAGCGCGTCACCGGCGAGAATGGCGGTTGAGGAACCGAATTTTTTGCACACCGTTTCTTTGCCGCGGCGCATATCATCGCCGTCCATTATATCGTCGTGAACGAGCGAATAGGCGTGAATGAACTCAATGCCGCAGGCGAAATCAAGGAGTTTTTTCTTCATCTCCGGCGGAATATCCTTTTTTACCGCTTTGACAACATCCATAAAAAGCAGGGGCCTTAACCTTTTTCCGCCCGTCTTCATGCAGTAGACCAGCGCCCGGTCAAGGGTTTTCGTGAAGGCACAGCCTGCGGGAAGAAGGCTCAGGAGTTTTTTTTCAAGGGCCGCTTTTTCAGAACTCTTCTTCATCAAATTTCTCCGTCGTGACAAGGCCGCTCTTCTTTGAGATTATCTCTATTTTCCTCTTGGCTTCCTCCAGACTTTTTTTCATCTCGGCGGCCTTCTCTATCCCCTCTTCAAAAAGTTTGATTGATTCATCCAGCGGGGCTTCACCCTTTTCAAGAAGAGCCACAATATTCTCAAGGCGCTTCATGTCCTTTTCAAAATCTTTTTTGGAAGCGGTTTTCTTTTCACTCATATTTTCTCCTTTGTCTCCAGCACCTCGCATCCGAGAGCCCCGGCTCCGAGCCGCACATTTATCCTTTCCCCCGGCTCGGCGTCTGAAAATTTCTTTATCACCCTGCCCCCGACTTTCTCGGCGATGGCATAACCCCTCGCGAGAGTGCTCAGTGGCGAAAGTATATTCAGCCTCCCTGAGAGTGTTTTGATCTTCTCGCCGCAATCCTCGAACATCCGGCCTTTCGCCGTCAGAAAGCCCTCAAGCGCTATGTCAAAACCCTGCACAAAACGCGACATGAAGAGCGCCGGCTCCCTCAGATAGGGCCTCCTCAGCGCCGCTGACAGCCTGTCGTCTATGCCCGAGAGCTTTTTGTTCAGGGCGTTTTTCATCCTCTGCGCGGCGCCGTCAACGCTTTTGACGAGTTCCTCTTTTCTTCCCAGCACGATCTCGGCGGCGACCGATGGCGTGGCCGCGCGCACATCGGCGGTGAAATCGGATATCATCCAGTCCCCCTCGTGTCCGACCGCCGAGATGACGGGGATCTTTGAGGCGAATATCGCCCGGGCCACGATCTCCTCGTTAAAAGCCCAGAGGTCCTCCAGCGATCCGCCGCCGCGGCCGACGATGAGAACATCTATATCGGGAAAATGGCTGTTCATATCCTCTATGGCCGTGGCTATCTCACGCGGAGCCTCCGCGCCCTGCACCCTGACCGGATTTATCAGAACATGAACATTTGAAAATCTTCTTTTAAGAACGGTCAGAATATCCCTTATCGCCGCGCCCGTGGGAGAGGTTATCACGCCTATTTTCTGCGGCATTGACGGCAGAGGCCGTTTTCTTAATTTGTCAAAGATGCCCTCTTTCTCGAGCTTCTTTTTGAGTTCCTCAAATTTTTTCTGCAGCTCCCCAACGCCTTTCTCATACATCTCGTCAACCAGTATCTGGTATGAGCCCCGCACGGGATAGAGCGTCACCGTGCCCTTCACCCTGACCTTAAGCCCGTCCTTTGGAACAAATTTGAGAAGCGCGGCCTTGAAACGGTACATCACCCCCGATATCTGTCCGCCGGCGTCTTTGAGAGAAAAATAACAGTGACCCGAGCTGTATTTTTTGAAATTGGACAGCTCGCCGTCAAGAGCTATGCCCTTGAACTCATTTTCGAGCATAAGCTTGGCGCGGTTGTTCAGCTCCGTCACCGTGTAGATCTTATCTATCGTGTCCATGGCCTGAATTCTAATAAATAATGACGCTTTGTTAAAGATGGAAAAGGGGAATGGTGCCAGGGGTTGACTTTCGATACTTATTGAAAAAGGAGAAAGGGTACGTCCCCTTTTTATTTTTCTTCCGTAATGCCGCAGGGACAGCGGCGAGGGTTTCACCGTCGGCGGCTCTTGATAATTGAGCATGAAAAGCATTTGACTTTTGAAAAAATATAGCCATAATATCTTTATAGTCAGCTGCTTTTTAAGGAGGGATATCGTGCCATATTTATTAGTGGGTTTGATTGCGGGCGTTCTCAGCGGGATGATAGGGATAGGCGGCGGCGTATTCATAGTGCCGGCGCTGGTGTATCTTTTCGGCTATTCCCAGCACATGGCGCAGGGAACCACTCTCGCCATGCTGATCCCCCCTATCGGCATCCTCGCCGCCCTGACCTATTACAAACAGGGACATGTCAATCTGCCCGTGGCCGGACTTCTCTGTCTGGGATTTGTGCTCGGCGGGTTTATCGGCGCTAAATTCGCCGTCGGTTTTACCGAAATAGTCCTGAGGAAAATCTTCGGTGCCTGCCTTCTGACAATTTCCCTCTACATGATATTCAAGTAATTTTTTGTAAAAATCCTTTTCATAACCCTTTTTGTCATTCACTAAATTTTGATGATTACTTCTCCCTCGCTGTAATGAAGTTTATTTGAATCCATCTTTTTTCCGTTATAAATGTAATTTACCATCATTCCGTAAGATTCTTTTAATCCGCGTTCCGACATATTGCCGCAATAGTTGATTCCGCCCAGATACGCGCCGTTGCTTAAATGAAAATTCTCCACAGGGTCAAACGCCGTAAGCTGCCGCCTGCCTGTCTTTCTGTCCGTCCTTTTCTCGTTCTTTATATAGTAAAGCAGCAGATTTATCATCGGCTGTTTCAGGTTCGCCTTGAAAACCGGGTTTTGGGGCCATCGTTCCATACCTAAAACAGACGCCAGCAAATCGGAAAATTTATATTTTTCTGCCTGAGGATTGCTTTTGACAATTTCCCGGCGGATTGCCGTTGCCTCGTTATCCGTAAAGAAACAGCGCTTGGCGTTTTCGTCTATACTCTTTTGTTTCAGAAGAAATTCGTGGTCTTCATTTTTCAAAACCGTGTCCAGATAAGTCCCGAACTTGGGAACGGGGCTTAAAGTGGCGAACCTTGAAATCTGCGGATATTTCTCATTTATGAATTTTTTTGCGCGGATGATCATCTTCCTGCCCATTCCTATTCCCGCAAGGCCGCTGAAAGTCGTATTCACCGAATAAAATATCACCGTATCAGCTTTTGATATATCAATTACATTCCGTTTCGCGGCAAGCACCTTTTCAATATTCCCGATGAGGCCTCTGGAAAAAGCGAGTTCAATATAAACGAGAGGGATTGACGGCATTTTGAAATGCTCCAGAGATAAAATAATTCTGTCGGGGCTGTTCAGCCTGTCTTCAAAAGACCACCAGTGTTCCGAGGGATGAACCCCCTCTTTCTCAGCAATATATTTCAGGAGTTTTACCGAAGTGTTCTGATAATTGCACAATCGGGTATTGAAATACTGGAAATTAAATATTTTTGAAAAGTACTCCTCAAATGAATCATTGAGGTTTTTCATTGCGGCCGCTTTCTGTCCGGAAACTTTCATTTTTCGCAATCTCATAAAATCTTCCCGCATTGTAATCAGCCATTCGGGCGTATCCATAACGGCGAATATCTGGTTCAGGATGGTTTCTATCCTCTTGGCGTCCATAGCGTCCAGAAGCTGAAACAGAGCGCTTTTCCGTTCATCCCCCATATCGTAGAAGCTTTTGATAATTTCCAGGGAATATGAATATTCGGTGTGTTCCGTGGTAAGAAGATAAAGCGCTTTTTCCACTTTTTCACTTTCCGATTTAACAATTTTAAATTTCACGAAAATTCTTGAAATAGAATTTGCCAGCTGTCTTTTAAGCTCAATCAAACTGAAATGTCTGTCTTCATTCATTTTTTTAATCCCCCTTAATTTGAGCCATTTTTACATCCGCGCTGTTATTATACCACTCTACCGGCGCAATTCAAAGCCAAAAAAATCGGGAAAAAATCGGGGACGGTTCTGGTTTTCATATACTGCCCCCAGTGGTCTAGTTTTTCTTTTTCTCATTACTTCATTAAATCATCCATTTTGACTTTCAGCATATTAGTAATTCGCTTTAAGTTATTCATTATAGAGTAGCAACAGTTAATCTTTTACAGCCACATATATGTGATATCACCATAATTAAAATGCTACCAAATATTTCAGCAAATTGTAAGAAATCAGTCAAAAAGCGGAACGATTGAATTTGGGAATAGGAAGGGACATCGTGACCCCCCTGGGAAGAAATATAGGTTTATCAGGTTGATTTGTTTTGGGGAAGAATATGAAAAGAAGATAAGGATT
>PHAM01000049.1 GCA_002841685.1 Elusimicrobia bacterium HGW-Elusimicrobia-2 | reverse complement strand
ATCCTTATCTTCTTTTCATATTCTTCCCCAAAACAAATCAACCTGATAAACCTATATTTCTTCCCAGGGGGGTCACGATGTCCCTTCCTATTCCCACAACATGTTGAAAAATAACTTGCTCATGCTCGGATAAATTTGGTAACATTCGACTATATTCAGATTAGTAAAAGGGCCGGTGTGATGCCGCCCCGATTTGGAGGTGCTGTGCGTGATAAAAAAATTTATCTTTCCGAAAAAGAAATCCCCGAAGCGTGGTATAACATTCAGGCTGATCTGCCCCAGCCGTTAGCCCTGCCGCTCAATCCCAAAACGGGTCAGCCTCTGGGCCCGGAAGACCTGCTGCCGATTTTCCCCGAGAGTCTTATCGGGCAGGATATGTCTACCGAACGCGGGATAGAGATTCCGGACATAAAAGAAAACCGATGACGCTAACGGATTACCGCGGAATTTTCCGCAGGATGCGGTCACAGGGCATGCTCCTGGCCATGATGAAAGATTCCGGGATAAACGGCGTGCTCAAAAAAATCGCGCGGAACATCATCGCCTGCGAAAGCAAAATAATATCCGCCAATAAAAAAGATATCAGCAAAACCCTGTCGGCGGGTAAAACAGACGCGTTTATAGACAGATTAAAACTGGATAAAAAAAGAATCCGCGCGATGGCCGCTCAGGTCATTGAGGTATCGCGTTTTCCGTCGCCGCTGGGCAAAGTGCTGTCCAGCAGAAAAAGGCCGAACGGGCTGAAGATCCGGAGGGTGTCCGTTCCGCTGGGGACATTGCTGATCATCTACGAAGCGCGCCCGAATGTCACAAGTGACTGCGCGGCTCTGTGCCTGAAATCGGGGAATGCGGTGATTTTGCGCGGAGGTTCCGACGCGGTCAAAAGCAATGAGGCTATTTACGGCGCTATAAGGCCCGCGCTCCCTCCCGAAATAAAAGACGCGGTATTTTTTGTGAAAGACACATCCCGCGAAACGGTCAACGGTATCCTGAAACTGAACGGCCTCATAGACGCGGTGATCCCGCGCGGCGGTGAGGGGCTGATAAAGGCCGTCGTGAAAAATTCGCGAATCCCGGTTATATATCACGGGAAGGGCGTGTGCAATCTTTATGTCCACAAAGACGCCGACATGGGAATGGCCGTCGCTATAGCGTTGAACGCCAAAGTGTCCCGGCCCGGGGTGTGCAACGCCATAGAGAATCTGCTGGTGGATAAAGCCATCTCGGAGGAATTTTTGCCGATGATCCATAGCGCCTATGCGGCCAATCAAGTCGAGATGAGAGGCTGCGCTGAAACAAGAAAGATCCTGGCAGGCACAAAAGCCGCCTCTCCGTCGGATTGGGACACCGAATATCTGGCGAAGATAATCTCCATAAAAGTTGTGAGCGGAATATCCCAGGCCTGCGAATTCATAAATGCCCACGGCTCCCGGCACTCCGAGGCCATAATCACCTCCAGCCTAAAAGCCGCGAAGGTTTTTTTTGACTCTGTGGATGCCGCTTGTCTTTATCATAACGCGTCCACAAGGTTTACCGACGGCGGTGAATTCGGAATGGGCGCCGAGATAGGTATATCAAACCAGAAACTCCATCCCCGCGGTCCGGTGGGTCTTGAGGAATTAACATCATACAAATACATTGTCTCGGGCACCGGTCAAATCAGAAAATAAATGACGGGTCTTTTCGGCGGCACGTTTAACCCACCGCACATAGGGCACATGATACTTGCCGAACAGAGCCTGCATGAACTCTCGCTGGATAAAATAATTTTTATCCCTTCCGGCAACCCGCCGCACAAAAGCGGGGATGTTCTCGGTTCCGAGACCCGCTATAAACTGACGGTTTTGGCCTCGTGCCTCAATCCGCGTTTTGAGGTCAGCGATTATGAGACAAAAAAGGAATCTGTCTCTTACACCATAGACATGTTGAAGCATTTTGACCGGATCCTCGGCGGAGAAATGATATTTCTGCTCGGCATGGACGCGCTTAATGACCTGAAAAACTGGAAGGACCCGCAAAGCATTGCGAACAATTTTACATTGGGTGTCTGGCGCCGGAGCGGCGAACCGGCGCAGAATGAGTTTGCTGATAATCCGCGAATCAAAAACGTCAATGCCCCTGAGATACCCGTATCGTCATCTCAGATTAGAAAAAATATCAGAGAGGGCTTGCCCTATCGCTACCTGGTGCCGGAAAAAGTTTATGAGTATATAAACGCTATGGAGCTTTATTTGTGAAGAAAATTTTGACAGCGTTCGTTCTGGGCGTTGCCTCGTTATCCGCGATTTTATTTTTGCAAAGCGGATTTTTTTCAAAATGTATAAGGGGCGAAAGGATAAATATGCTTTTCGTCGGAGCCGACCAGGTTATGGGCGGGTCTCATTCCGATGTGGTGCTGTGGGTGAGCTATGAACCTAAAACGCGTTTCATAGATATCGTCTCCGTTCCGCGCGATGTGCTGATCAAATGGGACGAACATAAGAGCTGGATCCCGCGCAAACTCAGCGAGATCCTCTTTCTTAACACGAGGCAGCACGGCATGGAATCAGGCGTTCTGCTGTTTAAAAAGGAACTTGAAAAATTCCTGGATGTAAAATTTGATTATTATATGATCGTCACATTTGACGCTTTTGTGCACGTAATAGACGCCCTGGGAAAGATTCCCGTTACCGTTGACATCCCCATGCATTATGATGATTACTGGGGGGGCCTGCATATACATTTTGAGCCAGGTGATTACATGATGTCCGGCGCGGAGGCGCTCAAATATGTGCGTTTCAGGCACAGCGCCCTCGGTGATATGGGCCGCATTAAAAGGCAGCAGGACTTTGTGAGGAATCTGATCGCGCATTGTTTTGACATCAGTGTTCTATCCGCCCTGCCTGATTTGATTAACATATACCGTGAAGACATTTTTACAAATTTCAAATGGCGGGATATCCTTGTTCTGGCTGATGTGTTCCGCACTTTTGACGCGGAACATCAGCGCTATCAGATACTGCCGGGAGTATCACAGAGGATAGGCGCTAAAGATGTGTGGAGATTGGACGAGAAATCAGCGGAGGAGATCAAG
This sequence comes from Elusimicrobia bacterium HGW-Elusimicrobia-2, assembly GCA_002841685.1. Taxonomy (GTDB): domain Bacteria; phylum CG03; class CG03; order CG03; family CG03; genus CG03. The sequence goes on along the minus strand of PHAM01000049.1, from coordinate 10,484 downwards.
GCGTCCATCGCGGGTTCTGAAAAAGAGCTTTGGCCGAGGTCAAAGATACGGCCTTTCATAATAAAGCGCGGGCCTGACAGTTTGGGCGGGATACAGGCGGAAGTTTTTAACGCCAGCGGGCGGAGCGGCCTCGCCGAAGCTCTTTCCGAAAAATTGCGCAGTTACGGATGCGATGTCGTGTTGTGGGGCAACTGGGGAAATTATAAGAAATACACAGAGGTCATTGCCAGAACGGGAGAGCTTTCAAAAGCGGTCAGAACGGCAAGTATCCTCGGATGCAGCCGGGTGCGTACGGATATAGACCCCGACCGCATGGTTGACATATCTGTTGTTGTGGGAGATGATTTCCCGAAGGAATTCTTAGATGCAAGAAAATAAGAAAGTCAAAATAGCGCTTGAAATAGCCGAAAAGATGAAAGCGGAAGATATAAAAATACTGGATCTGATGAAATTTGACACATGTGGAAGGTTTCATATTATGATGACGGCCACTTCCGAGAGGCATCTTTCCTCGCTTGCCCGTGAGTTAGATAAAGGCTTGAAGGCGCTGGGCGGGTCGCGCCGCACGGAGGGAATGAAAGCGAAACAATGGCTTCTTGTGGATTGCGGAGATACCGTGATTCATATTTTTACCAGGGAATCCCGCAATTTTTACGGCATAGAGCGTCTATGGGAAATGCCGGAAAAGAATTAGCGGTATGAAGGAAGCCTCTTTTTATTCGGTTTTGAATCCCGGGAAAAACATCTTGCGATGCGAACTCTGTCCGCGCAGATGTGCTATTCACTCCGGCAAAAAGGGCTTTTGCGGAGTTCGGCAAAACACCGGCGGCAAATTGCTCGCTTTAACATACGGCAAACTGTCTTCTGTGAGCCTGGACCCCATTGAAAAAAAACCGCTATACAATTTCTGTCCCGGTAAAGAAATACTTTCCATCGGCAGTGTTGGCTGCAATTTCATCTGCCCATGGTGCCAGAATTACGGCATCTCTCAGGCGGCGGTCGATGATGCGCAGTTGCGCGATGCCCGGCCGGATGAACTCGTGACACTGGCCAAAACATATAATTCCATCGGCATTGCCTACACCTATAATGAACCGCTGATCAATTTTGAATTTATCAGAGACTGCGCGGAGTTGGCTAATAAACACTTGTTGAAAAATGTGCTTGTCACAAACGGTTATATAAACGAAAAACCGCTCACGCTACTTTTGCCGTTGATGGACGCGGCGAATATTGATATAAAATTTTTTCGCCAGGAGCCGTATAAAAAATACTGCGGCGGGGTTCTGGGCGATGTCATGCGCAGCGTCGAGATGTTCGTGAAAGCCGGCAAACACATCGAACTGACATTCTGCGTGATCCCGGGATTAAACGATGATGAGGATGATTTCAGGGAAATGATTGACTGGATATGGGCGCTTTCGCCGTCTGTCCCCCTGCATATATCAAGATATTTTCCCGCGCACAAACACAAATCTCCGCCTACATCTTTGAAAACGCTTGATAAATTAAGGGATGTGGCGATTAAAAAACTTGATTTTGTTTATCAGGGCAATGTCAGCGGCCAGACAGGCACATACTGTCCTGTGTGCAGCGCGCTCCTCATCCAGCGTACGGGTTATAATGTAGAGATCAAAGCCCTTAACGGCAGCAGCTGCGCCAATTGCGGAGCTGAGCTGCCCATAGTCTTTTAATTTATGCGTTTAAAAACAACTTGGCTATGGTTCTTTTTAGGGACGGTGTTTTTATTCGGGTCTTGTTCGCGGGGGATAAAAACCAGGCGTTTTCTTTATTTTGGAACGTTTATAGATATAAGCCTGCCTGATGGCTGTGATGCGAATCTTTTCGGAATTCTGGAAGATGAAATCAAACGCTGTGATCATCTTTTAAGCGTTAAGTCCGGGGTGACGGCAGAACTGAACAGGAACGGGATATCGCGCAACGCGGAACTTGCCGCGCTGATAAAACGCATCAAACACGCGCACAGGCAGACAGGCGGCCTTTTTGATCCGACTGTTGAGCCGGTTTTGAAGGTGAGCGGTTTCTCGCCGGCGTCCGGACATAAGGGCGCTCCAGCGCCTCCGAAGGATCTGAAAAAAGCTTTAAGCGAGGTGGGCGCCGATAAAATAAAAATAGAGAGGGATGTTATTAAAAACGGCGGCGCCCTGCTCAATTTCGGCGGCTGCGGCAAGGGTTATCTCCTGGAGCGATTATCGGAAAAGCTGAGAGATAATGGCGTCAATGACGCTCTGATAAACGCCGGAGGAGATATACTGGCCATGGGGAAAAATTCCGGAAAACTGTGGCGGATAGGGGTGCGCCAGCCCGGAGAAAAAAGTTTCACGCTTGTCCTGGGTATAACGGATGAAGCTGTCGCCACAAGCGGTGATTATGAGAATTTTTTTATGGCCGGTGGAAAAAAATATAGTCATATAGTGAGTCCGTCCACCGGAGTCTCTTCGGACAAAAGCCAGGTCACGGTTATCTGTGAAGCGCCGCTCGATGCTGACATATACGCCACCGCTTTTATGCTCATGGAGACAGAACAGGCGATCGGCCTGGCTGATGAGCGCGGCATGGGCCTTATGATTTACGAGCCTGACGGCAAAACCGTGTCAAATGGAATATTCAGGAACCATATAGCCCGCTGAGAGGAAATGTCAGTTGCCGGACTCCAGCTTGGGAAGGTTGTTGATTATCTCGGAGTTTTTTATCATGTTGTCCATCCAGCCGTAATAGATGAGCGAACGCTTTTCGTTCAGCAGTGTGTTTTTAAATTCCGCCCTTTTTTCTTCAAAGTCTTCTTTAGGGAAGGATGATTTGAATACGATGGCGGCCTCCATGGGTGACACTTTAGCGGATGACAGCATTAAATCTCTGTAAAATTGTTTTTTAATAGAATCCCTCAAATCGTTCTCAAAGTCAAATCGGGACATTTTATAATACATGGCCAGCACCCGCTGATAGAGATTCTGGCTGAATATTCCGTCCTGCTGGAATGCCTTCATGGACATTATGGAAGATGAGACTATTTCGTCCGGCACTTTTACGCCGAATTTTTCGGCCTGCTGCATTATGAGTTCATCCTGTACCATTTGAGCGAGAATGTTTTGCTTTATGTTACTGATGTCATCGGCGGTGAGGGGCGTTTCCCTCTCATCGCGCTCTTTGTCAAGGCGCTGTGTGAAAGACTGGTGATAATCGTCGTAACTTATTTTAGTTTTATTTACTTTCACGGCTGTCGGCCCCTGAGCCTGATAGTTCATATAGAAAAGGCCGATTATGAAAACAGCGGCGATAACGCTGAGAATTGTCTTGGCGTGCTTTCTCACAAATTCCATAAATTTATTCCCCCTGGCAAAAAGTTCATGTTATTTTCTCAAATTTTATGATATATTCTACAATAAAATGACAGAAAATCAAATTAACAGTCAAACCTCGCGCGCCGCCGCGCTGGCGCTGGGTTTAATTTTAATGTCGGGATGTTATCCGGCTAAGCGTATGATTGTTCAGCCTGAGGTTCCGCGCGATTATTGGACAGAAAAAAAACAGAGGATCAGCCCTCATCAAAAAAGAGCCGTTCTTGAGGCGCTGGAAAGGGTTCGGAAGAAAGCTTCCTCGGACAGTTCGCTTGAGAGTCTCGGTATCAGCACGCTGAAAGAAGCGGTTGTTCTGCTGGAGCATCCTTCGCCCGCAGCGCCGTTTATAGCGGATGCTATTGAAGGCAGGGATTTATGGTCCGGCATAAAAGGGGAGTCTTATTACTGGAAATTCCGTTACTGGTGCATAGATATGGCCGGTTATATGGATGAGCGTCAATTTGCCGGACTGCTTGTTTCTATTGTTTCCCGCGAAGATGAGAAAGATGAGCTGCGGATCCGCTCGGTAATGACCTTGCGGGAGATGAAAGAGAAAGAGAACCTCAGAAAATTGTTTATGGAAACAAAAAATTCAGCCGTGAGAGAAGAAATAGCCCGGGCCCTTCTCTATTTTGATTAGTCTTCGTTTTTCGGCAGCGGCGCGGTTTTTTCCATGGTGACGTTGCCTTCAAAAAAAGCTCCCTCGTTTATGGTTATCTGCGAGGTCTTGATGTCGCCTTTTATTTTACCGTCCTCCATGAGTTCCATGGATATGTAGGAGTGGATATTACCTTCCACTTCTCCGCTTACAATGACCGTTTGCGCGGTGATGTCGCCTATGATCTTTCCGGTGTCGCCGATAATCACCGCGTCCGCCTGCTCTATCCCGCCGTTCACAAGCCCGTCGATTTTTAGGGATCCTTTGGTTGCGATCGTGCCGGTTATCACGCTTTCGTGACCTATCACTGTCTCAATACGGCCTATTTTTTTCTCTAATTTGTTTGAACCGAACATTTAAAAACTCCTATTAACGAAATACATGGGATTAAGCGCTTTCCCGTATCGTTTTATCTCATAATGCACATGATATCCGGTCGCGCGTCCGGTGCTGCCTATGCTCGCGATTATCTGTCCTCTTTCTATCTTGTCCTGCTGTTTAACAAAAACCTCATCGCAATGCCCGTAATAACTTGTATAGCCCATGCGGTGGGATATCACAACGGTTTTACCCAGATTCCCCGCCCAGCCCGCGAAAACCACTCTCCCGTCGGCAGTTGCCCTTAAGGGTGTGTCTTTCACATTTGCGATGTCAAGCCCGCTGTGGAACTGGCTGTTTCCCGTAAAAGGGGAAGCTCTCAGGCCGAAGGGGCTTGTCACCCTGCCCATTGCCGGCCAAATCGCGGGGGTTGAACGGGCCAGTATTCTTTTTTCGTTCAGATATTCTGAAATCTCGCGAAAATTAAGCTTTTCCTGCCATCCGCCCGCGAACATTTCTTCCGCATTCATCGCCAGCAGTTCCTCGGATTCAGCGGGGTTTGTCTCAAGAAGAATTTTGGATAACTGAAGGCTCTGGAGTTTTGACGGGCCGCCGGCGGCTGAGTATTCTATGATCTTTGATTTGTTCCCCAGCGCGAGTATCCCTTTCAGCCGAGTATTGAGGTCGGCCGTCTCTGCGATAAGGTCGAGGGAGCTGTTTAATTTTTCAGTAAAGCTGACAACCTTGCTCTGTAGCGCGATATTCGCTTTTTGAGTTTCGGTCACTCTCACGCGTTCGCTTATGAAATATGCGGCTGTCGCCGTTATGGCGAACCACACCGAGCATCCGAGAAACAGGAACAGATAGGATATTGTGACCTGTGTTCCGCGTCTTCCTCCGTGAGGAAGCAGCATAATCGTAAGCTGTTTCCTGGGCACATGGTACCGTTTAACGGTTTTATCGCTCATAAGAGGTAATTATACTATCTGTCCGCTGACTTTGTCAACGTGTAACACGGCCGCAGAAGCGGCGCGGTTATTTGTTTCGCTGTTATTTGCTCAGGAATTTACGCAGTATTCTGACTTTCGCGAAAATAAAAGCGCACAAAATCAAAATTACCAGATTCATAACAATGTTTACGACAGTCATCGCCCCGATCACTTCCATTGGTTCCATTTTTCCTCCTCAAACCGGCGGCGGATTTACACCCGCAGCCCTACTCCACAGCGAAAGTTTTTTTCTCACTGACGGCTTTATTGCCGTAACAGTCTTCAGCGTCAAGATAAAAACTGTATCTGCCCTTTTCAAGTTTATATATTGTGAGGCACCACGGCGGCGCTGAAATGCCGAAACCCGTCGGGATTTCCCCGTTGTCAGCAAAAACACGCAGGCGGAGCCTTTCCGGCGCGCCCTCCACCGCCGCGCATACTCTTAAAATGCCGTCGTTGATCCCTGCTTTCAGCACACGCACTTTCAAATTTTGCTCATGCTCAGCCACAAGCTTTATGCACAGCGCGGGCGTAAAAAAACTGATCTTCTTTTCCAGATTGCCCGGCGCTTTTCCGAAGTTGTCAGTGGACAGATAGGCGTATTTGTTTTTTTCCGACCAGCCCGCGGCGATCACCGGGGCGTAGGAAACCGATGTAAATAGCGGGTTGTCCGACCATGCGGCCACAAAATTGGACTGTTCGGCGGAAATTGCCGATATGGGCACCTCTGTCCAGAACCAGCGCGATTCACCCACATTGTTCATGGCCTCGTTATAATCTCCTTCAAGCGGAATCTCGCTGTTAAACGCCGCGGTATATGTTTCCTTGCCGGAAAAATCCGAATCGGATGAAATAGATATATGTATTGCCGCCTTTTCCGCCGATTGCTTTTTCAAAGATTCTATTTCGGCCTTTAGATTCTCTTGTTCCGCGGGAGACGCGCCCTCAAGTTTTTTCTTTTGAGAGTCTATTTCCGCCTGGACGCCGGCTTCAATCTGCTTGAGGGTTTTAGCCCGCCCTAGTTTTACTCCGAGAAAAGCTTTCTTGAATTTTTTCTTTTCCGGCACCGGAGGAAGTTCCGCGATCCAGCAGTGGTCGTAGCCGACATACCAGTTGCCTGCCCAGCCGTTGTTGGCGAAAAGCTCGTATTCGTGGATGTTGGGCAAGTCAGCTATATAAAGCGGCTCCGCCGCGCGTGACTGCCGGCATAAAAATAGCGCCGCCGCGGCACAGGAAAGCAGTATCTTTTTTTTCATCATGTTTTGAGCTCCGCTATATGAGAGGGAAGCAGCCTGAAAAACTCAACGGACCTTTCAATATCCGACATTTTTATATTCTCGTTTTTTTTGTGGCAAAGCTGCGGTTTGCCAGGCCCGAAACCTATCACCGGAATGCCTTTTGAGGCATAAGACGAACCATTGGTGCAGAATTTCCAGTAAGCGGGCGCGGCTGTTTTTCCATAGGCCTGCGCGAATGTTTTTTTCGCGGCAATGGCGTAATCGTGATCTTTAAGAAGCCATGCAGGGCAGAACTTTCCCGCTTCTATTTTTATTTCCCGGGGAAAGTTCTTTTTCAGGATTTTAATCAGCGAGTCAACGCTTTCTTTGTGATTTATTCTGATGTCCAGGAGAACGCTGCAGCTCAAAGGCAGTACATTTTTTCCCTCTCCCTCGCTTTTTATCACGGTTGGCGTGACGGTCGTGGCCGTGAAGGGCGGCACTCTCGCGAATTTGAGTTTTGACAGAGAATTCAAGGCCCCGTTCAGCATTAAAATGGCATTTTTACCTTTTTCCGGCATGGAGCCGTGAGCGGGTATGCCCCGCGCGGTGAGCGTGATCTCGATCCTCCCTCTTTGGCCGAAAATAAGTTTCATATCGGACGGTTCGGATATAAGGACAAAATCCGGTTTTACTTTTTCTTTTCTGAGGAAAACGCGGCATCCGTAACCCTCGTCAATTTCTTCCCTGTCAGAGGCGAGCAGATAAACTCTGTAATCTTTAGAATTCTTTATAAAATTCCCGGAAAAGATCGCCGCTCCAAGCGGGCCTTTGTCATCCACCGAGCCCCGAGCGTACAAGCGGCCGTTTTGAAATCGGGCGGTAAAAGGATCGCCGCGCCATCCGGCTTTCCGCGCCGGGATGGTGTCGGAGTGTATGTCGTAAAGAATTTTTATCTTTCCCGTCCCGATGCTGCCCCAGACGTTTCCGCCGTGTTCCCTGATATTCTTCCAGCCGTTTTCCCGGAGAGCTTTTTTAAGAAAAGCCGTCATGGCCGGATTTTTTTTGTCCGAACGTATATTGACGAGATTTTCCACCAGTTTCAGTAGATTTTTTCGGGAGGGTTTAATCGGCATAAATAAGATTTCCGTCACTGATCAATTTCTTTTTTTTACGCGTGTCTATCAATTCGGGAGAAGAGCAGAACTGCATAAAAATCGGCAGAGGCGAGGTTCCCCACGAGCACACGGCGTTCGGCCTGAGCCCGGCGCCCGCCGGAGCGTGGATCAGATCCCGCTGATCGGATTCCGTCATATTGAACATCAGCAAAACACTGACCGAGCCGAAAGAGATCATGAGGGCGCAGCCGGAAGATTCGCCGGAGGGCGGAAACATTTTTATCTCAAAAAAATCCCCGTTTTTTATTGTACCGCCGGAGGCGAAGGTTTTTATTTTCTTGGACATTATCATCTCCGCGATGAATTTTTGTTTGCTCCCGGTGTTCAATATCTCATCCTCATGAACACAGAAGAGAGAAGATGTGTTGTAGCGCGCTAAAAATCTGTTGAGCGCCTCCATATCGATCAGCCCTGTCAAGAGCAGGGCTTTTATTTCCGGGTGCCAGCCCATTAACCTTTTGAATCCGGCTATTGCTCCGTTTTCACGGAGTATATTTTCAATGCCGGAGTACCTGACTTTTCCCCCGTGGGGAAGATTTATTATGTAAATATTCTTCTCTATGCTCACCGCCACCGACGAATTTTCCAAAAAAAAGATTGTCAGATCCGGATTAAGGAGCTTGTTGATCTCGTTTGTTATCCTGCTTTTCCACACATGCGGTGAAACCGCGTAAATATTGTAATCTTTCACTATTTCGGAATACGCATGTTCGGGGACAATGGCGCTGAATTCCGAGGGGTTGACGAATTCGCTTTTGAGTTCCCTGTGGAGCGCGAGGCTCCTTGCAAGATTGTCGCCTATCCCGGGAAGCGTTTTGAGAGTTTCCACCGTTATCGTATTAAGGTTAATGCCTTTTTTATACATATCCCCTCCGGCTCGTTCCCCGTGGAACCAGCATGCATCGGCGCGCTATCCGGCACACGGGCCTGCCGATGCCGCCAACTGAGGCCGAAAACTCAGAGATTATTTATACTTTTTATCAACACCGGTTTTTTCATTAAACTCGTTTATGAGTTTGTCCCATTTGCCGGTAATATCCAGACGGTCCGACCACCAGTTCTCGTCGTACCATTGGGCGTCAAGGTCTTCAACTTCCTTGCCCTGCTGTTCAACCCATGTGAAATATTTGAGATTGTGCATCCTCTTCTTATCGCGGTAACTGAGTTCGATAAGATGCTCGGTGTCTATCTCCTGAAGACAGGTCTCGTAATCTCTTGCCGTGTCAATGTCGGTATATTCCCCACGCTCTTCCTTCAGCTCTTTGAGCCTGGAACCGTAGAGCTCCATTGAATCCGTGGCGACTGTGAAGACCATGTCATTCTCAGTCATCTCGTAATATTTCGCCATTTTTATCGAGCCTATTATATTCGCCACAGAGGATATTCCCAGGAGATCGAGTTTGGAAATGATCTCGTCTGAAACCCCCTGCTTTTTAAGATAGGCATGGCCCTTTTTCTCGTTGAAAAGCCTTATCATCCGCATGCATTTCTCATCCTCTATGCCCGCGACCATATCCATATTTTTCAGGTTGTGCACCCATGGCACATGTTTATCGCCTATGCCTTCTATCCTGTGGCCGCCAAAGCCGTTGTAAAGCAGGGTGGGGCACTCCAAAGCTTCGCCGGCGCCCACTTTGACTGAGGGATGGCACTTACGGATATACTCCGCGCTGCCCAGAGTTCCCGCCGAACCCTGCGTGAGAAACATAGCCGAGAAACGCTGGTTCCCTTTTTTGTTATTCTGATAAACTTCTTCCATGGCGCGTCCCGTCACGGCGTAATGCCACATCATGTTCGTCATATCCTCAAATTGGTTGAGGATGACAACGCCGTCACCCCTTTCCGCTTTTAGTTCATGGCATTTGTCATATATTTCTTTTACGTTGCTCTCCACTCCGGGGGTGGCGAAAATTTCGCTGCCCACCGTCTTCAGCCACTCAAATCTTTCTTTAGACATCCCTTCCGGCAGGATGGCTATCGCCGGCACATCAAGCAGATAGGAGTCATAAGCCCCGCCGCGGCAGTAATTGCCGGTGGAGGGCCAAACGGCTTTCTGGGTCGTGGGATCAAATTCTCCGGTGATCAACTTGGTGACAAGGGGGCCGAAACAGGCGCCGACTTTATGAGCTCCTGTCGGAAAAAATTTCCCGACCAAAACCATTATCCTGGCCTTCACACCGGTTATTTCTTTAGGGAGTTCTATATAGTTTACGCCGTCAAAACAGCCTCCGTGTTTCACGGGCTCGTTTTTCCAGGTGATCCTGAAGAGGTTTCTGGGATGCAGATCCCAAAGGCCTATGTCTTTCAGTTCGTCTTTTATACCCTGTGGAACTTTTTCAGGGTCATACATCTGCTCAAATGTTGGGATAATTATGTTTTTTTCCCTGCACCGCTTGATTGTGTTTTCCAAAACCTGCTTTTTGTCTTTGGCCATTTCTTTCTTCCTCCTATCTTAGTTTACGTTTGCATTATGGCGAACGTTCGAACGAATTATATAACTATTCCCCCGATTTTGCAACCGCGTAAAATGGGACACTGAAGTTTTGCCATAAGGATTTTTTGATAAAAAAACGCCGTTCACTTTTTGCCGCGAATTAAATCGTATTCGAGTCTGTTGCATAAACCCCTACTGGCGGGAAAAATATGATATAATTCAGCAATAACGGTTAAAGATGGAGGGAAAAATGGGATACAATTTCAAAGAATGTAATAGAGAGCAAGAATATCTGCTGCCGCCAAGTCTGCAGGAATGGCTGCCGGAAAAA
>PHAM01000048.1 GCA_002841685.1 Elusimicrobia bacterium HGW-Elusimicrobia-2 | reverse complement strand
GAACTCGTGAACGCCGGCGTCATTTGTCGTAAACTGATATGACGACGGCAAAACTGTGTAGGCCGGGTTTGAACACTCAAATTCCACAAACTGTTTATACGCTGACGCGACGGTAAGATCCTCATCAAATGCTGTTCCCGTCACCGTATATTCGGTGCCCGCGACGGGATTTGACGGAATACCGCCGAGCTGAAATGTCACCGGCGCCTTCCTGAAGTTGAATGATTTTTTATTATCCGCGTCATCCGATTCCTCGTTCTGCGCTCCGTCAACAGCATGCGCTGTAACCTCGTAGCTTTTGCCGCTCTGCCAGCACCTCGTCGGGAAACTTATGTCGAACTGCCATGATGACGCTCCGCTTATTTCGTTCCAATAAGGATTTGTAGCCGTCCATGTTGAAGAGGCGTTATTCCATCTCCAGTTATTATCTGTTCTTCTTATGTCTATTTTAATCTTGTTTATTGTTTTCGCCTCATATGTCGTTCCTTTTATCGCGGGAAGAGTGTCGTAATCGTCAAAAACCGGCTCCGTTATAAACGAATTCGGGTCAGTAAAATCCGCCTGGAATGTTTTTGTTGAAAAAGGGCTTTCCCAGTTCCCCGCCTTATCTTTAGCGCGCGGGTTCAAACTGTAAAGAGAAACACTTTCATTCCAGTCACCAGTCGGCGCTGTTAAAACCCATGACGTCACTCCCGGAGAAAGCCATGATTCATTCCAGTATTCAGCCGCCGACCAGGAAGAGGCCGTCACTTTCCAATATTTGTTATCGCTGTTTCTGGCAAGTCTCGCATAAACCTTATCTGTGATTCCCTGCAGCGTGTCATAGCATGTTCCCTTGACAGCGGCGGAGGATGCTATATAATCATTCGGCGAAACGGCAGGGTAGGTTGTCAAAGAATCAGGAGTTTCAATATCATAAATAAAAGATACCGTAGAAAACACTCTCTCATAATTCCCCGCCTTATCTTTTGCCCTTGTGATTATCCCGTAAGAAGAATTCTCAACCCAAAATGCGTTCGCCGGATCCGGTGGTATCGCTCTCGACCATGAAACGCCGCCGGATGCGGAAAGCCATATATCACTCCCCCATGAAGCCCCGCCCCAGAATTGAGATGTGTCCGCGCGCCATATCTTTATGTTCACCGGATCTATATCATCCAAAAGTATATCGTCCACAGCTGTGCCGCTTATTGACGAAAATGTGTCATTTAGATGATCGCCGTTTGAAATTGAATTAGCCAATGAATCCGGCCGCTCCGGCGATGCCGCATATGTGTCATAAGTAAAAGTTATTGTATCAACATACGAAACATAATTGCCCGCCTTATCATAAACTCTTATCCTAACCCTGTAAGCGCGCGGATCCGTCCACGTCGGCGTTGAATCACCTATGCCGTAAGGATAGCCCCATGTCCCCGAGGAACCGGCTGCCTGATAAGCCGTATAAGAAACAGTTCTCCAATGGGCAGCGTCATCATATTCACCCGCATCCCAGCCGTCACCGCCCGCGGCGGGCCCGCCGTCCCATGTTTTGCTTTCTGTTGTGTCATACACGTTTATTTTTAAATAATCAATTTCTCTTCCCGGCGCCGTTGTGTTATTGTCCGCGGCAGTACCGTAAAGAGCGGCAACATTATTATATTTTCCCGCATCTTCAGGGTAAGTTATTTTTGCATTCGGGTCCTGTGTGTCATAATAAAATCTGCTGTTATAATTTACGCCGCTTGTTATATCACCGTCCACTATGTTTGTCTGATTGCCGGCGGCATCGGTGGCTTTCACATAAAGTTTGTATTCCAAACCGTCCGTCAAGGTGACCGTTGACGAATTAAGCGTCCAGTTATCTGTTCCTGAACACTCATTCCATATTATGGCCCCGCCCCATCCTGTGCCGCCGTCTCTGTCCCAGTAAGTCGGCCCGGCTTTTCTTATACATATATAAACATCTGAAATCGCCGATACCCCGTTTTTATCCCCGGCTTTGCCCGATATTTCATTCAGAGCGTTTCTTCCGCTGCCGTCAGCGGGATTTGAAACAGTAGTGGTGGGCGGAGTTACATCATAAGTGAATTTTGTGTTGAATGCAGTGGATTGTTCTTTCGCGGGCGACGATAAATCCCAAGCTTTTGAATCTATATTGTATTCAACGCCGTCAGACCAGTTCACGCCGTCCGCAAAAGCGCCATAGTTCCAGCCCGTCGGCGGAGAACCTCCTGTTCCCGCGGCCTCAATCCAGTGGATATTAACCGACCACGACGAACCCGTCCATGTGTAAGCCCCCGACGATATTTTTATTTTCACGATATCCACGCCGGAACCCGTATCCCAACATGCCCCTATTATATTATCCAGCGCGTTTTTCCTGTCATCCCAGCCTGGTGTTGTTATATTTGAACCAGGTTCAGTTTTGTCAACATAAAACTGAACCGAACCAACAGCGGTTTGTGTGCCGAATAAATTATCATAGCTCCTGCTCTCAATTTTAAATTCTTTCGGGTCTTCCCAGCTGACCTGCGGAACGCCGGCATATGTCCATGGATCGCCGAAAACTTCTATCCAGTTCACCGAGCCCGCATTCCAGTCTGACCCGTCCCACCATTTAACATCGTCAATGTTTTTTATATTTATCTCGATTTTCGCGAGCGTCGCTGCCGAATGCTGGACAGCTGCCGTACCCTGGAGCCCCGGCACATTTGACCAATAGTTAACTGCCGAAGAGGGCACAGTCACGGCGCTTAGAGGTAAACCCACGACTCTTATATTCTCCTGCTTGCCCTCTTTGCCAGCGGAATAATCAATCGCTTTGATATATAAAAGTCCCGTTGAATTAAAAACAAGATACGTGGAAGCGCTCACTTCAAAAGTGTGAATTCCGTTATCGGGACTGCCCCCGGAAGTCACAAATTTATAATTTGCCGGTAGAAATGTATAGGCGGAAGCTCCTGACTCAAAATTGACCGTTCCTGAATAATTCGTAACGGTATTTCCATAAAGGTCAACAGCCGCAACCGTCCAGCTTTGATTATGCCCCTTTGAATGGGGATTTTCAACGCCGCTTACGGCAAAAGAATTAAGTGTAGCGGCACTAACCGTGTTATTGACTTTCTGGCCGTAAACGCCCGAAATCGTGGATGAGGCCTTTACAATTTTATTAACACCCGTCTGCTTCAGACAGACCGCGGCGGAAAAAACCTTAGAACCGAGGTCGCCGCCCACAAAAGTGTAAGTGTCAATATACGGTGCACCCGCGGAACCGTCGGTGTCAAAAAGATAGCTTGACGAATTGGGTGAGGTAAATTTTATCTGCTGCGCATAATTTGTATCAACGTTCCCGTAAAAATCCTTCGCGCGGACTTTCATATTGTACCACCCGCCCGCGACAAGCGTAACCGCCGCGCCCGCGTCGCCGAGGTTATCAACAAAAACCTCAAGCGACCAGGCCGACGCCGGATTGAGTTTTATGCTTTGCCGCTCGCCCGTAATTGATTTTCCGGTATCCGTCACCTTAATTTTCTTGCCTGTCCCTGCGGCGGCATTAAGTGTCGCCTGGCTTCCGAACGGATGGTAACCGTTCCAGCCGGCTTCAAAAGTCGTGGGGTCAAGAATAAAAGAAGAATTGCTCATTGGGCTGTTGTCGCTGTTGAGAGCGCTGAAATCAAATTCGGAGTCGGCGGAATAATAGTTTGTGTCTCTGTTGTTAAACTGGTCAAGGGCCTCAACCGTAACATCAAAAGAAGCTCCTGCCGTAACATTCGTGGACGCTGTTACGGCAAAATGCGTCGCTGCGCCGGGGTAAACAACAATACCCGTTTTCAAACCCTCCTGGGTGTTACTTTCGTCCTTTGCTTTTATCCACTGTGTCCCGCTTGTTCTAAACTGCGCGGTGGCGTTAAACACATGGTATCCGTTGTCGCCCGAAGCGCCGGTTGTGAATGTGTAAACAGTCGTTGATTTTGTGTTCCCAAAATAAACATTTCCGTCGGAAGATGTGAATTTTGCCGTGCCGTTGTAATTATACACTCCGCTTGAGCACCTGTTGCCGTAAGCGTCAACAGATTCCACGGTCATTGTGGCTCTTCCCACGCCGGCCGTCCAGGGCCCCGTGGCTGCAGACACGACAAAACTTCCCGAAGCGTAAGAATTAGGATAAACAATAATTCCCGCGGCCGCTCCCGTTGAAGTTGTCAGATCCGTATCGTTTGTCCTCAGCCACGCGCCGTTCAGATTCATTGTTTTAAACTTAACGCCCGTTGATGAGCCGACCAACCATGTGTGGACGCCGTTATCTTCTCCCGAACCCGAAGTAAACTGATAATCCGCGGGGATGGAAGCGTTTCCGTCGGAAGAAGTGAAATGAACAATTCCGTTATAATTCGTCTTAGGATTGCCGCCCGTACGGGATGCATCATTGTAATCTTTCTGCGCGTCATAGGCGCTGACGGTGACGCTCCTCAGCACGCCCGCCGTCACGCCGGCGGGATCATTCGGGTCGCCGGTCTTGTTAACGGTCACCTGGAAATATTTGAGAGCGCCGGGATTAACTTTGTTTATAACAACCTGTGAGGAAATAACATATCCGTATGTGTCCGGATCCCAAACTTTCCACCAGAGATTTGTACCTGCGGTTTTCATTGTAACGGAAAATATGTGTTCACCATTGTCTCCGCCGCCGCCTGGAACATACGTGTAAGAATAGCCGTCGTGAGCATTCCCGTCAACAAGCATGTAATTATCGGAAGAATCAAAGAAAACATCTCCCCCGTAGCCTGTGGCGGTGGCGCTGTAATCATAATTCCATGCGGTCACCGTAAAATTTCCGGCTACTCCGGCCGTCATCACAGAGGGATACGACACCTTGAAAGGATTCTGTGCGGGATAGACAAAATTAAATATTGAGGCTGTCCCCACCGAAGAGTTCCCCGCCTTGTCAAAGGCTTTCGGGGTTATCGTATAGGAAAGGCCGTTTGACCAGCATGAAGTCTGATAAGTAATGGTAAACGACCAGCCGCCCGATCCGGCGCAATCAAGCCAGAAAGGAGTGTTTGATGTATCCACCCATTGCTCATTGTCTTCGTCCCACCTGAAATTGTCCGTATTTCTTTTTATGTCAATTTTCACATAATCAAGTTCATTTTCGTCGGAGGCCGCGCCCGAAATCACTGCGACAGAATCCTGCGAGGAACCGTTGGCTGGCGTTGTAACAGTTGAAGACGGCGCCGTGAAATCACCTATAAATGCAACGGTGGAATAAACAGTCTGCCAGTTATCCGCTTTGTCTTTGCACTTAGCATAAGCCTCATAATTCGTCGTTTCCCATGACGGATTGTCAGTCAATTGCCACCAAGTTCCGCCGCTGGACAAAGTTGGGGCAAGCCATGTCTCCACCGCCGTCCAGGAAGACGAACCCTTCCAGTATTTGGAATTATCCTGCCTCTGCAATTTCAGATAGACATTCCCCGTCTGCCCGGGCCACGAATCCTCCGAAGTCCCAGTTATTTTCCCGACCGACGAAACATAACCGCTGTTTGCGGGATATGTCACAGCAGCGGTCGGAATGAGCAAGTCATAAACAACCGTTATAGTTGTGAAATTAATTTCCCAGTTCAGCGCCTTGTCCTCAGCTCTTGAAATAATTTTATAGAGACGGTTTTCTGTCCAAAAAGAAGAATCCGAAGGAACTGTTCTTCCCCATGAGCTTAAAGTTCCCTGATTATAGTTGAGCCATTTTTCTGTTCCCGCCCATGTGGCGCCCTGCCAGTAATCGGTCGCTCCCGCCTGCGTTAAACGCATTATTTTAACATAAACCCAGTTCAGCGCAACATTGTCAGCGGCTGAACCGCTGATAGTCGTCGTCGTTGTTTTGGTATTCCAGTTATTCGCCGGATATGTGATAGAAGAATCGGGATATTCAGGCGGGCCGACTACATAAACGTCGTAATAAAACGATACCGTGGAAACTGTCACTTCCTTGTTGGAAGCGCCGTCTTGCGCCTTGGTTATAAGTCTATATTGGTTTCCCGGGGTCCATGAAGGAAAACTTTCAACACCGGAATTATAAACAAATGTTCCCGAAGAACCGCCGGCATGATAAGCCGTATAAGAAACTGTTCTGTATTGTGCGTCGGAAGGAACGAGGCCGCCCGTCTGCCAGCCCAGGGCTCCCCCCCAGTATTCCCCTGCGTTAGCATCATAAATATGTATCTTAACACTGCTGATCTGCCCTATGGAGCCAGCCGGCGTCAACTGTCCGTTCAAATCAAGAGCCGTCCCCGTTATATCAGTAAGGCTTTTTATATAGGAACTGTCCGTCACATTGTCTATTTTTGATTCGGGCGCGCTTCCGTCAAACGTAAAATATGAACTGGTGCCGTTGTTCAGCGCGTCTTCGGTGTTCCCCACCCATTGGCCGCTGATATTTTTGACAGATTCATCAACAGCTTTCGTGTAAATGATGTATTTGTGGTTATTTGTCCAGTAAGCCGTTGAATGAGGCATATCATAATCCCAAATCGGCGCCGGTTCGGAGCCGGCCCATGCTGTGTTCCACTCCTCGGCGCCCCACTGAACCAAAGTTCCATCCCACCATTTCAAATTCACCGTATCCTTGATGCCCACATATACCTTATTTATAAGACCCGTGGAATCGGCGCCCGTGCCCACAATTGTCAGTAAGCTGTTCAAAAAAGACGCGTTAGCGGGCGTTGTCACCGCTGATGTGGGAATTTTCACATCCCATGTAAAATTCCGTGATGTTCCGTCGCCCGCGTTCCCCGGGAAATCCCTCGCATAAGGTATCAGGCTGTATTCTGTTCCGTTCACCCAACCCACCCCTTTGGCGTCTGAATCATATGTCCAATTAGGCGCGGAGTACGAGCAGGCGCAAATTGTTGAATAACCCACCCATGTATTTAAATTATCCGACCAATAAATATCAGCCGAGTTTTCTTTTATTTTAAGATAAACTTTCGCGACCGTTGAGGACACGTCGACCGCAGTGCCCTGAATCAAAGTCGGGAAACCCCTTCGGTACAGCTGCCCTGTCTGCGGATTGGTCAAAGCGGAAGCCGGCGCTGACACATCGCACATAAATGTGTTATTCGGAAAAGTTGTCTGTTTGTTCTGCGCTTTATCTTCCGCTCTAACCTCAACTTTATAATCAACCGTATCAGTCCAGGCTACCGCGGCAGAATTATATGACCATGTATGCGAACCCGAGCAAACAAGCCAGTGCGAAACATTCGGAACGCTGTCCCAGAGGTTAGTGGGCAATAGGTAATATGTGCTTGTTCCATTAGTATAACTAACCCTTATATTAACCCCGCCCGTTTCCTTAACATCGGACAAAGTGTCCGCGGCCGTCCCCGATATCGTATTCACATCCTGATAATGTGACAGTACAGGCGACAAAATAGCAGAGCTCGGCACGCCCTTATCCATAATGAATGTAGAAGTCTCATAAACTATCTCGTAATTCGGGCCTCCGTATGCGCTGACCGTTATATCGCGGCATCTGCTTATAACATCATACGATACCCCGTCATCAAACTCCGTCGCGGAAAGAGTCCGCACCCAATCAGCCGTGAGAGTCTCACTCCAGTCGGTTGCTGAAGTTTCCGCCATATTTACCGCGTTTACGGCATTCCAGAAAGGATTGCCGCTGTTGTCTTTGAATCCGGGAATACCTATATCGTACCAAAAACCGTCGCTCTGCCTGCGTATGGCGTACTGTATCCCCCAGTCATTGCCTATGTCAAGGCCGCCACGGGTGTTGTCAGAGGCCGTACCGGAGATACCCGTATTCTCTATCCATTGGGAACCGCGGTATTCCCCATCTACCGGATCCGTCACTCTGGAATCCGGTTTTTCGGGAGAAGCGGCATAAATGTCATATGTGAAATTCCGCGTTGACCACACTGTTGAAAAATTACCCCCCTGATCCTCGGCTCTGACGATTGTCTGATAATGCTGGTTTTCGTTCCACGAAGACGTGGCAATTGAATAATTCCACGAGGTAGAGCCCGTCGCAACGCACCAGTATTCGCCTTCTACCCATTGATTGACATCACCATGCCAGTATTTGGAAACATTGACAGCGTAAATTCTCATGGTAATGCCGCCTGAGGTTTTAACACCATAACCATAGGACGAGGAATTGTCCGAAGAAGTTCCCGAAAAATTGAAGGCTTGTGCCGAATAGAGATTGTTGACCGGCACGGTTGAAGTGACGACAGGCGGCTGTCCATCAAAACGGAACTGTATGCCGCTCCCCACGCTTTCAATGCCGCCGTATGAATTTTTGGCTTTTGATTTAAGCTGATAAAGAGAATTAGCAGAATCCCATGTCACGCCGGACGAATCATATGACCATGAAGTATCCGGCGTGACGGCCAGCCACTGATTGGCCCCCGGAGTGGTTGTCCACTGCGAACCATCCCAGAATTCGTTATCTCCCGCCATTATCTTTTCTATGGCTATCCAGATATTAGCTATCGTCCCGCCCCGGGCATTAGCCGTACCCCCTATAGAAGCAACGGAGTTTTTCAAAGAAGAATCCGCCGGACTGGTCACGGCCGAAAGAGGATAAGAACTTATTGTAAAAGCTTTTTCGCTGAAAAGATTTGTATTGGAAAGTCTGGCGATTCTCAGAACAACACTTCCGCCGGCGGCGCTTGTTTCCACGGTATCCGGAATTGATATTTTAACTGTGCCGCTGGTCGTCCATATTGTTTTCGCAGATTGCCCTATTGTATCTATTTCGGCCACATCCACCCTCATAAAAGATAGAATATCGTCACTTTGAAGATCAGTTCCCGTAAAGTTAATCTGTTCCAATGAACAGCCCTGACCCTTTACATCCGGAGTAACGGACGTAAGATTCGGCGCTGTAAAAATCTGCAGATCCTGCGGAGCGGTGAGATAACTGTCTGTCGTATCTCTGCCTACATAAATATAATCCGGCGCCGAGTTGGCAGGAGCGTTAGTCATGGTTCTGGCGAGGACCTCAACGACAAGATAATCGTTATCCAGTATACTGCAGGCCGCTCCGGGTCGCCCTGTGAAACTTATTGTTTTCAAAACCGTGCCGACAATATGTGTTGTCGTCTGTGTGTAAGAGGACACAATCACCGCCGCCACAGAATTATTTCTCCACACATAAACACATATTCTCGCGTAATCGTCATTGTCTTTGTCACCGTTGGCATACATCCTGAACTGAGCCGACCATGTTCCCGAATTCAGCGTCTGAGCTTTGAGCGCCGGAGAAACAAAAATATCACCTCCAAAGTTAATATTATTAGCTCCGGTACCGGCCCCAAACGCAGTATGCGTCCATGTTAATTCCGCGCCTCCCGGGTTGGTTCCCATTGTCCTGACATTTGTGCCGTAAGCAGCATAAGTGTAGCCGGATTCAGGATCCGTACAGTAAATGGTTGAAGGTGCGTCACTGGGAGCCGCGGCGTCCTTAAAATAAAAAGTGGCAATGGCGAATACCCTCACGGCCATAAAAACAAGAAGAAAAGCGGAGGCAACTACGGGTTTTCCGAACAAAAAGGGGACGGTGGAAAGTGATTTTCTAAATTTCCTAATATTTCCGGAAATCATTTTTCCGTCCTCATCAGAATATTTCCCGCGGCATCCCGCACCCTCTCATCTTTGTCGCCCGCCATCCCCTTAACCGTGTTCAGCGCCCTTGATGTGCCGATTTTCCCCAAAGAAGACACCGCCTGAAGCCGTATGGCGAAATCGCCGTCTTTCAGGACATTCTCTAAAACGGCGACAGCCGCGTCTGTTTTTATTCCGCCCAGCGACCTTATGGCAAACGACCTGCGGCCGCGGCTTTCGCCCGCATCCGTAATAACGGTTTCAAGTTCTCCCAGCCCCGAATCATCACCGAGCGCGGCCAAGGCGCAGGCGGCATAAAGCCTCACGCCCCTATCGCCTGAAGACAGATGCTCTTTCACATCCGGAATAGCTTCAGCATCGCCGGAATTCCCCAGAGCGTTAAGCATATTTTTCTTCGCCTGATCGTCTTTCTCTTTTTTGAGGGCTGTTTTAATTTCGCTAACGCCTCTTTTTTTATCCATCTGCATCAGCTCATCCGCGGCCCGCCCTCTTTCGGCGGAATTTGAACCCTTAAGTTTTTTCACCGCCTGATCCGCTTTAATCTCCCGCGGACTTTTATCTTTGCCGAAAAACAAAAACCTCGCCTCTGCGAATGCCGGAGCGAAACACAAAAAGCCGGCAATGACAGCCAGAGCGCCAAGGGGCAGAAAGCGGCTGCCGTCGGCGAACAGCGCCTTACGCGCGTGGCAATTTGTTTCTTTATGTTTATTCATATTATAAACCGCATAGAAAAAAATTCGAGCTAAAAGCCGAATGTTTTGCTGTACGGTTTAAGTATCCACCGTCGGGGATTAAATTTTACTCTCTCTGAATAAAAAGCCTGAATTTTATTTTGTGTATAGGTAAAATTGAAATAGCGAACAAAAACAGCGCCGACATAAATCCGGCGGCAACCGTATTGACGGGATACGCCGTGTCAAAACGCAGTTCGTGGATGGCGGACACGGCATTCGCGGCGAGTATCTTATAGGGCGCCGTGAGTTTTGCCGGCAGAGTCTGGCCCGAATCCCTGCTGTAAATGGCCTGAAAAACCAGGGCCGTCCAGCCTTTCATTGTCGGCTGAAAAGTCATTTTGAAGGATGATACTTTATTCACTTTTTCGGCAAACAGCGTCGAGAAAAATCCGTTAATGGCCGAAGATTCAGCGAATCTCATAGGCCTGCTGTTGTTGTAGGTATCCCGCGCCTCAAAGACGCTGGATGCATAGATCTTTCTCACCTGTTCGGGTGTGAGATCCGCATGCGCCGGATTTACGGCTACGGCGCACAGCGAAAACGCCGCGCAGAAGCTAAATAAAAACTTTTTCATCGCACTAATATAATACACTGAAAGCCGTCAATAGTCAATGGGCGGATATTCACTGGGCGGATATTCACTGGGCGGATATTCACCCTATTCCGTGTTCCGCGGCAAAGCCCAGGCATTCCCTGATTTCGGGAGCTCCTCCCCGCATGATCTCAAACACATTCAGACGTGGTGCCAGAGGTTGACTCCGCCGCGGCGGATGCGACATTTCGTGACTTATTGCTATCAAAGCCAATAAATCTTTCCAGTTAATACATCCCCGGCCGGGGACGAGATGACTGTCCTTGTCACCATTGTTATCATGAATATGAAGTTCTGTTATATCCGGCGCCATTTCAGAGAGCATATCAGGGTTGGGTTCGGCAAGATTATAATGCCCCGTATCCAGACAGAATTTTAAGCCCGGAAATCCGGATTTTTCCCTGACCTCAAGAAGCTCGTCCAGAAAACAGCCCAGATGCCCGGGCAGCGTGTTTTCAAGGCATAGCTCCGCATTAAACTCCGCCGAAAATTTACATATCTCTTTTAGAGATTCAACAGCCGCCGTGAGATGTTTTTTGCGGTTCGCATTTTCCACCGCCCGGCCTATGTGAATAACCGTTGCGGCGCCTAAGCCGGCCATAAGGGACAAAGCCAGTATGCTTTTTTCCGTTTCCCTTATGGCGAATTTTCTTTCCCAATTGTCGGGAGAGGAAATATCCACATCCCTTCCCGGGGAAGTGTGAAGCGGGGCATGAGCCGAGACCGTTTTTATCCCCGCCTTTTTCAGTTCTTTGCCCGCCTTTAGAAAAGATTCCCTGTCATCTATATCCACGCCCGCGCCCCAGGTCAGTTCCAGATTTTCAAGCCCTGCCACCCGCAAAGGCAGAAGCTGGCGGTATCCGCCGCCTTTCTCGGCCATCAAAGTCGAAAAGGCTATCATCGTTTTCCGCTGTCTTTAAATGACAGAGACAGCGCTTTCTTCGGGCAGGCGTCAACACATTTTCCGCATCTTATACAGTCCTTTGAACTCAGCTCAACCGGAACGGCTATATTCATCGGACAGATTCTCCCGCAGACCCCGCAATTGTCGCATCTGTCATTCAGGCGAAGTTGAAGAAGACTGATTTTATTAAAAAACCCGAGTATCAGCCCCAGGGGACAGGCCCTGCAGAAAAAACGCCATATCCTGACCGAAAAAAATATGACTGCCGCGAGGATGGCCATTTTACCCGCCAGGACAAAACCGAATCCGCCGTAGCCCGCCCACAGACCCCAGAAACCGGCCTCAGCCGTGCCCGCAGGGCAGATGTATTTACAGAATGCGGGGGCGACTACGCCGAATTTATTTGTAAAAATCACGGGGAACACCAGCACAAATCCGAAAAGAAAAAGGTATTTAAGATATTTCAGCCATGGCGGAAAAGACAGTTTGAATTTTCTGACAAAGATCATCTCCTGAAAAAAACCGAAAGGGCACAACCACCCGCAGAAAAAACGCCCGAGAAACATCGCGGGAAGGCCTATCAAACCGATAATATAGAGAAATCCCGTAAAACCCTGCCTCAGGCCCAGGGCGAGAAACTGCTGGATCATTCCTACGGGACAGGCCGTAAGGGCAAAGGGGCAGGAATGGCAGTTCAAAACAGGAATACAGATATTTTTAAGCTTTCCTTTGTAAAGCCCGCCGGTCAAAAAAGTTTTAAAATTCCCGTTTATCAGGAAAAGCGAAAGGATCTGGACAATTCTTCTTTTATGGCCGCTGATCTTTTTTCTTTTCATCGGCTTATTTGAAACCCATGCACTCGAGACAGACATATCCGGCTATTCCGCCCGTCACTGCGGAACGGCGTTGTCTCACCCCCTCGGCGACAAACAGCGCGAACAGCACGATTAAAACAATCCGCAGAAGTGCCTTACTGTTTTTCATTTCTTTTCCTTATTCGTATTCCTCTGCTCAATCTGCCGTTTCGCCAAACCAATTGCCTTGTGCAGTTTCTCTTGCAGTAATTTTTTAGGCGGCAGCACAGTTAAATACTCGGCAACATGAATGCCGGATTTATCTAATTGCAAAAGCTCTACTTGCCCGTTATTCCCCTCCGCGCAGAGGATAAGTCCCAATGGCGGCTGCTCGCCGGGTTCTGTTTCATATTTTTCGAGCCATCTTAAATAAAGCTCCATCTGCCCTTTATAAGCCGCTTTGAATTTCCCCAGTTTAAGATCAATAACAACCAGACTTTTCAGTTTACGGTGATAAAATAGAAGGTCAATATAAAAATCATCATTGTCAATCGTAATGCGTTTCTGGCGGGCGACAAATGAAAATCCCGCACCCAATTCCATTATGAAAGCTTCTATTTCACGCAGAATAGCAGATTCAAGATCTTTTTCCTGATAACTTCCTTTAAGGCCTAAGAAATCCAGAAAATACGGATCCCTGAACACAAGATCGGGCGTAAGTTTATCCTCTTCTCTCAATTTAGAAAGTTCCATACGCGCCAGTTTTTCGGGCTTTTTAGACAGAGCTGTCCGCTCAAACAGCATTGAATCTATCTTTTTCCGCAAAGTCCTCACACTCCACCTTTCAACCCTGCACATTTCAGCATAAAATTCTCTTTCAAGAGGTTTTTTGAGAGGGATAAGCGCTATAAAATGCGTCCAACTCAATTGTCGTATCAGTGATACGACAATCTTCTCATCTGAAAAAACTTCGGAAAATTGAACCATTCGCCTAAGATTCTTCTCAGAAAAACTGCTCCCATGCTCAATAATCAATTCTTGCGACAGTGTCGCAAGAATTTCCTCTCCATAACCGGCTCTCTTATTTACAAGGATTTCATCATTAACCCGTTTACCTATTTTCCAGTAAAGCATTGTAAGGCCTATATTTACTGTAGCGGCAACAGATGAACGTGTTTCACCTATCATTTTATGAATGTCTGAAACAAGGTTCCCCGCCGTTGTAATACTCTTTATTTTTACAGGATGCTTTTCAGTTAGTTTTTTATTTTTTTTCATTTTTCCGTCTTCCCGCCGTGCCCGTCTTTCTCCGGAAGGCCGAGTTCAGTTTTCATCTCATCCAGCAAAGTCAGCGCCGCCACGGGCTTCATATTATCCGTATCGGCGTTTTTGATCTTTTTAATTATCCCTTCATATCTGCCATCGTCAAAAAAAGAAAGCTGAGGAGCGGCCGAGGTCTTATCCGTTCTGATATGCTTGTTCTCGAGCTCTTTCATTATTTCCCTGGCTCTGGCAACCGCGGAAGGCGGGATTCCCGCCAGTTCCGCCACATGGATACCATAAGACCGGTCCGCCGGGCCTTTCTCTATCTTGTGGAGGAAGTGGAGTTTGCCCTGCCATTCTTTGACCGCCGCGTTGAAATTCTTTATGTTGGGGAATTTTTCTTCCAGCTCTATCAGCTCAAAAAAATGGGTGGCGAAAAGACAGCGGCAATGGCGGGGATCGCCGGCTATGTATTCAAGGCATGACCACGCTATGGATATTCCGTCATAAGTTGATGTGCCCCGGCCCAGCTCATCTATTATGATGAGCGATTTTTCCGTTGAATTGTTCAGTATGTTCGCCGCCTCGTTCATCTCAACCATGAAGGTTGAGGCGCCCTGGACAAGATTATCTCCCGCGCCTATCCTTGTGAAAACCCTGTCGGCAACGCCGATTCTGGGCGGGAATTGCCCCGCCGGCCTGAGCCATTATAACGCAAAGAGCCGTCTGCCTGATATAGGTTGATTTCCCCGCCATGTTGGGCCCCGTTATGAGCATGACCTGATTGTTTTTTCTGTCAAGATTTATATCGTTGGGCGTAAAAGTTTCGGCGTGGATTTTCTCAACAACGGGATGGCGCGAATCCTTTATGATGATCTCATCGCCGTCATTGACTTCGGGAATGACATAATTCCCCGCGGCCGCGGTTACGGCGAAAGACCTGGCCACATCTATCCCGGCGAGCTTAGTCGAAAGCTCTTTCAGCGCGCCGAGCTCCCGCCTGACGCTGTCCGACAAGACCTTCCTTGCCTCTTTTTCTATTCCGCCGAGCTCTTCTTTCAACATCAGTATTTCGGTTTCCTTTTCTTTCAGCTCATGCGTGATAAAGCGCTCCGAATTGACGAGCGTCTGCTTTCTTATGTAATTTTCCGGCACTTTTCCCAGGTTCACCCTTGTAACATCGATGTAATAGCCGAAAACCGAGTTGAACGAAACTTTGAGCTTGGGTATTCCCAGCCTCCGGCGCTCGGCGTCCTCAAAATCACCTATCCATTTCTCCAGAATAGCGAGCTTCGCGCGGCAATGCTCCATCCGCGGGTCAAAGGAAGGGTCTATGACCGGCTGGCCGTTCTCATCGCGCGCGAGCGCCTTATCCAGCGTTTCCATCAAACCCGGCAGGAAATTCAAAGCGCCGAAAACACCGCCCTTCAGTTTTTTCTCGATGATCCGGGCGGCCTTCAAAGCGCTCAATATATTCAAGAAACCCGCGAGCCGCCCGCCTGTCATGGCTATGCGGCTGGAAGACCTTTCGCTGTCCTTGACCGATGAGAGGGCCGCGCCCACAGCGTCTTTAAGGCCGGGGTCATCCATAAAAAGCGCCAGCTCTTTCTGGCGCTGCCTGATGACTTCCACTCTCCGCGAAGGGCTGAGAATCCTTTTCTTCAGAAGCCTGGCGCCGGCGCTTGTGAAAGTCCTGTTCAGAGCGCCGAAAAGCGTGGCTCCGGAGGATGAGCTCGTAAGATCCTCAACCAGTTCAAGGTTGCGTATGGTGGACTCATCCATGAAGAGGTTATCCCCCCGCCGTATCCTTGAAATACTTTTTATTGACGATAAAATATCAAGTTTTGTCCCGGCCAGATAACTTAAAAGAGCCGCGGCGGCGGAAAGCAGTATCCCTTCCTCCATATCAAAGCCGGCCAGCGACTTGACCTTAAAAAGATCCTTGAGTTTCTCCCTTCCCTCGTACTCGCTGAAAAAACTCTTATCCATCGGCGAGCGGAAAACGCACGGCGCGAAATATTTTTCCAGGCCCGTGCCCTCGGGATAGACGACTTCCGTTATCCTGTCCACGCTTTTGAGAAAACCGGGGAGATCTTTTTCCCTCACCTTGCGCGCTAGCATCTCGCCGGTGCTGATATCCGCCAGAACGCATCCGAAAAATTCTTTTTGCGGGGAAACTGCGAGGATAAAATTATTCACCGCAGGCGAAAGCACCTCCTCCGTGAGTGTGCCGGGAGTGACGACTCTCACCACGCCCCTGTCCACTATTTTTCCGCCTTTTGACGCTTCTTCGAGCTGCTCCACAATGGCGACCTTTCTGCCGGCTGATATGATTTTGAGAAGGTAATTGTCCGCGGCGTGATACGGGATACCGCACATGGGACGGCCGCCGCGGGATGTGAGGACTATCTGCAGTATCTTTGACGCCTCGCGGGCGTCTTCACCGAACATCTCGTAAAAATCCCCGAGCCTGAAAAATATTATGCAGTCGGGATAACTTCTCTTTATTTTTTCATACTGCCCCATGACGGGGGTAGTGCCGGCCATAGAAAAGTTTTTTCAGATCCCCAGGTCTTCTTCCATGCCCGGAGAGCTTTCCGTTTCTTCTTCCAGCGCCCTGATCTTGAGTTGCAGGTCTTTGATCTTTTCCGATGATTTATCCGCTTCTTTTTTCAGTTTCTTTATTTCTCCGCTGAGCCTCAGGTTTTCGGCTATGCCGAGAACCGCGGAAAAAGCGGCTCCTATAAAAAGTGCGGAAACAAGGATGACCATCGGCGGGATGGTCGCAAGGTCTTTCGGCACATAAACCGTAATAATCGTCAGCGCCACCAGAACAGCCATCGCGAAAAGCAGTTTTATCTGTGTCATTTTCCCTCCAGGAAAAAGGGGATGTCCTTAATTCTTTTCATATTCTGAAAAAGGGGGACGTCCTTAATTTTCTTATTCTTAATTTTCACACGCTCCGGCAAACCGCCCGCCCTACAGGAACTTATATCCTGCAGGAAAAACAGATAACTCTAATTTATTCCGCCATAAGACGGAAACCGGACACGGCCTTTATCAGGACCTGTCCGAAATCGCCCGCCTTTGCGCCTTTTTTAAATACTAAATAATTTTGTGAGGAATGTCCAACGTCGTCATTCTCAAAAAGCGTTTCCGCTTTTTGCCCGATATACGCCTCTCTTTTTTTTAGAGCCAGCTCTTTGGCGAGCGCAAGGCCCGCAGCGAGTCTTTCTTTTTTTACTTCCTCCGTCACATCATCTTCCATCCTGAATGACGCGGTCCCCTCTCTCGGGCTGTACTTAAAAACATACACGCCGTCAAAATCCGCCTTTCTTATAAGAGCGAGCGTGTCGGCGAAATCGCTGTCCGTCTCGCCGGGGAATCCGACGATCACATCCGTTGTAAGAGCCACATCCTTCGCGCTTTCGCGGAGCTTCTCCACGATCCCCAGATAATCCGCTGAAGTGTATTTTCTGTTCATCGCCCTGAGCACTGAATCGGAGCCGCTCTGGACGGGAAGATGAAGATGTCTCGCAAGGCGCGGATTCCGCGCGAACTCATCTATGAGCTTTGCGGAAATATCTTTGGGGTGCGAAGTCAAAAATCTTATTCTGAGTATGCCGTCGATCTCCGCGGCGCGCGCGAGAAGATCGGTAAAATCCCCGCCTGTCTTTTCATCCCTGTAGGAATTAACATTCTGCCCCAGGAAAACGATCTCCTTTGTGCCGGAAGCGGCAAGACAGCGGACCTCTCTGAGGATATCCTCCGCCGGACGGTATCTCTCGGCGGCCCTTAAAAAAGGCACCACGCAATACGAGCAGTAATTATCGCATCCCGTCTGTATGACAACGAATTCGCTCACTCCGCCGTGCCGGGGGACAAAGCCGTAGCCGCCCTCAAGCGCCTCGATCCCCGCCACACCGGATAAAACCTTTTCCGCGGTTTCGCCGATACTAAAAAGCTCCGACGGCGCTACCACCGCGCCAAGATGCGGAAACCTCTTAAAAAGCTTTGCGCCGTGCCTCTTGGCCGTGCAGCCGGCGAGAATAAAAGCGGCCTTGGGATTTTTTTTCATGGCCAGTCCGAGATTTGAGAACATCCTGTCTTCCGCGTGCTCCCTTATGCTGCAGGAATTGAAGATTATCAGATCCGCTTCTTCAGGATTTTCGCTGAATTCAAAAGACCTGTTTTCCAAAATGCCCCTCATAACGGAGCTATCGGCGGCGTTCATCTGACATCCGAAAGTCCTGATATAGACCCTTCGACTCCGCTCAGGACATGCTTTTTTCATTTCCAAGGCCCCGGCGCCACCCACTCGTCTTTAAAATCCCCGGTCTTTACCATTGCTTCAATCGGGCCTATAAGGAATTTTTCTATTTCTTCCGCGGCATCTTTAAGTTTCTCAGGCGCATCATTAATAGAGCCTGTTGCACAAACAAATTTTTCAGCAACCGACGGCTTCCAACTATAATCTAACATTTTTTTCAAATTTTATAATACCCAAAAATTATTTCC
>PHAM01000047.1 GCA_002841685.1 Elusimicrobia bacterium HGW-Elusimicrobia-2 | reverse complement strand
AAGAGCCAAGAACACGGACTTGAGAATCAACTTTTTTTGAGGTTTTGAGGTGTTCACTTTTGATTTTTAAATGGTTCACTTTTGAATTTTAACTAACAGTATTTCCGCAAAGCAATTCCGGTTTTTGATAATAGCGCCGCACCACAGGAGAGAATTTACGGCCTAAGCGCCGCTTTCATGCTTGAATTTTTTCTTATACCATTTTCCGCCGCGCTTCTCCCACTGGGTCAGTTCCCATTTGATCGTTTTTATATCCGCGCCCTGGTGCAGCTCTCTCTCTATCTTTCTGAGAACGTCAATAACAGCGGTTTCGCTGTCGGTGGACACCTTGCCGCCTTTGAATTTAAGGTCGCCTTTTATCACGACAACATCCCTTACGGTGCTGATAGAGAGGTTAGGAACATCGACCCAGTTCTTTGTCAATGTCCCTTTGACTTTGTTATTGATCTCCCAGCCTTTTGCACCCATATTGAGATTTTACCATATTTTACAATTTTTTGGCAATTATATCCGCGGCTTTCCGCCCGGACAAAAGCATTCCACCGAAAACCGGCCCCATTCTGGGAGAACCGCACACGGCATTTGCCGCCATTCCGCAAACAAAAAATCCGGGGGCAACTTCCATGGTATTCTTTTCAACCGTATTTTCGGCCACTTCCGCCCACATGGATTTTTCTCCCAAAACGCCGCCGGATTTTGTCTTCAGTTTCATTCCTGATTTTGCCGCTACAATTTTCGCGACCTCGCAGGGATGCCCTGTGGCATCAACCACGGCTTTAGCCCGTATGCTCAGCGGATCGACATGAAGCCCGCCCATATCAACGGCAGACCAGTTGATGACAAGTCCGGTGATTCTGTTTTTCCTCACCATAACATCTTCGGCAAAAATACCGTTCATGACAATCACACCGTTTCTTGCCGCCTGAAGTCCGAGCGCGCAAACG
This sequence comes from Elusimicrobia bacterium HGW-Elusimicrobia-2, assembly GCA_002841685.1. Lineage (GTDB taxonomy): Bacteria > CG03 > CG03 > CG03 > CG03 > CG03. The sequence goes on along the minus strand of PHAM01000047.1, from coordinate 13,842 downwards.
CATTCTACGGAACCGACAAGATAATAACCCTTTTTGTACTTTCTGCTTTTTATGCCGAAATCATCCAGAATTTTTTTCGCCGGTTCCTGAACGACTATTTCGTTAAACATCATGCCGCCGGCCCACATACCGCCGCCTATTGAAAACTTTTTCTCAAAAAGAACGATCTTAAAACCTTTTTTTGCCAGATATGCGGCGCACACCAGTCCGGAAGGCCCGGCGCCGACCACGGCAACATCAACATCAAGAATTTTTAAAAACTTTTTACTGTACGACTCTATGATACTTCTCGATATGACAATTTCATCAAGCATTCCGCCCCCTTCGCTGTTTCATCTTTCTATACTGTTTTTGCCTATGTACTGTTTTAAACAATCAGGGAGTATGACGGAGCCTTTCCCATCCCAGAAATTTTCGCATACGGCCGCGAAGATCCTGCCCACCGCCAGAGCCGAGCCGTTGAGGGTGTGAACGAACTCTGTTTTGCCTGAGTCATTTTTGAATCTTGTCCCCGTCCGGCGGGACTGAAAATCACGGCAGTTGGAACAGGACGAAACCTCGAGCCAGTCGCCCATGCCCTTCATCCACACTTCTATGTCGTATGTTTTGGCCGCCGAAAAACCCATGTCCCCTGCGGCAAGAAGAACTATCCTGTGGACCAGGCCCAGTTTCCGCAAAAGCGAAGAAACCCTTTCCGCCATTTCGTCAAGGGTTTTTTCGGAGGTTTCGGGTTTTACAAACTCAAAGATCTCCACCTTGTTAAACTGATGATTCCTTATGAGCCCCTTCCCCAGCTTGCCCCATGAACCGGCCTCGCGCCTGAAACACGCGCTGGGTATCTGAATCTTGAGGGGGAGTTTTGCGCTATCCATGATTTTGTTCCTGAAAAGATTTCCCGCCGGCACCTCTCCGGTAGGGATGAGATAGAGATTGTCTTCAGCGACTTTATAAAGATCGTCTTCAAACTTGGGGAGCTGTCCCGTTCCGTAAGCGCTGCGGGCCGAAACCAGGGCCGGCACCATGACCGGAGTAAAGCCGGCTTTGTCGTTCTCGTCCAGAAAAAAGTTGATGAGCGCCATTTCCAGTCTTACGCCGTCGCCTTTAAGCAGTGGCCAGAAGGAAGCGGTGATTTCCGAGGCCGTTTCAAAATCAACTATATCAAGGAGCTTGACTATTTCCCAGTGCGGCGGGCCGTCTTTTTTCGCCGGCTCTCCTATGTTTTTTACAACCCTGTTGTTTTCCGCGTATCCGCTCGGCACATCCTCATCCGAAAGATTCGGCACCATATCGATCATGGCCTGAAACTCAGCGTCGAGTTTTTTGAGAACATCCTCCTGTTCTTTTCTCGCGGCCTTGACCTGTCGGCCCTCATCCGGAGAAGTGACTTTTTTCTGTTTGGCCCTGAGATCCTCTACACCTTTGAGGATTTCGCGCCTTTGCCCGTCAACCAGAAGGATCTTCTCGAGCAATTCTGCCTTGCAGCGCACGCCCAGACGCTTTTTAAAAAGCTCCGGAGCTTCCCTCAACAGCTGAATGTTTATCATACGGCGATTTCCTCATCGGAAATTATCTTGCCGGCGGAGGCCACCCTGTCTCCCTCGCCCAGTTTGATGAGCCTCACGCCCGAGGTCGCCCTGCCGATCTGCCTGATGTCTTTCACCTTCTGCCTTATGGTGACGCCGCCGGTTGTTATTATCATGATCTCGTCATCGATACTGCATGAGAAGATCGAGACAACCGGCCCCGTTTTGTCGTTTATTTTCATGTTGATCACGCCCTTTCCGCCGCGGCTCTGTTTTCTGTAAGCCAGGATATCCGTTCTTTTACCGTATCCTTTTTCGGATATGACAAGAACCGACTCTTTGGAAGAGGGTTCCTGGACGATCATCCCGACAACGCTGTCTCCCGCGCCGAGCCTTATTCCCCGCACGCCGGAGGCGCTGCGCCCGACCGACCGGACGGTTGTTTCGGAAAATCTTATGGCTTTGCCCAGCTTCGTGGCTATGACAACTTCTGATTTCGCCTCGGCCGGAAGCACTTTCACGAGTTTATCGCCCTCTTTCAGGTTGATGGCTATGATGCCCGAAGAGCGCGGGTGGCTGTATGCGGCAACCGGTGTTTTTTTGATAAGGCCTTTTTCGGACACCATCAGAAGTGTTCCGCAGGCATCAGAAAGATTTCTTATCTGGCAGAACGAATTGAACTTTTCGCTCGCTGTCTTGAATGCCAGGAAATTAACGAGGGCCTTGCCCTGGGATGTTCTGTTCGCCTCGGGTATTTTCCACACCTTCAGCCAGTAGAGCTTGCCCAAATTTGTGAACACCAGAAAGGTAGCGAGATTTGAGGTGACAAAAAGATGCTCCAGATAATCCTCATCTTTTGTCTTCATCGAATTCACGCCCTTGCCGCCGCGGCCCTGAACGCGCCAGGTGGAGAGCGGCACCCTCTTGATATAACCCTGATGGGTTATCGTCAGCGCCACCTCTGTGTCGCTTATGAGATCCTCGTCTTCTATATCCGTGTCTTCGTCGGATATTTCCGTTAAACGCTTATCGCCGTATTTTTTTCTCACCTCTTCAAGATCCTCCTTGATTATGGCGAGGATTTCTCCGGTGTCAGCAAGGATCTTTTTCAGCTTCTCTATGAGCTTGATCTTTTCGATATACTCTTCCTCCACCTTGATCCTTTCAAGGCCGGTGAGCTGATGCAGTTTCATCTCTAGGATGGCAGACGCCTGCAGCTCGCTCATTTTGAAATTTTTGACGAGAGCGTCTTTGGCGGCAGCGGGGTTATCCGACTCCTTGATCGTCTTTATGATCTTGTCTAGGTTTTCAAGGGCTATCCTCAGGCCCTCAAGAATGTGTGCGCGCGCTTCGGCCTTGGCAAGATCGAATTTGGTGCGCCTTGTGATAACGTCAATCCTGTGATCTATGTAATATCCGAGCATCTGCCGGAGGCTCAGCACCTTCGGCACATTGTTGACCAGCGACAGAAGTATTATGCCGAAGCTGACCGACAGCTGCGTGTGCTTGAAAAGCTGATTCAGCACAACTCCCCCGACGGCGTCTCTGGAAACATCCACAACCACGCGTACACCGTCCTTATCGGATTCGTCCCTGAGGTTCGTGATGCCTGTTATTTTCTTTTCCCTGACAAGAATGGCTATGTTTTCTATCAGCCTGGCCTTGTTCACCTGATAGGGCAGTTCGGTTATCACTATTATCTCCCTGCCACCTTTGACCTGTTCTATTTCCGCGCGGGCCTTTATTTTAAAAGAGCCCCTTCCGGTTTTATAAGCCTGCTGGATCCCGCTGCGGTTTGTGATGATAGCCGCCGTTGGAAAATCGGGAGCCGGGATGAGTTTGAAGAGTTTAGCGTCATCAAGCTCGGGATTATCTATCAAAGCGATAGTCGCGTCCACCACTTCGCTCAGATTGTGCGGGGGGATTTTTGTGGCCATGCCCACGGCGATTCCTTCCGAGCCGTTCACAAGAAGATTCGGGAAATTCGAGGGCATAACCACCGGCTCCTGGAGTGTGGAGTCAAAATTGTCCGTGAAATCAACCGTGCCTTTGTCCAGGTCTTTGAGCATCTCATCCGCTATCCTCTCAAGCTTGGCTTCCACATATCTCATGGCCGCGGGCGGGTCTCCGTCTATTGAGCCCACATTGCCCTGTCCCCTGACAAGCGGATAGCGCAGTGAGAAGTGCTGCGCCATTCTTATGATAGCGTCATAAACGGAAAGGTCTCCGTGCGGATGATATTTACCCAGACATTCACCGACTATTCTGGCCGCTTTTTTGAAAGTTTTGTTGTAAGAAAGGCCGAGTTCTTTCATAGAATAAAGGATTCTCCTGTGCACGGGTTTGAGTCCGTCCCGCACATCCGGAAGAGCCCTTCCCACTATGACACTCATAGAGTAATTGATGTAGGAAGTGACCATCTCGTTTTCCACGTTTCTCACCAGCACTTTTGAAATGTCCTGTGTCTGAGTGCCAACTTTTTTTTCTTCCACGCCTGGTTTAGTATCTTTTGCCATATCCGCCCCTTTTTCTAAATATCAAGATTCTGCACTTTGAGCGCGTTATCCTGTATGAATTGTCTTCTTGATTCCACAACATCTCCCATCAGCGTCGTGAATATCCTCTCCGCCTCCACCGAATCCTCAAGTTTTATGGAAACCAGATGCCGGCTCAGCGGATCCATCGTCGTCTCCCACAGCTGGTCCGGGTTCATTTCTCCCAGTCCCTTATAACGCTGTATAACCAATCCCGTCCGCCCGGCTTCCTCAAAAGCCTCCATAACGGCCATCAGCGTATCACATATGCTTTCACCTGTTTTGCCTCTTACCACAACCGGTTTTTTGAAGGTCGCCGGATCTGCATCCATTTCCGCGCCGTAATGATTGAGCTGTTTAATATTTTTAACGAGCCGCGCTATTTCAGGGAAGTTGATGACCTTGATCCTTTCGTCTTCGCCGGATTCCTGCTCGGCATTGCGCGCCTCCCTGTATTCCCTTTTAAAAGACAACACCTCTTCGTCGCTGTAAAAAAGCTTATCCTCGAATCTGGCCACCGGCAGTTTTTCCATGGCCATGTATTTTAAGATCTGGGCGTTTGTCAGGTCTTTCAGCCGCAATTTTTTCAGGTATTTGTTCGTGTAAATAACAGCTTCCAGAAATTTTTTATTGTGCTCTTTTTTCAGCTCAACACCCTTCTGTCCGCCGCATCTTATGCTCACATCGGCGGCGCTGGAATCTATCATAAAATTCTGGAGCTCCTCTTCCGAGATGAGATATTTCTTAAAATTGCCTTTCCTGACGAGAAAAAGAGGCGGCTGAGCGATAAAAACCTTGTCCTTCTCCACCAGCTCTTTGAAATGTCTGTAAAACAGCGTCAGTATGAGCGTTCTGATATGCGCGCCGTCAACATCGGCATCCGTCATTATGATTATTTTGTCATACCTCAGTTTGTCCAGGTTAAAATCCTCTCCTATGCCTGTGCCGAGAGCCGTTATGGTGGCCCGGATCTCGTCGTTGGAAAGCACTTTTGCCAGACGGGCTTTTTCAACGTTTATTATTTTTCCCTTGAGCGGCAGTATCGCCTGAAAGCGCCGGTCACGTCCGCCTTTGGCGCTGCCGCCGGCCGAATCTCCCTCAACCAGGAAGATCTCGCACTGCTTGGGATCCCGCAGACTGCAATCGGAAAGTTTCCCGGGAAGAGAGCTTATTTCAAGCGAGGATTTTCTTCTCGTCAGTTCCCTCGCTTTTCTCGCGGCTTCGCGCGCATGGGAAGCCTGTATGATCTTCTGTAAGACCACGCCGGCCACTCTGGGATTTTCCTCCAGAAAGGTCTGCAGGCCCTCCGAAGCGACACTCTCAACGATTCCCTTCACTTCCGAATTGCCGAGTTTTGTCTTTGTCTGTCCCTCAAATTGCGGCTCCGGCACCTTCAGACTTATCACCGCCGTCAGCCCTTCCCTGGCGTCATCTCCGGATAAAATGATTTTTTTGAATTTTTCCGGCGCGTTTTTTGTTTTATAATCGTTCAGCACCCTTGTGAGAGCCGCCTTGAAACCCGCCAGATGGGACCCCCCCTCGATGGTGTTTATGTTGTTGACAAAAGAAAGAACGAACTCACCGTACTTTTCATTGTACTGAAGGGCGACCTCGACAATCACGCCGTCTTTTTCCTTTTTCATATAAATCGGCTCATCATGGAGAACATTTGTGCCGTCATTGAGAAATTTCACAAAAGAGGTTACGCCCCCGTCGTAGTGAAAAATGTGTTTTTTGTCGTCGGCTTCGTCTATTATGCTTATTGTGGCGCTGGGATTGAGAAAAGCCAGCTCTCTCAGCCTTTTGGAAAGAAAATCAAAATCAAATTTTGAACTCTGCGTAAAAATACTCTTGTCCGGAATAAATGTCACCTTCGTGCCGTGCAGTTTTGTGCTGCCGGCGGTCTTAAGAGGTGAGGCGGTAAGACCTTTTTTGTAGGTCTGCCTGTATATTTTTCCGTCTCTATACACTTCCACCGTCAGATCTTCGGATAGAGCGTTGACGACCGACACCCCGACGCCGTGAAGCCCGCCCGAGATCTTATACGAATTAGCGTCAAATTTGCCTCCGGCGTGAAGAGTCGTCATTATGACTTCCACCGCGCTCTTCTTTTCCGTCGGATGCTCGTCAACGGGAATGCCCCGCCCGTCATCAATGACGCTTACGGAACCGTCCTCGTGCAGTATCACTTCTATATTTTTGCAGTACCCGGCCAGCACCTCGTCTATGCCGTTGTCCACCACCTCGTAAACAAGATGGTGCATGCCGCCTTTGTCCGTTGAACCTATGTACATGGCGGGGCGCTTCCGCACACCCTCAAGGCCGCCGAGAACCTTTATGTCTTTTGCCGTATAACCGTTTGCCTGTTCTTCCTGGCTGTTTTCTTTCATCTTCTCCTCACTTTAACTTCAATTGTCAGGACCGCTTTCCGGGAAGAGAGTTTCCCGTTGAGCTCCCTGAGCATCGCCTCAGAATTCATCTCAATGTCTTTTTTTATTATGCCCGAGGACACATAGACAATAAGCTTTTTTTTATTCACCGCGAACTCGTCTATCTCATATTTTTCCGCGAACGAACATTCGTTCCATACGGATGAAACCGAGCGGATGTCTTTCAATTTCTTTTGCAGATCCGACAGCAGTTTTGCCAGCGCGATCATGACCTCATCGGCATCACAAGGGCCACATAATTCGGGTCTTCCTTCGATTTCACGACAACAGCGTTGAGCGAATCCGAGAATTCCATCACCACTTTCTTATCGTTAAGATGCTTGAAGATGTCTATTATAAAACCCGGATTGAAGGCTATGTTGATAGAACCGGCGGTTGAATCCACATCTATATCCTCTTCGCTCTCGCCGAATCCCTGGGAAGCCGCCGATATGTTCAGCTTGTTTTTGGACACCTGGTACTTGACGGAAGAATTCGGCGATGAGATGCCGGAATGATATATACTGGCCGCGCGCACCGTGGCGTTCAATATCTCTTCCTTGTCGGCTTCCGCTTTTATCTTGACAGTTTTGGGGATAACATTTTTATAATCCGGATAGGTGCCGTCTATCAGCCGCGAACTCATTGTTATGTTCTCCGTGATAAAAAAGATCCCGCTGTCATCCACGATTATCTTCACCTCTTCTTTCTCACTGCAGTTTGAGAGCACCTTCTGAAGTATGTTCACCGTTTTCGCCGGGACGATGGCCGAGACTTTCATGTCTTTTGACATTTCCGCTTTTTGCCATGTCGTGGCAAGGCGCTTGCCGTCGGTGGCCACAACAGTGAACGCGCCTTTGGCTATTTCAAAATATACCGAGCACAGCACATACCGCACCTCGTCGCGAGAGGCCGAGAACATCGTCTTGGCCAACATTTCCGACAGATGGAATGCGGAAATCGTGACGGCTTTTTCCGAAGACGCCGGCGCCTCTGGAATCTGGGGATAATCCTGCAGGTTGCCTTTAGCCACATCAGCTTTGAAATTGCCGCATTTTATGTTGATGCTGTCTTTTCCTTCTTCAATGATTATGTCCTTCTCTTCCTGCACTCTCATAAGAGCGCCGAACAGATCACCGTGTATAAGCGATTTGCCCTTCTTTTTGACATCCGCTTTGAACTTGATCCTGGTGGACACTTCCAGATCCGTGGAAGTTATTGTCACCGAGTCATCGCCTGTTTCCATCTGAAGAAAACTAAGATACGGAAGCATAGTTTTCGGGCTCAGACAGAGAAGGGCTGTTTGCAGATGTTTGAATAGTTCACCTTTGCTGCATGTAAATTTCATTTTTCCCCCTTTTCTTTCTCTTCTTTAAAAAAGTTAGTCGTATTAGTATTATGGCCTGTGCATATGTTCATAACGCCCCGGCCCCTTTCCAAAATGCCATGTGTTACAGGCTTTTTCGCGTTTAAGCTCACACTGATAACCTGTAGACAACTTTCAACCGCCCTGCCCCTTTCCCCTGCAAAATTCAAAAATATCAAGTTATGCACTTTCTTTTACCTGCTTGGTGATTTTGTTTAACAATGCCGCGAAATAAGGGTCTTTCGTTATTTTATTTTTTATTTTATTTCCGGCGTGCAGGACGGTGGAATGGTCTCTCCCGCCGTAAAATTCCCCGATCTCCGTGGTGGAGTAGCTTGTTAATATCCTCGAAAGATACATCGCTATCTGCCGCGGAAAAACCACCGATTCTGTTCTTTTTTTACCTTTAAGATCCGCCACGCTCAAATTAAAATTGTTGCTCACGACCGACTGGATGGTATCAAGGCCTATGTCTTTCTCTATGTCGCTTTCCGTTATTACGGTTTTCAGATATTCCTTGGCCTTCTCTATTGTTATGCTCGTTTCGGTCAGGGACGAATAAGCGGCTATGGAAAGGATGGCGCCCTCAAGTGTGCGTATGTTGTTTTTTATGTTTGAGGCGATGTAATAAAGAACGTCGTCGGGAATGCTTATCTTCTCGGCCTCTATTTTCTTCTTGATTATCGCCACTCTCGTTTCAAGATCGGGCGGCTGTATGTCCGCCACGACCCCCCACTGGAAGCGTGAGCGCAGCCTCTCTTCCAGCGAACCCATGTCTTTGGGGCTTGAATCGCTTGAAAGGACGATCTGCTTTCTTCTGTCGTAGAGAGCGTTGAAGGTGTGAAAGAATTCCTGCTGGATCATTTCTTTTCCGGTGAGGAACTGTATGTCATCTATAAGGAGAAGGTCCACATTCCGGTATTTGATGCGGAATTCGGCGATGCGGTTGTTCTTCAGATATTCTATCAGGTCATTGGTGAATTTCTCTGATGTGACATAGATTATGTTGAACGCCGGAAAATGCTTTTTGATCTCTATACCTATGGCGTTGAGCAGATGTGTTTTCCCTAAGCCCACGCCGCCGTAAAGAAACAGCGGGTTGTAGGTGTTCCCCGGATTTTTTGTTATGGCCAGACTCGCCGCGTGGGCGAAATGATTGGACTGCCCTATAACGAAATTATCAAAAGAATATTTGGAAACGAACTTCTTCGGAAGAAAGAGCGTTTCATTGAGTTCGCGGGCCTCAACGGAATCCGGCTCCACTTTGTTTTCCACTTTGTCCGTATAAAATTCCACCTTCAGGCAGGGATCGGATGACTTGAGGATGTTGTCTATCCTCTCGCAGTAGTGCTCGCTGAGCCAGCGGACAAAAAATTTGTTGGGGACCTTTACGCTTAACTTGTCGTTCTCCAGGCTCGTGGGTATAGCCGGTTCCAGCCAGAGTTTATAAGTCTCGTCTGTAATCTCTAAACGGAGATTATTAACGATTTTCTTCCATACGATTTCAAAATTATCCACAAATTTCAGCCCTTATTAACAATTTTCCAACAAGTTATTAACATCTTATCAACAAGCGGTTTTTGGCTGCTCAGGCCATTAAGAAACAATTGTATATTAAGAAAGAATTTTTGTCAAGCTCTTTGATGCTTCCGTCGTCAAATCAGAAATCAGGGATTTTTAACTCAGCCGGCAAGGCCTTCGCGCAGAAGATCCCTTTCATCAATTATCCCGGCAAGCTTTCCGGACTTATCAACAACAGGAATATTGTCAAAATTGCGCCTGTTCATAATTTCGGCGACTTTCCAGGCCGGGGTTGTGTCCAGCACAGTAAAGGGTTTTTTTGTCATGACATTTTCTATTTTTTCGTTCAGCACATCCGGCTTTTCCTGCATGAGCCGCCGCAGATCCCCATCGGTAAAAAATCCGGCGAGTTTTCTGTTTTTGTCTATGATGCTCACGGCGCCGAGCCTTGAGCGCGTCATCTCAAAAAGAGCTTTTTTAACGGAGCTACCCTTTTTAAGTTCGGGGCTCTCTTTGCCTTTGCGCATTATGTCCCTCACCTGCATGGAGAGTTTTTTCCCCAGCACGCCGCCCGGATGAAGGAGCGCCAGGTCCCGCGCCTGCAGCTTTTTTTTCTGCATGAGCGTTATCGCTATCGCGTCGCCTGTCACCATCATCACCGTTGTTGACGATGTGGGGGCGTGATTAAAGGGGCAGGCCTGTTTTGAAGCTTTGATGGGAATGAGGCAGTCGGCTATTTTTCCGAGAGCCGATTCGGGCCTCGCGGTTATGGATATTATGGGTATTCTGAGTTTTTTGATAAGAGGCAGGAGGCTGGCCAGTTCCATTATTTCCCCCGAGAATGACAGGGCTATTATGCTGTCGCCTTTGTTGAGCATGCCTATGTCTCCGTGCGCGGCCTCTCCGGGATGTATGAAAAAAGCCGGATTGCCGGTGGAAGAAAGGGTCGCGGCGATTTTCTTCGCCACAAGGCCGGATTTGCCGAGGCCCATGACCGCTATTTTTCCGGTCTTCCTTTTGAAGAGCAGATTGACGCTTTTCTGTATCGCGGAAACAAAGGCGGGATTGATATTTTCCTCTATGGCCCTTTTTTCTATTGAGAGAATTTCTTTAACTGTTCTTAATTTCACCTTCATCCGGAGATCTCCTTTACTGCCGTGACCAGTTTGTCGAATTCGTCAAAACTCATGACCGAGCCCCTGTCCGATTTGGCGGCGGCGGGGTGGGGATGCACTTCCGCGTATATGCCGTCGGCTCCGACGGCTACGGCGGCTCTTGAAAGAGGCAGGCAGAATTCTTTTTTCCCCGATGTCCGGCCGCCTCCCGCTCCGGGGAGCTGAACGCTGTGCGTGGCATCAAAGATCACAGGATAGCCGCTTTTTTTCATTATAGGTATGGAGCGGAAATCCACCACGAGGTTGTTGTAGCCGAAACTGCTGCCCCTCTCTATGAGGATTATATTTCTGCTTCCCGCTTCTTCCGCTTTTTTTATGAGGAATTTCATATCGTCGGGAGCGAGGAACTGGCCCTTTTTTATGCTCACGGGTTTTCCCGCTCCGGCCACCGCGGTTATGAGATCCGTCTGCCTGCACAAAAAGGCGGGTATCTGAAGGATGTCGGCTATTTCGGATGCCGGAGCCACCTGGCTGACGCAGTGCACATCAGTGAGCACGGGAAAGCCGAAGCGTTTTTTTGTTTCCGCGATGATCTCAAGGCCTTTTTTCATTCCCGGGCCGCGCCATGAAGAGCCCTGCATGCGGTTGGCTTTGTCAAAAGACGCCTTAAAGATGAGAGGCACTTTGTGCTTCGCGCAGATTTTCACCAGGGCCTCGGCGCTGTCAAAAACCTGCTTGCGGTTTTCTATGGAACACACGCCCGCTATGATGCTCAGGCTTTTTCCTATCGTCACAGATCCGGCCCGCACTTTTTTTACGCTCATGATTTGAGCCTCCTGATCACTTTTTTTATATCCGATGGCGTATCCACGGCAATTCCGCGGTATTTCACATCAATCACCCTTATGCCTATGCCGTTTTCCAGAAGATTCAACTGCTCCAGGTCCTCGGCTTCGGCAAGACGGCTTTTGAATTTCGCCGAATCAAGGAGTATTTTTTTCCTGTAGGCATATATGCCTATGTGTTTTTTTGCCGGCTTGGACGAGCCGTAGGGTATGGGGGCTCTGGAAAAATAAAGAGCGTTGCCGTTTTTATCGCTCACCACTTTTACGCAGTTTCGCGAGAGATATTCTTTTTCATTGATGTCCGTGCTGAGCGTGGCCACGCCCACGATCCTGTCGCTGAATGCCTTCACCAGTTTGTCTATGTGGGAGGGGTTTATCAGAGGTTCGTCACCCTGTATATTTACGACTATTTCGCATTCGAGTTTCCGGGCGATATCACGTATTCTGCCGGTGCCGCAGGACGCCTCTCCGGTCAGTCGCACTTCCGCGCCGAAGTTCGCGGCCTCATCCGCAATCCTGAGATCATCCGTAGCGATGATTATTTTATCCAGAGTTTTTGCTTTTGAGGCCTGTTCCCAGACCCGCTGTATCATTGTTTTGCCCAGTATTTTCGCCATGGGCTTTCCGGGGAAACGCGTTGAAGCCCAGCGCGCGGGAATGACGCCGGCGGCCTTCATTTTTCAAGTTCCTCTTGTGAGACTGTCGCGGTGCCGGATTTCCCGACAACTATAGCGGCGGCCTTATTCGCGAGTTTCGCGCTTTCGAGAAGTGTCATTCCCGAACACAATGCGGCGGTCAGCACCGCTATAACCGTATCTCCGGCGCCTGTCACATCAAAAACTTCACGCGCCTGGGTTTGTATAAGAGTGCATTTGCCTTTTTCAAAGACAGCCATCCCTTTTTCCCCTCTTGTTATGATCAGGCTCTTTGACCCCAGTTTCTTTAATATGGATAAGCCGGTTGTTTTGACATCCCCGTCCGTTTCTGTTTTCATGCCGCTGGCGGCGGCGGCTTCGTTATGGTTGGGGGTGAGGCAGGTGACTTTTTTGTAACTCATAAAATGTTCAGTCTGCGGGTCAACCGTTATTATCTTGCCCAGTTTATTGGCCGCGGGTATAAGATATGCCAGAAGTTTTTTTGTTATGAGTCCTTTGCCGTAATCAGCTATGATCACCGCATCCATTTTATCAAGCATTTTTTTTATTGACTTGATGATATCAGCGCTCTGGTCTTTAAGAGGATCTTCCCTGTCCACTCTTATCATCTGCTGTTTTTGAGCGATGATCCTTGTCTTGATAGTCGTCCGGTATCCGGCCACGCTTGTTACCGCGGATGTTGTTATCCCGTAATCCACCAGGTGGCTGATACTGAAGTTTCCGTAATAATCATCGCCCACGGCTCCGCACATAAAAGTTTGTACGCCGAGTTCCGCGAGATTCACGGCCACATTAGCGGCCCCTCCGGCTTTGAAAGATTCTATGGATTCTTTGAGCACCGGCACCGGTGCCTCGGGCGATATGCGGTGGACATCTCCTGTTATGAATCTGTCGAGTATGATGTCGCCTACGACCAGTATCCGTTTCTTTTTAAAATTATCGAGTTTCAGCATATTTCGTTAATGATAAAAAATATAGGCTGAATAGTAAATGGCAAAAAAGCAAAAGTTACAATAAGTTAATGAACAGACCCCGTCCCTTTCTTTTCGCTATATTTTATTTTCATAACCACAATTATGAGAGCCAGAAAGAAAATCAGCGCGTTTGTAATAATAACCGGGATATCTCCGATCAAAAGCCCATAGACAAACCAGAGGAAAACTCCTGTTGTGAAAACAGAAAATGTCAGCAGGGAAATATCCTGTACCCTTTTAGTTTTGTAAATTTTTATAACCTGAGGCAGGAATGATACTGTACACAAGATCCCCGCCAATGCCCCAATAATTACTGTCATCATAATTTTAGCTCCTTTATATGTCACTATTTATATCAATAAAACAACTCAGGCACAAAAGCCACTCTATTTGTAAGAATGTTTGACTTAGAAAATCACGATTATACTTGCATAGTTCAATAGATGTATACACATTTATACTATGAATTAGGCTGTCATTTTTGGTTCAGACTTTGGAATAAAGTTGGTATATACGTATAATAATATTTTATACGGCAAAGATAAAAGGAGACATTATGGGTTTGCTTAATTGGTTTAAATCACAAATGTTTGGAGGCAAGATACTTCGTACAGTTGGGACGGTTTCTGGCAAAGGCAAAAGTTTAGTCAACTCTGAGCTCAAGGTTCATCTCTTGGAAAACAAATCAAATCTACATGAAGAAATGGTTGGTTTAGAATTGGTTCAGAAAACTATCCTCAGTTATCAGATGACACCCATAACACTCTCGGCACAAGAGACTAGCCCAAGTTCGCCAAAATAGCGAAAAAAACAGCGAAAACAAGCGGATTTTGGGGGTCGCGCAAACAGGCGCTCGTCGGGGGGAGACTGAAAAGGCTC
>PHAM01000046.1 GCA_002841685.1 Elusimicrobia bacterium HGW-Elusimicrobia-2 | reverse complement strand
TGAGGGAAAACTTCAAGTCCGGTTCTGTGAGGGGGCTCATAGTGTCCCCAATGGATTGTAAAATCCAAAGGAGGTGGCTATGAGCCCTACTCGACAAAATAAAAAAATAAACTTTGAAAAACAGACAGTTCTGAAATTTCTCGCCTCCTGCAAAGAAAACAACATCGCCGCCCGCGGAGAAAAAATCCTTCTTGCCGTATCAGGCGGCAGCGATTCCATAGCCATGCTGGCGCTGGCCTCAAAACTGAAGAATACAATCGCGGCAGCTTACATAGACCATAGACTGCGAAATGCCGCCGGCGAGGAAAAAGCGTTTGTAAAAAACCTCGCGAAAAAATTCAAGATACCTTTCTATACAAAAAGTTTTGATGTCGCCCGCGCCGGACGATCCGGAAAATCGCTGGAGGACTGCGCACGGGAAGCGCGTTATAAACTGCTCGGCGAGATCTGTAAAAAACACGGATTTGAGACTATTTTCACGGGGCACACGCTCTCCGACAACACGGAAACCTTTTTCCTGAAACTCTTCCGCGGAGGCGGGATCTCCTCATTTTACGGGATAGCGAGAAAAACAAAAATATTCGGTGTGCCTGTCACCAGGCCATTGCTTGATTTTGAGAGAGATGAGCTTAAAAAATTTCTCGCAGCGTCAAAACTGCTTTTTATGACTGACGAATCCAACAAAGACAGGAAATTTCTCCGGAACAGAATAAGGCTCAATCTAATACCTTTTATAAAAAAACGCTTTGGGAAAAGCGTTTTGAAACACCTTTCCGCCCTTGAAAGCCAGGCGGAAGATTTAAACGCGCTCGTTACAACGGCATCGGAAGAACTTGAAAAAAAATCAAAAAACGGAAAACTTGATAATAGCGTCTATTTGAGCTATAATAAATTTTTGAGGAAGTGCTTTTTGGCGGAATTCCTCGGCAGAAAAGTGAATTCCCGCTACATAGACAAAATCGACGGCTTTATAAGCTCGGGAAAAGGCGGAGTCTTTGAACTGCGGGATATGGATTTAACGGTGAGAAAAGGCAAATTGCATAAGCGGAGAAAAACATGAAGCATCAGGACATAAAAGAGATATTGATTTCCGAAACTGAAATAAAGAAAAAAGTGAAACATTTGGCAAAAAACCTCAATAAAGATTACAAAGGTAAAAAGCCGATACTTGTTTCTGTTCTCAAGGGAAGCGTTGTGTTTCTGTGCGACCTCATCAGGGAACTTGAATTCTCACCCGTGCTCGATTTCATAAGCGTATCGTCTTACGCTGACTCCACCGAATCATCGGGCGTCGTGCGGCTTTTGATGGATCTGCGCGAATCCATCGTGGGGAAAGACGTTCTTATCATCGAGGACATCGTGGATACGGGCCTGACGCTCTCTTATCTGAAAAGAAACCTCCTCACAAGAAAGCCCAAATCACTGAAAATATGCGTGCTGCTGGATAAAAAGGAATGCAGACTGAAAAAAATAGACATTGATTACACCGGATTCGTTATCCCGAATAAATATTGCGTGGGTTACGGACTTGATTATGCCCAGATTTACAGGCATCTGCCCTACATAGGCGTGCTGAAATCGGAGATATACAGGAGCCAGAAATGAAAAAGAGAAATGTGGGCCTGTCCTTCTGGGTGCTGCTGGCGGCGATCGTGCTCTACCTCAACTACAGCCAGTCAACCAAGGTATCCGACGAGCAGATAAGCTACAACAAATTCCGCACTCTTCTGGAGGCGGGGAAAATCATCTCCGTTGAAATAGTGAAAGACGAAACGATAAAGGGCGACTACCGCGCGGACGGGAAAAGCGTCAGCTTCAAAACCCCTTATCTCGACGACAAAGATCTGATAAAAGACATGCAGGCGAACGGAGTTGATTACGCGGGGAAAACCGGCGGCAAATGGCTGGGCAACCTGCTTTTCAGCTTCGGACCCATTCTGCTCTTCATACTCGCGTGGTTTATTTTCGCCACTAAAATGAGTGGCGGCTCAAAACAGATATTTTCCTTCGGCAAAAGCCGCGCGCAGAATGCCGTCAAAGTGGAAACAACTTTCGCCGACGTAGCCGGATGCGACGAGGTGAAAGACGAGCTGGTGGAGGTGATAGCCTTCCTCAAAAACCCCGAAAAATTCCAAAAACTCGGAGGACGCATACCCAAGGGCGTTATTCTTTACGGCGAACCCGGTACGGGAAAAACGCTCCTGGCCAGAGCCATCGCGGGAGAAGCCAATGTGCCTTTCTTTTCCGCCTCGGGCAGCGAATTCGTGGAAATGTTCGTGGGTGTCGGAGCGAGCCGTGTCAGGGATCTCTTCCAGATGGCCAAATCCAGCGCCCCCGCCGTTATCTTTGTCGATGAGATAGACGCCGTGGGCAGGCACAGGGGCGCGGGACTCGGCGGCGGTCACGATGAACGGGAACAGACACTGAACCAGCTCCTTGTGGGAATGGACGGCTTTGAACCCAACACAAATGTGATTGTCATCGCCGCCACAAACAGGCCTGACATTCTTGACCCTGCGCTGCTTAGGCCCGGACGCTTTGACCGTCACATCCACATACCCAAACCGAACATCAAAGAACGGGAAGACATCCTCGATGTGCACGCTAAAAAAATTAAAATGAACAAAGACATAAACCTGGAGATAGTAGCGCGGAGAACCCCGGGTTTTGTCGGCAGCGACCTCGCCAATATAATAAATGAATCGGCTCTGCTGGCGGCCAGGAAAAACAAGGAAAGTGTTGAGATGATAGACCTTGAGGAGGCGATAGACCGGGTTCTGGCGGGGCCGGAGAAAAAAAGCCGCGTGATGCGCGACAGTGAGAAAAAGATCATCTGCTATCACGAATCGGGGCACGCTCTTGTGGCAAAGCTCATGCCCGACGGCGACACCGTGCACAAGGTTTCCATAATACCCCGCGGGCCGGCGCTCGGCTACACCCTGCAGCTGCCCCTTGAAGACAGATTCATCGCCTCAAAAGACGAGCTCATCAACAAAATAAAAACCCTGCTCGGTGGCCGGGCGGCGGAAAAAATAATCTTCAAACAGCTCTCCACCGGCGCCAGCAACGATCTTGAAAAAGCCACCGAGATCGCCCACAGCATGGTCACGCAATACGGCATGAGCTCACGGGTGGGGCCGGCGGTGTTCAAGGACTCGCAGGATTCGGTTTTTCTCGGCATGGATATTTCCAAAGGTTCGCGGGTGAGCGAAAAGATGAAGCAGATCATAGATGAAGAGATCAGGAGCATAATCATAAAAGCCGAGCGGGACGCCGAAAACGCTCTGGCCAAAAACAGAAAATATCTTGACGCGATCGCGGAAGAGCTTGAAAAAAGGGAAATGCTTAACGCGGAGGACCTTGATAAGCTCATGAAAGGCGAGGAGTTAGTGCCGTTAGCGTCGCACCCAGCGAAAAGCGAAAACGCGGCCGCGGAAATGAAAAACTCCCCGGATGAGACAGCAAAAAAAACTGACCCTGAAACAAAAAACAACGATGAAAGGATAAAAAAAGACGATGAACAAAAAGAAACTGTGTGAGGCCGTAAAACTCATATTAGAAGCCGCCGGAGAAGACCCTGCGCGGGAAGGCCTGAAAAAAACGCCCAAAAGAGTGGCGGAGATGTACGAGGAACTGCTCTCGGGCTATTCCGTAAAATCACCAGAAAAAATTCTCAGCACCGTCTATAAAAGTGAGAGATACAGCGAGATAATCCTCGTGAGGGATATCCCCTTCCATTCTCTCTGCGAGCACCACATCCTTCCCTTCTTCGGCAAGGCGCATGTGGCCTATATCCCCAAAGACAGGGCGCTCCTGGGGCTTAGCAAAATACCGCGGCTCGTGGATATTTTCGCGCGTCGCCTCCAGATACAGGAACGGCTGACCCAGCAGATAGCCGACACTATCAACGGCTCCCTCAAACCTTTGGGCGTGATGGTGATAATAGAAGCCGAGCATCTTTGCATGACCATGCGCGGAATTAAAAAACCCGGCACGAAGATGACGACTTCCGCCCTGCGCGGGATCTTTATGGCTGACGCGAAAGTCCGCTCCGAAGCGATGACTCTCATCAAAAATGGCTGATTATCTGCCCCTGTCATGGGATGTGTGGCTGGGCTATTTGAGCCATGCCGCCGATATCCTTATAACTGCGGTTATCATATACTACATACTCTCTCTGCTGAAGGGCACCAGGGCCATAGCGATTTTCAAAGGCATTGTCATCCTCGTTTTTCTGACAGTTTTTTCAAAACTTCTAAAACTCACCACACTGTCCTGGCTCCTTTCGGGCGCGTGGGTTGTGGGAATGGTGGCGATCGTCATAGTCTTTCAGCCGGAGCTGCGCTTTCTTCTGGCCAAACTCGGCAGCGGAAAAGTCGCGGGGTTCCTGTTCCGCATAAAACCGGACTGGATCAACGCCATTATCGAAACCATGGAAAACGCTCAAAAAAAAGGATGGGGCGCCCTCATCGTCATAGAACTTAATATGGGAATGAAAAATTACACGGAAACGGGCATGAAAATAGACGGGGAAGTTTCGTCGGAGTTGATGCTGTCAATATTCAATCCCACAAGCCCTCTGCATGACGGAGCTGTGGTTATAAAAGGGAACAGGCTGCTGGCGGCTTCCTGCATAATGCCCCTGACGATGGAGGAAATAGCCTCGCGCATCCTGGGCACGCGGCACAGAGCCGCGGTGGGAATCAGCGAGGTGTCGGACGCATGGGCAATCGTCTTATCTGAGGAAACTTCCTCCATCTCACTTGCCCGCGCGGGAAAACTCACAAGGAATATCTCAAGCGAGGAATTGAAAAAAGAACTCGTCGCCCTTTACAGGGTTAAAGAGTTTGACTCAGCGCCATGAAAAAATCATACTTAAAACTCACCGCCGGGCTGATCGCCGTGCTGCTGTGGCTGTATGTCAGATATGTCGTCGGTATAAAGTAATGCCGTTGCTCGGTGTCAATGTGGACCATGTCGCCGCGATAAGACAGTCGCGTTTTACGGCTTACCCCGACCCTTTGAAGGCGGCTCTCATATGCGAAAAAGCCGGGGCCGACGGCATAACCATACATCTGCGCGAGGACAGGCGGCACATACAGGAGAAAGACTGCATTCTTATAAAGAAAAACATAAAAACAAAACTCAATCTTGAACTGGCGCTGAGCCCCTGGATAACGGACTTCGCCCTAAAACTCGCTCCGGCGGATGTGTGCATCGTGCCGGAAAAACGAAAAGAGCTCACGACGGAAGGCGGCCTTGATGTCTTCAAAAACGAAAGGCGCCTCAAAAAGATCATCCCTCTTTTCAACAAAAAAGGCATCAGGGTCAGCCTTTTTATAGAAGCAACCGAAAAAGCTATCGCCCTGTCAAAAAAACTCGGGGCCGACGCGGTGGAGTTCCACACAGGCTCATACGCAAATCTGCGGGGAGCCGCGCGGGCGAAGGAACTGCTGGGCATAAAAAAAGCTTCCGCTTTTGCCCTGACACAGGGCCTGCTCCTTAACGCGGGTCACGGCCTGGACTACGAGAACACAACCGCGATAGCGCGCATAAAGGGAATGAACGAACTCAATATAGGCCACAGCATAATCGCCTACGCTCTTTTCGCCGGTCTTGATAAAGCCGTCCGGGACATGAAAAAACTCCTCTTATGAAAAAACGCAGCTGGCTGCTCTTTATTCTCATAGCTCTCCTGTGGTGGATCAGTTTCTACGCGAAACGCAGAAAAACAGAGATCAAATTACTGCCTCAGGCGGGGATCACCCGGCCATCCCTTGAAGAAATAGAGGCAAAGGAAAAAGCGCTCAAAGAGCGGCTCCTCGAAAAAGCGCGAAAAACTTTTTTTGAATCAAAAGGCAGAGAGGCCAAAGACACAAACGAGCTCATAGAAGACGGCCTTCTCAGACCAGATATTTTCTGACGGTTTCCTCGACCGCGGCTTCGGCTTTTCGCACGATGTCCGCTCCGCCGGCAGTGCGGATGATAAATTCATGCGTCTTGCCGCTGTATCTGGCGATTATGGAAAGCGCCAGGTCAATGTCGCGCATATCCGAAAGAAGCGCCCCGGGGCCGGGAGCCCCCGACGGCAGTATCCTTATGAGGCCGCCGGCATTGTCCGAGAGGAATTTATCTTCTGAAGCCTTACGGGCAATCACGAGCTTGGATCCTTTTTCAAGACGAAAATGCCGGCCCGTCATAAGATGACGGCTCCTCAAAAGATCGAGTTCGCCGTGGACGACGGCGTCTTTTATTCTTTTTGAAAAAATTTTGTCAGTGAGCACACATCCGCCGGCGGGTGTGGCAAAGCCGCTGAGGGCGTATTTTTCCGCCAGCTCAAACTGTGTTTTACGGCTTTTGCCTGAAACGGAAAGCATCTCCTCTCTTTTAATGATCCCTTTTTTCTCGGCTTCCGTGGGCGGCAGGAGCGCTCCGCACAACGGCCTGATGATCCTGCCGTCCATCGCGCTCTCTTTCTCGGCTTTTAAAAGATCTCCGCTCTTCTGAGACATCATCCTCTGAGCCAGCACCTCACCGGTTATTAAAAATTCCGCGCCCAGCTCTATGGCATATAATTTCGCTTTTTTTAGCATCATTATGTGACAGTCCAGGCAGGGATTCATCCCCTTGCCCATACCGAATTTAGGCCTAAAAATGATTTCAAAATATTCCTCGCCGAGAAAAATATGCTTCAGCGGAAGTGACATCTTTTCAGCCAGGGCAAACACCTCTTGTTTCGCCCGCGAAAAGGGAGTGGAAAAAACAACGCCCGAAAGATCGAAGATATCTTCCGTGAGCTTCGCGGCGAGCGCCGAGTCCAGACCGCCCGAGAAAAGTATAACCGCTTTATTTTTCATAGAGTAGGGTGATGGGGACGGTTCCGTAGCCATTACTTCTTGCTTCCTTAAATCTCGCCGTAAAAGATGTCCAGTATATCGCTGTCAAACTCTCTCAATTCAGCGTCGCTTATGAGAAGCTGCGCATAAGACTCGTCCGGCGGCGCGGTATTTTTACGCGCGTAAAAAACTCCGGTGACCACGACCAATGCAAGAACGGCCATTGCCATCGCCGGGCGGTAAAAAAAAGCCGGAGTAAATGACGGGATGAATGAGAATTGGCGCGCGGGTTTCCTCATGGCTCTGATGACATTATCTTCAAAACCGTCGGGGGGCGGGGGCGCTTTAATGGAAGTTATGATCTCCGATAGGGCGTAGAGGGCCTCCAGTTCCGCGGAACAGGCCGGGCATGTTCCAAGATGGCTTTTTACCGGAGAGGCAGCATCGCCGATCAACTCACCGTCTTTGAATACGCCTAAAAGCGAAAGGCATTTTTTACATTCCATTTAACGCGGCCTCCTTCATTTTTTTTTCTCGCCCTGAAGAGCATTATCTTCACCCTGCCCAGAGGGATCTTAAGCGTCCGGGCTATATCATCATATGACATGGCCTCTATCTCACGGAGTATCACAACGCTCCTGAATTTCTCCGGGAGCTGCGCCAGCAGGTTGCGGGCCCGGGCCTCGTTCAATAGCGTTTACGAAACATCCGCGCCCGGCGAGATGATACTGTCGCTCAACTCTACCGTGTCAGTTCTCCTCTTCCTGAGATAATCCTTGCATCTATTGATCGTAACGCGGTAAAGCCATGTGGAAAGAGAGGAATTACCGCGGAATTTATGGATTTTCCTGAATACCGCGATAAACACATCCTGGGCGATATCGTCAATTTCCGGAGCCATTCCCGAAAAAGAATGGATGATGCGGTAAACAGCGTTTTTATAAAGCGCCATAAACTCCCTGTAGGCATCCTCATCCCCCTTTTTTAATCTTTCTACGAATTCTTTCTCTTCCATAATGTTAGACGCCGCATGAGGCGATTTTGTTACACTCCCTGATGAATATTCCCGACACTGGCGCTGTCAAGTTTAACAGAATTCAGCGCCACGGTCAGGTCATAGGCGTTTATTTTTAATTCCCTGAACCGCCCTTCGTTTTTGACGGCAAAACGCGCGGCGGTTTCAAATATGTCCTTATCTAATTTCCCGCAGGAGGCAAATTCATCAAAAATACCGCAATCGGAAAAAAGTTTCCGCAGCATCACAAGTTCATCTATGCGGTTCAGGGCGAAAAGAGAGGCGAGAATGCCTGCCCCCACCAGTTCACCGTGGAGCATACGGGCAAATTCTGGACGCCTGGGAAAAACCTGTGTAAAACCGTTTGCCAGCGCATGGGCGGTGCTGGCCCTGAAATCGGCGCCGCCCAGCGCGCTTATGAGTCCTGTGTTTATTATACAGAGGCGGCTCAGGATCAGAAAAGTTGCCCTGTCGTCGGACTTCTGAACCGCGGGAACGCCCATAAAAAAGCGTTTCAGCATATCGCGGGCCATCGCGGCCACGCTGCTTTCTGCGCCGCCGTTAAATGTGAATTCATAATATTTCGCGCAGGCATCCGCGATACCCGCAAAAAGCAGCCGCCGCGGAGCCGAACAGAGTATCTCATCCGCTAGAATCAGCGTATCGGGGCATTTAAGATGATTGTCCTCTTTTAAAAAATTACCCTGCTCACCGTAAATAACGCTGTGCGGCGTGAAAGCCGCGCAGGTCGAACCGGAGGTCGGAACAGCGATGAGCCTGCAGCCGGTTTTTGCGGCCGCACTTTTGGAAGCGTCCATCGCCTTGCCGCCGCCGAAAGCAAAAATAAAATCACTTTTGTGGGTCTTTACCCCGGCAGCGAGCCGGGCAATCTCAGTTTCACAGCACTCGCCGCTGAAACCCGCATATATTTTCGCTCTTTTGCCGAGCGCCCCGTTTATCAGGGACCCGTGAATTTCATGAACATCTTTCGGCCCTATTATAAAGCATCTTTTCCCCTCGTCGTTCAGGGCTTGAGCCAGATCCCCTGTTTTGCACTGAATGATTTTTCCGGGCAGAATCGAAATGTTTATCACTGGATCTTAAACTGGATGTTATAAAGCCGGCTGTAATAACCGTTCTTTTTCAGGAGTTCATCGTGCCGGCCGCTCTCCACCACCTCTCCGGAGGAGATCACCGCTATATTATCCGCCCGGCGCACGGTAGAAAGCCTGTGTGCTATGACAACCGTGGTCCTGGTGGTCACAATGGCGTCAAGAGCTTTCTGGATCTGCATTTCAGATTCCGTGTCCAGCGCCGAAGTCGCTTCGTCGAGTATAAGGATGGGCGGATCCATAATAACCGCCCTGGCTATACATATGCGCTGAGCCTGGCCGCCGGAAAGCGTCGCCCCTCTTTCTCCTATGATAGTATCAAAACCCAGCGGCATCTCCTTAATAAAATCATAGGCGTTGGCCAGCTTCGAGGTGCGGATCACATCCTCTTCACTCGCGTTATCGACGCCGTAAGATATGTTATTCCTGACGCTGTCCCTGAACAGCATAATGTCCTGTGAGACGATTCCTATGCTGCGCCGGAGCTGGGCAAGTTTAAAATCCCTGATATCCGCGCCGTCTATCATTATTCTCCCCTCCGTCGGATCGAAAAAACGGGGGATGAGATTGGCTATTGTTGTTTTTCCTCCGCCGGACGAACCGACGAGCGCGCAAATAGAGCCTTTTTTTATCTGCAGATTTATGTTTTTCAAAGCCCTGTCACCGGCGCCATCCGCGAAATATGAAAAAGAGACATTCTCAAAGCTGATGCTGTTTTTCAGGTCCGGGAAATCCTTCGCTGCGGGTTTTTCCTTTACTGTTATCTCGGCGTCAAGAACGCGGAAGATCCTTTCCGAGGCCGACAACGAGGACTGGAGTATCTTGTTCAGGTCGGCAAGGCTTTTAATGGGCGCGTAAAAATTGATGAGAGCCGCCAGATAAGCAACAGCTGTTCCGACGCTGACCGTTTCCCTGAAGATGGCGTTGATAACATAAGCGCCTATAACGAGAGATATCGTGTAAGTGATTATCTCCAGCACCGGCCTCTGCATCGTCTCTGCCCGCAGGAGGCGCATGATGACATTAAAGTAATCCCTGTTGCTCTCCTCCATTTTTTCAATTTCACTTTTTTCGCGGGCAAAGGCTTTCGTCACCTTTATGCCGCTTATCCTCTCGGCCAGGAGAGCGTATATCTGGGCCATCTTTTCCTGCGTCTGACGGGAGGTCTTTCTCATTTTCCGAGCAAAAAATTTGATTGGGAACATGATCAGCGGGAAGAAGATCAAAGACGCGAGCGTCCACTGCCAGTTGAGCGCGAAAAGAACGACAAGCAGGCCCGCGCAACTGAGCCCGTCCCTGATCAGCTTGACAGGCACGGAGGTTATGGCGTTCTGCACATACATCATGTCATTGGTGAGCCGTGAAAGTAGAGCCCCCGTCGTCCTCTTAATGTAGTAATCCAGCGAAAGGTTCTGCATGTGAGCGTAGGTTTCATTGCGCACATCTATTATAACCCTCTGCCCGATATAGGCGAGAAGATAATTCTGTATGTACGAGAAAACGGCGTGGATTACGGTGAGGACGATCAGCGCCGCTGAAAAAAATATGACAAGATTGGCGTTCCTGCTCTCAATCAGTTTATCGAGGCCGGGCTTGAGCAGATAAACGCGTCCGCTTTTAATGGCGGCCACTACGATCATGCACAGGAGGGCTTCAACAAAGCGGATACGATAGGGCTTAAGATACACCGCCAGCCTTTTCATAATATCTTTTGTTTTCACGAAATCCCCCCGCCCCTGACAGCCAGCAGCTTTTCTATTTCTCCCACGATATTCTCTTCCGCGTTTTTTTTATCGAGCAAAGGCCTCAATTGAAGGAGCTCGGCGGAAATTCCGAGCAAATTATCTTTTTTTAGCATACCCCTGACTTCGCGTAAGATCCTGAAAGGAGCCGCGGCTGACTGGATCAGCTCAGGCGTCACCGATTTTCCTGCCAGAATATTAGGCATACCTATGAATCTTGTCTTAACGATCTGTTTAGCGATGAAATAAGAGACAAACGATGTCTTATACATGATCAAAGTCGGTATGCCCAGCATCGCGTTCTCAAAAGACGCTGTGCCGGATGACGATATCGCCAGGCGCAGGTTTTGGCGATGGGAATAATCTTTATCTTCAAGAAGCTCGCAGTTATTCGGCAAAGACGCATAAAGCGCTTTGGGAAGAGACGGGGCCTTAAAACATTTGAAACGGAAGTTGCCCTCACTGCCGAGAAGATTTACAACCTTGACCATAACCGGCAGATGCCTGTCCAATTCGCTTTTTCTGGAACCGGGGAGCAGCCCTATATAGGGTGATTCGGGGTTATACGAAGGCTCCGGCAGCATTTGAGCGAGGGGATGACCCGGAAAAAGAGCGCTCACCCCGTTTTCAAGATAGATTTTTTCCTCAAAAGGAAAAACAGGAAAAACTTTACTGACATATTTTTTTATTTTTTTTATCCTCCCGAAGCGGCTCGCCCATATCTGGGGACAGATATAATAAAACACCGGCGTGCCCGCGGCGGAAAAAAGAGGCAGAAGTTGTGAATTAAAACCCCAGAAATCAACCATAACCGCCGCGTCGGGGCGATCCCTTTTGCAAAATTCTTTGATCCTGCCGAGGAGACGCCGGAAAAAAAATATATTTCTGACCGGCTCTATAAATCCTATGGCGTTCCTTCCTGAAACATCCTCTATTATATCCGCGCCGGCGTCCCGCAGAGCCGCTCCGCCGACAGAGGAGACATCCCAGCCGGACCCTATAAATGTTTTTGCCAGACGCGATGCGAACACATCGCCTGAAAAATCGCCCGCCGAAATCAAAACTCTCACTTTATTCCAAGAATACAAATGTGGTGTTCATCGGCCAGAGCTACGCTTTCTTCCTGTTCGAAAAAAAGTGCCGACCCCGCCTCGGCGGCAAGAACGGATGCTCCCGAACGCACGAGCTTTTTGACGGTGCGCAGACCTATCACAGGCACATCAAAACGGGTATCCTGTTTGGGACGGGCGGCCTTGACGACAACCGTTCCGGCCCCGGCCAGTTCTCCTGAGCGCAAAATACACGCATCGGTGCCTTCCATCGCCTCGAGCGCCACGACAACCCCTTCTTTTACAACCGCTGTCTGGCCTATATCAAGACCGCTTATACATTTCGCCGCGGATTGCGCGAGCGCCATATCTCCGAGCTCTTTTTTGGAGGGTTTGCGGCGGGTGTAGACTTTCTCTCTGAAAAGCAGGCTTTCAAGCGGAGCGACGGAAGAAAGGATCTTGATTCCCTCTTTCTCAAAAAGATCACAGACAGCCTTGAGCATTGTGGCGGCCCTTTTATCTTTAAGCGAAGCGATCAGTTTCACCGCCTTCAGGTCGGGTTTGATCGAAAAAACCGAAGCGTGCCGCACACGGCCGGCAAGAATAAGTTCCTTAACGCCGGCGCTTTTGAAAAAATCTATGGTTTTCTTAAGCTCCCCTATGTGCGCCCATATGAAAGAGGAAGCGTATTCCTCTATTTTGCCGTCCGCGTGATTTTGTATAGCCGCTATTTTCAGGTCATAACCCTGCTTCCTGAGCTGACCCGCGACAAGGATCGGAAAACTCCCTTCGCCCGCTATTAAACCTATAAGGGCCATTCAGTATTGGAGCATTGTGAAAAGCTCCGGGCCGGGGGGAAGTTTTTTCCTGCCGTTCAAGCCGGTCAGCTCAATGAGAAACGCGAAAGAATCGACTATGGCGTTTTTCTTTTTAAGGAGCTTATATGCCGCAAGCGACGTGCCGCCGGTGGCGAGAAGGTCGTCAAGGATGATGTATCTTTTGTTTTTGACCACGGCATCCTCATGCACTTCTATGCTGTCAAACCCGTATTCAAGTTTGTAACGCACTGAGAGTTTTTTCGCCGGCAGTTTGCCTTTTTTACGTATCACGACCATCCCGGTTTTCAGTTTATAGGCCAGCGCCGCGCCGAAGATAAAACCGCGCGATTCTATACAGGCGATATAGTCTATTTTCCGGCCGCGGTAATGCGCGGCCATGGCGTCAACCGCCGCGCAAAAAGCCTTCGGGTTTTTCAGAAGCGTTGTGATATCATAGAAGTATATCCCCTTGATGGGAAAATCCTTCACTCCCCTGATAAACTTTTTAAGATCCATCATTTAACATCCCCCTTTCACAAATCAGAATTCCACACCCTCTTCAAGAAGATAACTTTTCATTTTTTCCAGAGCGCGGCGTTCGATCTGACGCACGCGTTCCCTCGTAATTCTATATTTTTTCGCCAGAATTGACAAAGAGGCCGGCTTTTCGCCGTGCATTCCGCTGCGGCAGCGCAGGATGTCCTGCTCCCTAGGCAGAAGCCGTTTGAGGGCTTTGACGAGAAAAGTTTTTCTTTCGTTGCAGGAAGCTATATCCTCGGGCCGGCCTTCTTCCGACACGATTATGTCTTTAAGGAATATCTCCTCGCTCTCGTCGATTGGCATATCAAGAGATATGATGTTCTCCCAGGCCTGAATATTGCCCAGTATTTTCTCCACTTTATCCTCGGGTGTTCTCATCTCTTTCGCAAGTTCCTTAGCGCTCGGATTTCTGTGCAGTTTCGCCTTGAGCTTGCTCACAAATTTCAGCGCCTGTTTTATGTGCGTGTCGGTGTAGGTGGGGATATAGATCATTTTCATCTGATTCATCAGGGCCTTTTGTATGGATTGCTTCACCCACCAGTAAGCGTATGTTGAAAATCTGTAGCCGTATTCGGGCTTGTATTTCTCTATCGCCCTCATAAGGCCGAGCGTGCCCTCGCCTATAAGATCCAGGAGGCTGAGCACCTTCTGACTGTGAAGATATTTTTTCGCTATGGACACCACCAGCCTCAGATTTGACTCTATGAGTTTTTGTTTCGCCCAGACATTCCCCGTTCGGGAAAGTATTATCAGCTTCGTGAGTTCGTCTTCCCCAAGCAGGGGGATGTCCCCTATTTCCTTGAGGTAGAGTTTAACGGAATCAATCTTTTCCATAATTCAGTTCAGATACATCATCGGGTCATAAGCTTCCGTGCCGAAACGTATCTCAAAATAAAGCACTCTCCCGCCGTATTTTTTACTGCTGCCACAAATGCCCACCGGGGCGCCGGAGGCGACAGTATCGCCGGTCTTTACAGACACGCTGTCAAGATAAGCGTAAACACTGTGATAACCGCCCGCGTGCTTTATTATAAGGGTGTGTCCGAAATTCCCCGCTTCGCCGCAAAAAGAGACTTTTCCCGATGCTGATGCTTTAACAGCCGGCGAATCAGCTTTTATCACAATCCCCAGCGAGCGGACAAGATCGACTTTGCCGAAATTCTCCACAACCTTGCCTTTGACCGGCCAGGAAAAGGAAACATCCGCGCTCTTAGCGGGGTTTGACGCCCTTTGCCGCTTTTTTGCCGCGGCGGGACTCTTGGCGGAAACAGCGCTCCCCTCCGCAGGCACCTTCAACTTCATGCCGGGATATATGCGCGAAGGATTTTGAATGTCATTGGCATTTACAAGGGAGAAAAAATCCGTTTTATTCTGCCGCGCGATGGACCAGAGCGTGTCACCCCTCCTCACATAATACCAGTTGTGGCCTGCCGGCGGAGAAATACAGCCCGCCAGTAGGATAATAACAACACAGCAGAGGCCTTCCCGTGAATTCTGTCTGAAAGAATCAAAAAACAAACCACCTCCTGATTTTTATACGCAACAGCCTTTTTCTATCAAATATACGGCCATCAGACAATAATCCGCCTTTCATTTGTCATTTAAAAATCAAAAGTGAACCGTTTTTGTTAGATTTAAGAATCAAAAGTGAACTCTTTATTTTCCCCCTTTTTGATAAAAGGGGGAAAC
>PHAM01000045.1 GCA_002841685.1 Elusimicrobia bacterium HGW-Elusimicrobia-2 | reverse complement strand
TGAATGGCATACATTCTGTCATTTCGAGCGAAGCGAGAAATCTTAGATTCTTCGTCGCTAACGCTCCTCAGAATGACATGAGAGTATGAATAATTCAAGCTAATCTTCATCTGCCAGTTTCCATAACGATTATCTCTATGCGCCGGTTGCGCAGCCTGTTTTCAAAGCTGTCATTGGGATAAATGGGCCGGGTGGAACCGTATCCGGAAATGCACAATCTTTTCGCTGTGATACCGCATCCCGTCAGAAATCGCCTGACGCTTTCCGCGCG
Source organism: Elusimicrobia bacterium HGW-Elusimicrobia-2 (assembly GCA_002841685.1). Lineage (GTDB taxonomy): Bacteria > CG03 > CG03 > CG03 > CG03 > CG03. The sequence continues at coordinate 15,133 of PHAM01000045.1, read as the reverse complement.
GGAAAGAGAAAGCTCCCAGTTTGATTGCCATTTCGTGCCTTCAACGGGTATATCGTCGGTATGCCCCGCGATTTCAATGACATTGGGTATTGTTTTTATAAAAGACGCCAGTTCTTTCAAATCCTTCATTGCCGCTTTTTTTATTGACGCGTCGGCGGAATCAAACATAACCGGCGCTTTAAGTATTATCCTGTAGCCCGACGGCTCTATTATCACTTTTGAGATCACCGGATTGCCGAGAGCCTCGACGGCGGTGTTTTTTATATCCGAGGCCGTTTTCTCAAAAGACTCACGCAGCGCATCCCGTTTCACCGCGCCCTCAAAATGCGAAGCTATGGAATCCAGTATTGTGGTTTTGGCGTCAACGCTCATGCGCGTTATACCGTAAAGCATAAGGAAAAAAAGCATAAGGTTTGTCATCAGGTCGGAATAGATCGTCAGCCAGACGGGAGATTCCTCAACCGGCATTTCCGACTCAGCCTCAATTACCGTATCAGGAGACAGTTCGCGCCAGGTTTCGGTTTCGGCGCCGTTTATCTGTTCCATTTATTTTTTTGAGGCCTTGTCTGAATCCGCCAGAAAGGCCTGTAAGCGTTTTCTCACGACAGACGGTATTTCGCCTTTTTGAAGAGATATCGTGCCTTCCACTATGAGCTGCTTGGTGAGAGCTTCCGTATCTGTGAGCACGGATAATTTCCCGGCCGTGGGAAGAAACAAAAAATTCGTGGAGAATATGCCGTAAAATGTCGTCGTGATGGCTATGGCCATGGAAACGCCCATGCTCGCCGGATCGGAAAGATTCCGCAGCACCTGAACGACACCTATGAGCGTGCCGAGAAGCCCGAAGATGGGCGCGTAAGCCCCCATTGATTTGAAAATATCCGATATCTGATTATGCCGTTTTTTAAAATATGATATCTCGTTATAAAGCGTTTCCTTTATGAAATCCGACTCAAAGCCGTCAATGAGCAGGCCTATCGCGCGCTGAAAAAAATTATCGGGAGGTATTTCATCCAGGAGACCCTGGCTTATCCCGTCTTTTCTGGCCTTTTTCGCGATACTCTCAAACACCTCTATTATATCTTCATTTGACAAGAAACGCGGCGTGAAAAAAATAAAAGAAACGCATCTGGGAAGTTTTTTGATCAGTCTCCAGGGATAAGTGATGAGAGTCGCCCCGATGACGCCGCCGAAAACCAGCACCGCGGCGTTAGCATTGAACAGGATCCCCAGAATGCCGCCGGTCGAAAGCACATACCAGACAGCTCCGGCTCCCAGCGCCAGACCCGCCAGTGTCATTAAATCCATATTACCTCCGTCATATAAGTTCTATCGTGCCCGCTTCTTTCAGCCGCCTGATAACGGCGACGATATTCTTCTTTTCCCTGTCGCTGGCGGCGGAATTTGACGGCAGGAGTTCAAGCTCTTCGACGACGATCTCTCTTGCCCCCTCCGACAGCACCGCGAAAATCCTGTCCTGCACCTCCTGTTCGGAAAACTGGAGCGCCTGCGCGAGATTCCTCGTGTTCACAAACCTCAGCACCGTCTGTATCACATGGGTGCCCTGGCGGGAGAGATCCTCAAAATGGAACACGCTGTTTCGTATTTCCGAGGCCATTATAGGATCTTCGTCGGCGATATGACGGAGAAACTGCTCCTGCACCTGGCGGGACGAATTTTCAAGCATGCTCAAGAGCTGTTCGCGGCCGCCTGAAACATAATTTATTTTTTCACGGATTGAGTTTTCCATGTCAATAATATCCTCTTTATCCAGCTCCTTTTTATAAACCAGAAAGCTCATTATGTCGGATTGTTTCTCTTCGGGAAAATATTGCAGGAATTTTTCCACAAGTGACTCTTTCAAAAAGCCGAGCGCCTCGGCGATCCTTTCAGAAGTTTCTTCTTTGAGCAAAAAGGCCAGATTGGCTATATTTTTGTCATTGATGAAAGCGAAAGGCCGCTGTTCGCTTTCCTCAGTCTTCTTTGATTCGGGGGTGGCGCTCAGGAGATTAACCGGCATCTGGCGCACGGAGGAAGTTTCATCCATGTTCACCCCGGTTGCCTCGCCGGGCCGGGCGTTGGCGAAATATTGCGCCATATATTTCATAAAATATCTGAGCGGCCCGAACAGGAAAACGGATATGATCAATATTACCGTCAGAAGAACCATGTTCTGGGGCTGAGACACGTATGAGATAATCGCCGCGCCCGCGCTCATAGCGGCGGCCGGGGAACCGTCGGCGGTAGCGGCACCGCGTTTTTGAGCGGCAAAACTCTCTTTTATTATTTTCAGCGAATCCTCATCGTTCAGGCTCAGAGAGACTCTCACCACACCCTCTATCCTTTTTTCAAGTTCGGCGGCAATACCTTCCTCAAGGATGAGAGTTATCAGGAGACGCTGGCGCTCGAGCAGTTTTTTATCGGAAATGTCCTGTAGTTTTTCTTCAACCGGCACGCCGGGCAGAAGATTCCTTTTATCTTTTCCTATATCCACCACTTCCGTATAGCGGACCTCTCTGACGGAAACGGAAAAATTACTCAGATTAAAAACCTTTGTCAGAACCTGCGAAACCTGATTTTCAATAGTAGCGGTATCGGCAAACAATGAAGACGCGAAAATCAAAAAAAACAAAATGGTGCCAGGGGTTGACTTTCGATACTTATTGGATATAGAAAAGGGGAACATCCTACTTTTTTTCATACTCAATTTAATTAAGGACATCCCCTTTTTCCTTTTTCTCCTTTTTATTTTTTCCTGTAAGCGCGCACATTTGCTATTTTCCCATTTTTTGCCTGCATAAGTCAATCATTTTAAGCGCTTGCTGATGTCCGGGCTTGATAGAGAGGAGCTTCCTGAATTCGGAAACGGCCTCGGAATACCTGCCGTTCTTATAATAAGACATGCCCGCCGAATAATGGGCTTTCATAAGCCTTCGCGTGTTTTCGTTCGCCTGCTCGATACTACGGCGGGCTTCCTTAAGGCCATCTTCTGATTTGCGCCTGTATTCTTCCCCTTCATCCCCGCCGCCCGCAACTTCCGACGCTTCCTTAAACAGCACTTTGGCTTTCTCGGCCTCACCTCTTTTCGCCGCGGCCGCGCCCTGAAGATAAAGTTTTTTGATCTTTAAGAGTGCGCCGGACTCTTCGCTCTGCTTGGTCTCATAAACTTCTTTTATGGAAGTCTCCGGCGGGATCTTCATGAATTCCAGTATGTCCCGATTGCCGGGATCATATTTCAGGGCATCTCTCCACACCTCTATCCCTTTTTCTTTTTTCCCGAGAGCGTAATAAGCCGAACCCAGCCTCGTCAGAGCCAGCACATTGCGCGGTTCCAGGTCCAGCACCTCGTTGCATTCTATGATAGCCAGGTCATAGCGCGCGTTATAGATATTTTTGAGCGACGAATATAATTTCTGCTCCACAAGATTCATGCCCTTTATCAATCTCAGTTCCCTGTATTTTTCGGGGGATTCGTCCTTTATTATGTCCCGCAAGCTTTCAGCGACGATAGACTTGTCCAGCTGCGCAAGATAAACAGCCGCGTTAACCGACAGTGACTGATCCTTGTTCATATAGGCTCGCACCGCGGCTCTCATCAGATGCGGGATCCTGCCCTCGCCCAGAGCCTGGGGCGTGACGGCTGTTATTTTCTTGATTTTTTCGCTCAATTCCCTCAGAGACTCCTCCCAGGGATTGAGGGCCAGCGCCTCATTATACTTTGATTCGGCCTCGGCGAAACGCCCCTCGTTCAGAAGGCGCGCGGCCGCTGCGGCGTGCGGTTCAAACAAAACCCTGAGCTTATCCGAAGCTCCATTATAAATCTCGAGCGCGGCCGCATTGTCGGGCTCGATGAGAAGCGCTCTATGGGAGAGCTCTACAGCGTCTTTCCACCTTTCTTCCGCGAAAGCCAGACGCGCCTGTTCCAGGATCTTTTCAAGGTCTGTTTTTTCGGCCATTTTCGCGCGATCGGGGTCTTCGTCCGATTTTCCGCCGCCGAAAACAAAAGACACCGACATCCTGTGACGGCCGAGAGAATCCTTGATGCCCGCGAGGGGATAGATAAAAGCGTAATCAAAAGAAACCTTCTGCAGATGCAGATAGCCCGCTCCCACTGAAAAAAGGCGTAACTGGCCGCTTCCGGCGGTCAGTCCGCCTCTTAATTTCAGCGTTTTCATTCTTTTCTCAAAACCCGTGTCAAACCAGTAATCTCCTCCGGAAAAACGCAAGGTCTCACCCACCGTTATGGATTCCGTTTCGTAAACCGCCCCGGCCGACAGGTCAGGTTTTCTCTTATAGGTGCCGCCCAGAGACGTGTCGGGGCTTGTAAGAAAAGACGCGGCTGTTGAAAACGACCAGCCCCCGGAAAAAATCCGCGTGAAACCCGCGTCCAAGGTAAACGCGGTCATGCCGGTTCCGTTCAACGCGAAAAGAGGATCCGGCTGGAGTGAAGCGGAGCCGTTGTCATTGATGGCGTTCAGGGTATAGCGGTCTGACCCGTAGTGTTTCTGCAGAACCCTTAAATTTCCTCCGGCAAACCATCTTTCCCTGAAATTTTTTGAATAATTTACTATATAAGTGCTCTCCAAATAAAGATTATCCAGCGAAAATTTCTCAAATCCGGCGGCGCACCCGGCGGCCTCCAGTTTGTGAGTGTATGTGAAAATATTCCTGCTGAGTCCGCTTGCGTCGGAAAGGCCGGGATACATATTTTCATACTCCATACCGACAACAGGATCTTCCAAATACGACGAAGCGGCGGGGTTGATATAAAACAGCGACGGTATTTTTTTAGAAAACATCGCCGCGTTTGACATACCGGCGGATGCCGCCGACCATCCGAGCTGTTCAAAATCCGCCCTTATAGGGGACGGTGCAAGACAGTGTGACAGTAACAGAAACAAAGACAGAAATGGCTGGAAACCCGCTATTATGCGCTTGCCCGATTCACGGCTGACAGATTTGTCAGTCAATATTCTGCGGGATGTTCCCTTTTTAATCATTGCGCCACAACTACCGTGCCCGTGTAAACCTGCCCTTCCGCCTCTATCTGCCATATATATATCCCAGGAGAAATGCCTCTTGATGGGGACCACTTAAAATAACCTTCCCATGAATCCGCGGACTGCGGGTGCCAGCCGCCGGATGGCGCCGTCAGGATCACGCCCGCGCCGCCGGTGTTCGCCATATCGGCGACCTTCATTCCCATCAGGTTGAATATCTTTCCGGAAAGAGAACTCTGGCTGTCCAGATTCTTGTAAAACACAAAGAAAACATCGTTCAACTTGTCGCCGTTTGGCGTGATTATCTTCGGAGCCGCCTGATAAGAAAAACCTCCGGCGGCGCCGCAGAGCGGCGACCGGAACGCGGCCGCCGTAATCAGCGCCGCCATAACAAAATAAAAAGGGGACGTCCTACATTTTTTCATAATTTTTGCCCCCCATTCATAATATTAAGGACGTCCCATTTTTCCCATTTTTCTACCTTATTCATTTGAGTTTCGCTTTCACATCCGCAAGCGAGGTCCGCCGGGAGCTCGCGCTCTTTATCAGCTGCACCCGCACCATCGTTTTTCTCGCGTCATAGAGCCTGTGCCCGGCGGGAGTAGCCCCCTCGCAGGGAAGAATCCCCATGTCCGTATAATGGCGTATCGTTGATTTTCTCACGCCGCAGAACGCCGCCACCTCGCCTATTCTCATATACTTTTTCATCTACCCTCCATTTTATTTTAATTTTTCCTGCGCCTGCATGATCTTCCGGCGCGAAAGCTCGTGCGACGGATCCAGCTCCAGCACCTTCTGCCATTCCTTTATGGCCTGCGCATATTCGCCTTTTATATAATATACCGTGGCTTTTGAAAAATGCTCTTTCTTTCTCTTCAGCTTATCCTGTTCCTTCTCTTTGGCGAGTTCCTCTTCGGCAAGCGCTATCTTCGCCAGCGATAATTTGTGCGCAGGGTCTATTTCAAGAACTTTTTTCCATTCTTTCACAGCTTTTTCATACTCTTTGTTTTTGTAATATTCCGTCGCCGCGGAGAAATGTTTTTTCATAAGCTCTATATCGGTGGGAGCGGAACTCACCCTGTCCCCGTGCTTATCCTGCGCCTCTCTGGATTTGGAGATAAGCTCCATTATCTCAGGGTCGCCGGAGACGACAGTCGGCACATTATAAAAGATGACCTGCTGGTGATACCGCCTCGCATTCTCATATTCTCCTCTCTTCTCGGCGGCGAGCGCTAACAAATAAAGCCGTTTCATATTTTTCAGCGTTAGTTTTCTGATCTTCTCTGTCATCGGATCTTTCTTTTCGCGCGCCGCGCCGGGCTCGCGGATCGTTTTCTCCGAGGCCATGACCTGCTCGGGGAGCTCGCCGAAACGGACAGAAAGCCCTATCCAGTGATTCCCCAGAGTTCCCTCCACACCGCTCAGAGGAAGCGTGAAAGCGTAATCAAAGGAGAACAGATTCATCCTGTAAGATGCCCCTGCCGAAATATTGGCGATGTCCGGGCCGTATTCAAAACCTCCGCGCAATCTGAAGAAAGTCAGAACATTCACTTCAGCGCCCAGCCTGAAACCCCCGCCGGCATCTTCTTTATTATATTCTCCCGACAGTTTATAGCCGGGCTTTATCAGAGCCATACCTGTTTTTATCCGCAGCGGCAGCTTATATGTTTCTTTAATGCCCATATCCGGAGCGACAATGTTCTGGAGCGAGATACCGAAACGCATATCTCCCGAATTTTTCAGTATGCCCGCATCCGCTCCGAAGCCGCTCTTGGAAAGGCCCGAATCAAACACGGGATCGCCCGCGCCCCCGGCAAGGCCTGTGTTATTATCTATGGCATTAGCCGTGTATTTTGTGGAGCCGTATTCCACCGTCATCTGTTTGAGCGAAACACCCATATCAAAATATCTGAAGCGCCTGGCGGCCGCGAAAGCGTACTGGTTTTCGCCGTAATAGCCGTCCAGCGCGAAATTCTTCACTCCGATGCCCAGCACCGCGAATTTCAAAGGATAGGCCATCATAAGATTCGTGTCGCCTATATCCGAATTATCCGAAAGATTCATGAACATCTTACCCATGGAGCTGGCGACCTCCGGATTTCTGAGCCCTGCAAGGCCCGCGGGATTATAATAAACGGCATAAGCGTCGTCGGCTATCGCCGTGAAAGCGTTGGCCATACCGGCGGCCCTTGCTCCCGCTCCCAGGTCTTCAAAAGAAGCGAATACCCGCACGGGGGCAGCGGGCATAAACAGCAGAAGCGCTGTCAGAGCGATGATTTGTTTAATTATTTTTTTCATCATCTTGCCACCACCACTGTTCCGTTATAAACTTTGCCTTCCGCTTTTATCTGCCATATATAAACGCCCGGTGAAACATATTGGCCGCCGGAATTTTTCCCGTCCCACACCAGCGAACCCGAAACGGAAGAACTCGTGCCGCCGAATTTCATATCCGAGACCTTTCTGCCCCTTATGTCAAAGACCTCGCCGGAAGGCGCGAAACTATTAGGATTATCATAATAGAATGAGCACTCATCATTGAGATTGTCGCCGTTAGGCGTGAATATCTTCGGGATCGGGCCGTCTATGACGCTGAAGGCCGTAGCGCGCGGCGCCACCCTCAATTGATAACTGCCCAATTTATCCGTCAGAATTCTAACGCAGTTTTCGGCGGTGTTCACTTCGCCGCCGATTTTCACCCACTCAACGCCGTTGAACCACACAAGAGCGAGAGAATTCCGCGTCTCGCTCTCTTTGACTTTAAGCGCGCTTATCACGCGATCGCCGTCGCTGTCGGTGACAATGTCGTAATAGTAATAAATCTTAATTTCAGCGAGCGATTTATCAAAGACAAAATTCACCTTGTCTTTTGCAAAATTATTTTTGCGCGTCTCAAAATTATAGCTTCTCAGCACCCTGCCGGAAGGATAATTCTCGTCGGCGGATTTTCTGGAATCCGTTGAAATAACTATGTCTTCGTCATAACCGTTCCTGAGAACCGCCGCGATTTCCGCGGGTATCCGCACCGCGGCCCCGTCGGCGGCAATCCAGAGATTTAACTCATCCGTTGTGTCCGCGCACATTGACATTCCGCTTTCGTTGACGGGCGAAGCGCTGTCGTATGCCGTCACGGCGTAGAAATACGTCTGCGTTGAACGCAAGCAGGTGTATTCCGTGTTCGCCGCTATGGTTGACTGGTTTATCAGATTAAACGGCCCCCACACGCCCGTGGCTCTGTATATTCTGTAACCGGCAAAATCTACGCAGGCGCTGCCGTCGCTGTTTATTGTCACCATCGACCATCTCAGCGTAAATGAACTTGCGTCCGCGCTGAATTCGCCATAAACGCCGCCCGGCACATCCGGAATTATAAAGTCGGTAATAACTGTCTTAGGCGTAGCATAAACCATATCCGAAGCAACTGATTCGTTGTCAGAGCCGTCTTTCGCCGTCAGGTAATAATAATATGTCGTAAAATTCGTAAGGCCAGTGTCCGTGAAGGACAGCGAGTCCGTGCTCAATATATTCGTATAAACGCTGTTGTCCGTGGACCTGTAAATCTGATAAGCGCTGAAATCATCTTCCGTATTAGTGTTCCACGAGAGCGAAATAAAAGCGTCTCCCGCTATGGCTGTCACGCCCGTTGGCGCCGCCGGAGCGATATTGTCCAGCGTCCAGCCCATAGCCGTATTGGACAGAGCCGACCAGTTGAGGCCGTCATCCGCCGTCCAGAGCACGAAGTAATATGTGCTGTCGCTTAACAGAGAGCCGGCCTCATAAGTCTGTATTTCGCCACTCGCCATTGAGCTTGAAACAACAACCTGCGCCGAAGCCGAACTCCACGCTATGGCATAGGTTGAATACTGTATCCTGAATCTTCCGTTTACAATATCGCCAGCCGTTCCGTCGTCGCCCGGCGCCGTCCATCTTAGAGTCAGGGCGTTGGCTGTGCTGCTGTCTGCAACGACCATATCCGTCACAGGCGAGGGCCCCATCACATCAGGAGACACCGTCGCCGAGGACACATTGAGCGTAAATGACCAGTTGCCGCCGTCATCATAGGCCTTGATACCGAACCACAATTTCGCTCCCGGCGTGAGACCCGTTATAACAACCGTTTGTTCCGTCCCCGGAATTTGAGCCGTGGATATCAGCACAGGTTTAACCGTCGGAGCCATTGTCCACCATGCATCCGCCGAACCGCCGTAAGGCGCAAGCGAGAAATCGCTCACTTTCATTTTATAAACATAAGGTGTAAAGTTCGGCGGCAAATTCGCCGTAAGCTGCCCCGAAGTCCCGTCATCGCCCGGAGCCGTCCAGAAAAGTTTCACTTCTCCCTCATTATCTCCCGTAAAAGCCGTCAGATTGAGAATTGAACCCGGTACTGTTGAATCAAGCCCCGCCGTTGCGTTCGCCTGTGCCAGCGCCTGGGTCTTTATGTCAAAACTGCTGATATTGCCGAACTCGTCCTCGGCCGTAATAGCGAAGTAATAAGTGGTACCCGGGATGAGACCGTTGACAGTGAAATTCAGATTCTCTCCGGGATCATTCATCCAGCCGTAGAGGTCCTGTCCTCCCGAAGCGTTCCACCACGCGGTTGTGTCGCCCGTAAAAGGCGCGTCATTGACGGAAGACGAGCTCCACCTGATGTAGTAATCCCCGACTTTTATGTCTAAGTATGTCTGAGGAGCTGTCCATGAAAGCTCTATTCTGCCCTGAACGCCACCAGTGGTGGCCGTAAGGTCAGTAATCCTCTCCGGTGCTACGTTATGGGAAGACCTGACAGAAACGTTAATAGTTGCAGCAGTTATCGCAAATAAAGGCGCAGAAATACCTGCAGAAAGCATAACAATGGTAGCCGCAGATGTAGCCGCAGACTTTAGTCTGCGCATACAACCACAACGCAATATAAATATTGCGCCTACCAGTTTTTGCTGCAGGTATTTAACCATTTTTTACCTTTCTTTCCTCATCACTTTTTTTCCTCCGTCCTGAAATACACTCTTGAAAAAAGTTCTATCGGAATATCAAAACCCATCAACTTTCCAACAACAACAAAGGCATAATTCTTTCCGTAGAATTCCTCTTTATCCGGAATTGCAATTTCCATCACAATATCGCTGATGCTTCGCGGCTTCACCTTCATCTTTTTCTTTTTTATTGTCACCTTCACCTCGGCCGGTACCGGCTCATACTCAGTGACAATACCGTAGTCCTTTATTCTCGACGGCACCGAAAACTTAAAACTGAAGTTTTCCCTGCTTCTGTTTATCACTTGCACGGTGTTGTTTTTCCTACCATCAAGACGGGTCTTTTTACCGGGAACGATTTTCTCATCAATGAAAAAACTCAGGGGCTCTATCTTGATCTGTAACGCTTCCATAATTTTCTCGCGGTATTCCTGAATAATGCTTTCCGGCCGCGGCCCTGTTGAAAACCTTATCCGGCTTGAATAAGAAAATGCGAGCGACACACCTGGAGAATACGGTTTTGCCGCTAACTGAGTTTTCACCATAGCCTGAAAATGTCTGTTCGTAAATTGTTCTTCTTCCGGAATTGAAATGATTAAATCGCAGTCCATTTCTTCTCCCTGCTCAAGTGTGAAATGCGCCGGAAAAACCTTAACCCAGGTTATGTCGGGAATCTCTTCATAATTCTCTTTCAACTGGGACGAAGTCGGCTTGGCAATTGTGACCTCTACTTCCGCGCGTTCAGATGCGTTATTTATGACGGTATACGGTAGCTTTCTCTCCTTCTTCATGCTGTAAACCATCCCTGGATACATTCCTGAAAGAATCACCTCCCCAAACTTTGTCGCAAGTCCGTGCATTGCGGCAAAACTCTGGCTTGCCAGTAAAAGCGCAACTAAGATTTTCCAACACTTTTTCATGACCATTTCATTTTCTCCTTGGGAATTTTTCTGCAATAAGCGGTTTGCGATCCCCGTTTATCAGCCCGCCACGACGGGCTTTCAGCTTCATATCACTCATAATCTGCTCCTTTACAAACCTCCGGTAGAAAGGGCTTTAGCCCTGCCTCATCAGCAACCCTAAAGGGTTTTCTACACTTACTGCTATGCAATAGCACATGCAGCTTGCTCTGCTTACCAACTACTATAGCTGCTAATCTTCAACACCTCTGGTAGAAAGGGCTTTAGCCCTGCTTTATCAGCAACCCTAAAACTATCCACTTAGATAGCAACCCTAAAGGGTTTTCTACTTCCCTCTAACAGCTATGTATCTTAAATTTACAGACGGGTAATTACATATATTTCTCCTTATGAAGAGATTCAGTGCAGTTCATAGCATGCACCTTATGCCTGAACTTCCGTAGAAAGGGCTTTAGCCCTGCCTACCTACAACTCTGCGTTTGTCAATTACCAGCCCCCCTGCCTATAACAGGCAGGGCTGCAGCCAACACTCAAAAGCGACTAAATAGCTCTAAATACTATTTTAAAGTATTTCTACGCAATTATGCCGCTCTGTATAGCCATCCTATTAACTACACGCATTCATAAATTCAGGCATTAAATCATATGCTTCGCTTTTCCTTAGTTCTGTGTAGCGTCAATGTGAGTTACTATGGTTTGGGCAGACGAAGAACCTGAAGTCGTCGGCATATCTATAGCAAACCACAGTACAACTTTGTCGTCATAGTCGACAACTCCGCCGCCAAAGCCCGCAGCATCTGTCAGGTTATTTGACGCAAGCGATGCAGCATATTTACAATTTGCGGCCAAATCGACATAACTCGGTTGCGTGGTAGAAGTGGCCACATACAGAACATACACGTTGGGAGCTGCGGTAGCCCCAGCAGTCCAGGCGGCAGGCTCTACGCCAATATTCTTCTTCAGGGTTACGCCAACCGACCCGTTGTTGGTTAATGTTATCGGTGTAAGAGCGCCTGAAGATGTTTGAACAGCAACGTCCCCGAATGCGTAGGTCGTAGTGGGCGGTGTCAAACTCACACTTAAGCCTGTAGGCGTTACCGTAACAGTCACCACGGACTCGTCCACAGCCATCGCGGTACCCGCAGCCAGCATCATAACAACAACTAAACCAATAAGTTTCTTACTCATTTTGTTTTCTCCTTTCGTCAATGACGAAACACTTTTCAACATTCCAACAACACCTGCCCGCCGCGGCGGGGCCTTTTTTAAACAGTCCATAATCGGACCTCCTTTTAAGCCGGATAAATCCGGCAACTACTTACACAGTATGCAGCAGCCATAAAGGGCTTTCTGCATCTACTGCGTTCAACGTTCCAAATCTGTTTCATAGGCATTACCTCCTTTGCCAAATGGCTTGACAATTTCTTCCATTTTTTGATAAATTCAAACATGTTAGATGAAAGACAAAAAGGAAATTTGGCAAAAACGCTTTTTGACTTTTCCAAAATTATTCTTATAGCCGGTTTTGCAAGTGATTTTTTTCTAAAATTCCAACCATTTTCTCGAATTGTTATTTTTTGCGTATTTTTGTTTTGTCTTATCCTTGCAATATTTTTAAGTAAAAAGGAGGTGTTGTAAAAATGGCTCAAATTCCACTTGGAGTTCTCATGACCTTTGGTGCAATTATTGTGGTTATGGTATTTATTATTGTTGATAAAATCCAGCGGAAATCCCACCTTAAACGCTCCCATTAATTCTCCATCCATGACAGGAAAGAAAAAGAGCATTCGGCTAAATAAACCGAAGGATTTTTGAGAGCGAACCGGGACAAGTTGGCACAGCCTTTTATTTATGCAAAGATTTGATATGGAATTAACAAATACGCAAAAAGAAAGTTTAAGCAAGCTAATTTTGGATGTAGGAAAAATATTCCTCGCGATTGTTGTACTCGGGCAGTGGGTCTCTCCCACAGGTTTTTCTATATACAAATTACTTACCGGCCTCTTTGTAACACTGTCTTGCTTTGTGTGGGGTGTTTTAATAGGGGGGAAATAAAAATGGACGGCTTTTATATAATTAGCATAGTTATCATTGCTTTCGTTTTTATAAGCGGTTTTATTGTTCTTCGTCAAAACAGAAAAGAACAGCATCATTCGGCTAAATAAGCCGCCGGATTTTTGCGTCAAGGTCAATTCTGAGCGCAGTGCGTTCAATTTCGGAAAAATCCCTCCGCTTTTGCGAATAGGTATTTTTTTATTTCTCATTTTTCCACCCTCTTGCCGACGCGAAAAATTCCTTTTATTTTTTGCCATAGATTTTTCTTTTTCACCGTCGTAAAATAGAGTTTGCTCCTCAAACCCGCGGAAATGTTGCCGCCCGCGCCCGCGCCCGCGCTTAATATGACAGCCGAAAAACTTCTGCCGTAAAATTTTTTATCCTGCGGCGCCGAAATAATTACATCGGTTTCGGCAAAACCGCCCGGCGCTATATCAAGACTTTCTTTTTCAAAACTTATCCACTTCACATCCGGCAGCTCCTCAAAACCGTCTTTGGGCGCATCCGCAACAGCTTTAAATTTCACCGTAATTTTATCCGCGCCTTTGTTGTAAATTTTGAGCGTCCTCAAGCCGTGAGCTTTGAGCGAATATGCCTCGCCGGGAACAACGCCCGACGCTGAAACGCCGACAAAAGGCGTTATTATATTCACCGCGAAAGCGAAAGAAACAAACAGTAAACAGAAAGCGGCGCGTAGAAAGCCCCCGCCATGGCGGACTTTCAGCTTCAGAACTGCTATCTGATAACGATGTAGAAAGCCCTTTAGGGCTGGTTCTACATAGCAGGTAGAAAGCCCTTTAGGGCTGATTCTACATAACAGGGCTAAAGCCCTTTCTACTTTTAATAAACCTTGACACCTACTCCAATTTGTGCAAAAATTTGATATGGAATTAACAGAAAAAAGATGTAATAGCCTGGCAAGAGTTCTGTATGACTTTGCAAGAGTAACTTTTACACTTGTTGTTCTCGGACAGATAATAACCCCCGAAAAATTCAAACCGCTGACATTTGCCTCCGGAATCCTTTCAGTTGTTTCTTTTGTATTCATAGGTTTGCTCGTAGAAAAGGAGGAATAATAATGGATCAACTTGGACTCTTTTTTATTATCATGATAATTCTTACCATCGCGCTTGGAGTTATCGTTCATTATCAGCGGAAACATCCGGCGAAATAAATCGCCGACTCCCGCTTTACCGAATGAGGCAGTGGAGATTTTTGGGGATAATCTTTTATTTTTCATTTTACTATTCCTTGACAAAACCGCCCGTTTGTGCGAAAATTCAGCATGAGATTAACAAAGAAACAGAGAGAAAATGTTTCTAAAACATTTCTCGATATTTGCAAGCTGGTTGCGGCTATACTTATTTTAGGCCCTCTCGCGTCAAGAACCGGCTTTGAGATGAAATTATTTTTAATCGGTATTGCTGTTTTTTTGATTTTATTCGGTATAGGAATTTTAGCAGATAAAGGAGCGTAAAAATGCAGGAAACTCAGCTTTATATTTTTTTCGCCACGCTGGCAGTTGTTGCCATATTCCTTGGCGTGGTTATTTCCATTCAGGACAGAAAAGAGAAACACCAACCGGTCAAATAAATTTACCCCGATAGGAATGTTGCATCCGCCGGGGCGGAGCCCTTGTAGAAAACCCTTTGGCGTATTTATTTTCATGGGCTTTTCCCCGCAGTGACGGTCACCTTAATTTTTTCCTGCTTGGATGTGAGCACGGCTGTGGGCATATCAAGTTTCAGCCAGAGAGTTCTTTCCTCCTGCTTCGGAACGCTTGCTCCCGTCTGGCTGCCGTCATAACTGTATCTCTCGCTGTCGCTTGTTTGATCCACAGCCGTCACCGTGTCCTGATTCACAAAATAATTTGACTCCGGCTTTTCCCCGTGGAATATCCCGTAAAGTATGAAGAGGTTATAACCGACAGCCGTGTCCGTGGCTTTCCACACGGAAGGAGAGCCGTCAAAAAGGGTGACGGAAGAAACTCTCATGGAATAATCCTGATAAACATTCCCCGTGTTCTTTACGGTGATCCCTGAAGCAGTGACAGAGGAAGCGCTCAAGTCCACCTCGCCGAAATTATAGGTGTCGGTTGAAACGGAAACGCCGAGAACTTTGACGACACAGGCGGTTGAGGCGTTGGAGATTGACGACCAGTTGCCGGGGGCGTTTATTCCCGTCGCCT
>PHAM01000044.1 GCA_002841685.1 Elusimicrobia bacterium HGW-Elusimicrobia-2 | reverse complement strand
CGACCGAAGGGAGAAATCTAAAATGCTTATAATACAAAGATTTCTCGTCGCTACGCTCCTCGAAATGACACCAAGAAGGACTTATTAGAGTGGACTCAACCATGTCAGAATATTTAATTCCGGTTACCATTGAACATCTTGAGGAAGGCGGATACCTTGCCACAAGTTCCGCTTTGCAGGGACTTATCGCGCAGGGAAGAACAATATCCGAAACGCTGGAAATTGCCGAAGATGTCGCGAGAAAACTCATTGAGTCCTGCATTGAACACGGCGATCCTCTGCCCTCGGAAAAAACATACCTAAAAAAACACTTTTGGCTATAATAAAGCAGGCAGGATTCTCCATCGACGAATCCAGCGCGCTTTGATTTTTTTCGGCGGATAGTCATAATTATATCTCCTGCTTTATTCATCAGCACACTTTTTCCAATCAAATAATTTAAGAAATGGCGCCAATTTATATACATAATCTACATATTTTCTCGCTAAGTTATCTATATTTTCACCTTCTTTTTCAATAACATCCTCAAATCCGAAAAGCAATATATTCCCTCTTTTGTTCTTGTAAGTCCAGTTTTCTTTCTCATTTTTCTTTTCTATCTCATTTTTGATAAGAGCATTTACCTTGGTTCTGTTTTTATCTGCCAACCAATCTTTTATTGAAATATTTGTTTTCTCAAAAATTGAATAATGTTTTACATTCCAAAAAAACATATTTTTTTCATTATTGTTTGAAATCAATTCTTTTAGTTGCTCCTTTAGCGCACCTGTTTTCAATAATTTATAGTATTCCTTTCTTGCTTTTTGGGTATTTGTCCCAAAATCCAAATATATCCGAACCTTTCTGTCACGGAAAATCAATATACTGATAACAGCTTTTCGTACACGTCTATTTTTTTTCTTAATAACAAATCCTATAGGAAGCCATATCCATTCACTTGAAACTCCAAAATCAGATATCAATCCTGTTTGTAAACCTCCATATTTCTTGTCTTTTTTAAAAAGTGATTCTATTTTGTATTTTAAATTCCATACTTTTTTTTCTAATTTCGAATCATCATAAAAATCATTTTCTTCTATCTTCGAGTATTCCATAGATTGGCATTCAAGGTCATCATAAAACACTCTATCTTTAAACTGCACCGCCAAATCTGTTTGTCTCTCTTTATCAACATTTTTTCTAATTTCTTCTATTTTCTTTTTCTCATCAAATAATTTCAAAAAATTGGTTAAACAATCTTCAAATTCTTCTTTACATATAAACCCCTCGTGAATAATATCATTTCTTTTATCTCTTAGTTTATGCAATGTGTTATTTAGGAAAGATCCTTTTGAACTTATACTGTCAATTATTTTCCATAATTCTAATTTTCCTTCGGGCTGTTTTTTGTATTTTTCAAAATATCTATATTTTACATAACTTTCTAAGGACATCGCCCAGAATGCCTGAGCGGTTGCTAATCTTTTTTGATTCAAATGCGCAATTGAATATTCAAATAATTCCCAAGGATTGTGTCTTTCTGGTTTGTTCTTATTCATTATTTATCACCTCACTCAGTTTGCCATACCCATATTTGACTTTTTTATTTCTTTCTTTATTTGGGCTAATATCCAGTCAATTCTATCTTGATTTTCATCTATAAATTTATCATTTCTCCATGAAGGATGTATTATTGGAATTATTATTGATTTTTGGCGCACCAGCGTCGGTAATTCATTATATGTGCGAATATATTCCCTGAACTTATTTCTTTTATATGGTCTTTCTATAATACCCAATAATGCTGCCTCCCCAAATGTAATTATCGTTTTATTGCTGAATAATTTTTTTTCTCTACTTAACCAATAATCTTTACATTTTTCATATTTATTTCTCTTTGCAGAACAGCATTTATATACATGCGTTATATAAGGTTTTTCTTTCAACCAGTTTAATGTAATACCCATTTTACGCATCCAATCAGAATGAAATCTTTTGTCGGGGCTACCCAAATAATATTCAAAAAAATCTGAATTGCTCGCTTTAGAAGTGGGCTCTTCGCTGATAAATATAATTTTTGCTTTTACTGGATCTCCAAATACCAATGGCCTATAATTTTTTATATTACATTTTTTACACTGCCTAATTCGCTCTGTTATTTCCATCTTACATCCTTGCCCACCTTCCAATGACCACCCTTGTCTGAACCGACGCGTTTTAATAATTTTTTTTCTTTTAACACCATAATATTTTTATCGATAGCGGTAGCGCTGATACCTATTTCATCAGACAATTCTCTTTTGGAAATATGGGGACGGCCTTTCATCAACTCAAATATTTTTTTCTGGTTTTCTACCAACCCTTCTACCAACTTTTCTACCAACCTTGGCGGGACATTTTCTGCGACCCTTTTCCGGACAATGTTCTCCGCAGTTTTTTTTCTCTTAAAGACAACAATAAATTGTCTGCCAACTTCTTTAAAACCCAACCCTTGTCCTTTAACATCAAGACAAAAAGGGAGCATATCCTTTTTCCTCCACTCTAATATGTCTAATGTCAAGACCTGACCCCACTCATAAAAGATGCCCCAGCTTCGCTTTTTTCGTCGCAAGATAATGGCGGCAATGAGCAGAACCGCCCTCCACTTTTAAAGGCACTCTCTCGGCGACGCTAAGGCCGAAACCGGACAGGCCTTTCACCTTTTGGGGATTGTTAGTCATAAGCCTTATCGTGGTTAAACCGATATCCGCCAAAATCTGCGCGCCTATGCCGTAGTCCCTCAAATCCGCTTCAAAGCCGAGGGCCTCGTTGGCCTCGACGGTATCCATGCCGCCGTCCTGCAGAGAATATGCCTTTATCTTGTTTTCAAGGCCTATTCCGCGGCCCTCCTGCCTCATATAAAGCAGCACACCTAACTTTTCTTTTTCTATTTTCTTCATCGCCTCTTCAAGCTGAATTCCGCAATCGCACCTCAAGGAATGAAACACATCTCCTGTGAGGCACTGCGAATGGACCCGCACAAGCACTTTCTTTTTTCCTCGGACCGCGCCTTTGACAAGAGCCACATGTGTGCGGCTCTCAAAGTCCTCCTGAGATATTTTGCTTCTGTAGGAAACAACGGTAAACATGCCGAACTTGGTCGGGAGAGACGCCGCGGACACCCTTTCCACGAGTTTTTCCGTCTGCCGGCGTTTCTCTATTATTTGCGCGAGACTTATAAGACGAAGGCCGTGCAGGGCGCTGAATTTCACCAGGTCAGGAAGCCTCGCCATCGTGCCGTCGTCATTCATTATCTCGCATATCACGCCCGACGGAATCAGACCCGCGAGATTCGCCATATCCACGGCGGCTTCCGTGTGCCCCGCGCGCACGAGCGTGCCGCCTTTCTGCGCCTGCAGAGGGAAAATATGCCCCGGCGACACTATATCCGATGGTTTTGCCGACGGAGAAACGAGCGACATCACCGTCTTGGCTCTATCCGCGGCGCTGATTCCAGTGCTTATCCCCTTTGAAGCGTCGCAGGACAGCGTAAATGCCGCTTCTCTGGGATTTGCGGCGTTAAAACTGCGCGAGAGAAGATTAAGATTCAGACGCGCAAGCGCATTTTCTTCCATGGCTATGCATATAAGCCCCCGCCCGTGCTTAGCCATAAAATTTATCTTCGCGGGGCTTATTTTTGAGGCGGCGCACACAAGATCACCCTCGTTTTCCCGCGCGGCGTCGTCAACAATTACAACCATTTTCCCCCTGCGGAAATCCTTTATAGCGTCGTCTATTTTTGAAAATTTTACAGCCATTTTTCCAGTTTCTCCTTTGTAATGCCTTCTCCCGCTTTATCCATATTACTGACAACATATCTTGCCAGCGGGTCGGCCTCAAAATTCACCGCGTCACCGGTTTGTCTCTTTGACAAATTTGTTCTTTTGACGGTTTCGGGTATTACATTAACGGTAAAGACACCGCCCTCTATTCCCTCAATTGTGAGGCTTATGCCGTCAAGGGAGGCGGATCCCCGCAGCGCAATGAAAGGGGCGAATTGTTTTTCAAATGCGAAATAAAGCTTTTTAAAATTCCCCGCGGCTTCTATTTTCACCAGCTTAACCGTGCCGTCAACATGGCCTGTCACAAAATGCCCCGATAGATAATCAGAAGCTTTAAGCGGCAGCTCTATATTAACCGTTTTCGCCGAAGAAAGATTTGTGAGCTGAAAAGTTCTGGCCGAAACATCAAAAAAAGCCATGTCTTTTTTTACACGCGAAGCCGTGAGGCAGACGCCGTTGACGGCCACGCTGTCACCCGTTTTTATACGCGATGTGTCCATGGCAACGCTTATGGAGCCGGAAGTTCCTGCTCTCACTTCGCCTGTTTGCGTTATTATTCCTGTAAACATCCTTTCTCCCTGAAAAGCCCGCCGCTTCTTATTCCGTGAAAAACAAAGTTATCATCCAGCCTCATTATTCTGTTTTCAGTAAACGCAAAAGCGTTCTTAACAAGCGCTTGACCTCTGCCGGCGACCGCCGCGACCGCATTTTTGCCGCCTATCACAATTGGTGCGTAAATGAAGTAAACTTCATCAATCAGGCCCGCATCAAACAAAGAACCCGCCAAAGACCCGCCCCCTTCAATTAGTATTTGATTATAACCTTTTTTAGAAAATAGCTGAACCAATGTGTCAAGATTTTCGGAATAAATCTTTATGCATCCCGATTTTGAATTTTCGGACTCCGCGGAGCTTTTCCCTGTCATATATGCGATGAACAACTGTGATTTTCTGTCAACAAGTTTTCCACAAGTATTCAACAACCCTGATTTTGTCACAACGCAGCGCGCGGGATAACCGAGAGGGTGCCTTTTGGCCTTTATAAGGTATGGTAAAAGCGAAGGCCCGTCTTTTCTGAAAGTGCCGGCGCCGGCCATGACCATATCGCTCTCATATCTCAATCTATGCGCGAAAAGCCTCGCTTTAGGATTTGTTATCCACTTTGAATTGCCCGTATAAGAGGCTATACGGCCGTCCAGAGAAAGCCCTTCCTTGAGAACTATCCAGGGCCTTTTCCGGCTATGGACGGAAATAAAAGCCCTGTTAAGAAAGGCGCAGTCATCCTTTGCAATGCCGGATTTGACCTTTATACCGTGCCGTCTAAGATAAGCAAAGCCCTTACCGGCGACAAGAGGATTGGGATCGCGCATACCGGCGAACACTTCCTTAATGCCGTATCCGGCTATGCTCTCAACGCAGGGCGGTGTCTTGCCGCTGTGCGAACAGGGTTCAAGATTGACGGCCATTGAAGCGCCATCGGCTTTTTTTCCGGCTTTTTTGAGAGCGTCTATCTCGGCATGATCAGCGCCGAAATAATGATGATAGCCCTCCGATATTATTTTTGAGCCCTTGAAAATAACGGCTCCCACCATGGGATTGGGAGAGACCCTTCCCGCGGCACGCGCGGCCAGAGCCAGCGCGCGTTTCATGATTTTGTCTTTATCCATAAAAAAAGCCCCGATAACTTTCGGGGCCTTGCAACCTTCTATCATCCGGACTTTACCGTCGGCGCCGGAATTCCACCGGTTCGGCCGTGAGGAGAAAATGGGGACGTCCTGCATTTTCCATGCTCACGGGTCGCGGGCTTTCACCGCCGGTCGAGAATCTCACTCCACCCCGAAGGTCAGATTAATACTACAACTTTATCCGGGAAGACGCAAGAACAACACAGTACAACCGGAAAATCGCTTTAGAGATATACGGGGAAAGTCAGGCCGTGTTTGAGACAGAGCGCGGCGCGCCATTGAATCTGAAAAAATAGATCATGCCCACAAGGCACACGAGAGGAAGCGCCTGATAAAGGCGCAGAACGCCGTATCTTTCGGCAGCCGCGCCGCTCAACAGCGGACCGATGAACCACGCCATGTCAAAGAAAAGGCTATAAACAGATATGAGCTCGCTCTTTCCCTCGGAGCCCGCCAGAAGCGACGGCATATAATTTGATTCAAAAAAAGCCCAGCCTATGCCGAACAGCGCCGCCGCGGCGAAAAAGACCGCGATGGTGGAGGAAAAAGCGAAAAGCGCTATGGCCGCCGATATGATAAATGTGCCCGCCAATATGAACTTGTGAACAGGATAGGCGGCGAAAAGTTTAGCCGAAGAAAACCTGACGATTATTGTTGATATCGACAGAAAAGTGAACGCGAAAGCAAAATTCTCAAAATTCTTCGCCTCGCCAAGAATCGGCAGGAAAACGACGACTGACGCGTATGTAAAAATGGTCATGAAAAGCACTCCGAAATGAGAATGTTTTTTGAGCATGAGCCTGTAGAAATTCCTTCTGTTAAAACCCGGCCGCGCCGAGCGGCTGTCTTTCACAAAAATCACGGCGATGGCGGCGGCGGCGAAAAAAATCCCCGTAAAAAAAATGAGCGTGTTAAAACCGAAACGCGACAAGAGCCTTGCGCCGAGCGCAGGAGCAAAAAGCATGGAGGCCACAAAAAGTGTGGAAAATATGCCGTAGTAGAGCGAATGCGCTTTAGACGCTATCTCATTGTTGACAGCTTCCAGCAGCGCTATGAAATAAACGCATATCCCCGCGCCGAAGATCATCCTCAGCGCGAGCCACAGAACGCGGCTGTCACCGGCGAAGACATAAGCGCCCTGCGCCAGCGCCATGACAAGCAAACCTGTGAAAAGAGCTTTTTTCAAACCGGTCCTGAACGCGAACTCGGATATCTGAAACCTTATTATAACCGATAAGACGGGAAAGATCCCATAGATGAGCCCCACGTCAAAAGCGTTTCCGAACACGGCCTTAAGATGCACGGGAAGCGCGGCGGTGAGCATATCAACAGCGCAGATGCCGGCAAAACCCGCGATATAATAAACGGCAAAAGACGGCAGGAAATTTCTATTCGCCGGAGCGCCTGATGTTTGAGATTGCGGCATAGCTGTATGTTCGCGGAGCCTTTATTTTACAAAGACCGCGCAATACCGGGAATAATTCTCCTTGAGGGCAAGCTTTTTGAATATCGGATATGCCTCGGCTTTCCTGCCAAGCTCAAAAAGAACGAGCGCACGGAAAAAAGAAGCCTCATCAGCTAGGGAGTCCGGCGCCTGCGCGAAGAAATTCAGGGCTTTATCCAGATCGCCCTTCTGATAACAGGCCAGGGCCAGATAAAAATTACTCTCGGGAAAATCTGCCTTTATTTTTTCGAGCTCTTCAACGGCCTCGTCGGGATTCCCGTCTCTCATCCAGTTCATGGCCATACGCAGAGCAAAATCCTCCTCAGCCAAAATAGCGGCGCAGCCGGAAAGCGCGTTTCGCGAAGCCGGATAATTACCGCTCGCCTCATACGATTCGTAAAGCATAAGCTGCGCTTTTTTGTCATCCGGATAAATTTTAAGATACTGCTCCAGATATCCCGTCGCCTTGAGTATGCGGCCATTCTTGTAATAGGCCTCGCCCAAACCCAGCAGCAGCGACGGCGTCTTAACGCCCCTGTTCTCAAGAGCGATGAATTCCGCAATAGCCTCGGCGATAAGCCCTTCCCGCAGCAGCATCTCACCCAGGCGAAGGCCGATAAAAGGATCGCCGTCGCCAGTCTGAGCGGCTTCCCTGAGCGTCTTTATCGCGTTCAGATTGTCTTTTTGATTCGCGTAAAGTTCCGCCAGAGCCGTAAGTATTTCGCGTTTCGCCCCGGGCTTCAAATCGGGATCGAGAGAAGCGTTTTTAAGCACTTTCACTGCTTCGTCCGGATTCCCCGCGGCCTCAAAAGAGGCCGCTATTTTAAGAGGCGACGGCCTTCCAATCCTCACACCCGCGCAGGAAGAGATGAACACAAGCGCGGACAGAACGGTTAAAGCGCCGAGTTTTCTCATTTGTCCGGCGCCGCCTTTATTTTTTCAAGAGTTTTTTCCAGAAACATTTTCTCTATTTCACCGGCTTTCTTGACGGTCGCGTCATAACCCGCTTCCGACGTCTGGACGAATTTGTCCAAATCCAGCGGGGAAACATCTTTCAGATCCGGTTCTATCACCACATCAGCTTTCTCAAGCTGACGCCGCGAGAGCACGGTACCGGAGACAGATATCACCTGCGTGAGGACGGCGATTATACTCCTCGAATCGGAAAGCCAGCGGGACCCCCCAGTCCACGAGGCCACTATCATATCAGCGCCCTCGGCGGAGGCCAGATCCGTCGGCACATTATCCACCACGCCGCCGTCCACAAGCACGCGGTGCCTGTATTCCACGGGCTCAAAGATCCCGGGGATGCATGAAGAAGCCCGCACCGCCGGGATAAGATCGCCGTCACGGAACACAATTTTCTCACCCGTTCTGATGTCACAGGCCACGCACAAAAACGGGATCTTAAGATCGCTGAATTTCTTATCCCCCATATGAGAAAACATCCAGTCTCCCATTTTTTCGCTTGATATGATGCTGTTGAGATTAAGGATCCTGGACGGCGTCACCCTGAACTCTATGATCTCGTTCCAGTTCAGCCCTGCGATGATCCGGTCAATTTCTGCGCCATCCATGCCCGAGGCGTAAAGCGCCCCCACGATCGCGCCCACAGAGGTGCCGACAATAAGATCCAGCGGCAGTTTTTTCTCCTGCCATGACTTCAACACCCCGACATGCGCAAGGCCGCGGGCGGCGCCGCCGGAAAGGACGAGGGCCACTTTGGCGCGCTGACCCTGCCAGCGGCTTGACGCGAGTATCCGCAAATGGTCTTCCGTGTTAAAAGAATGCCCGAGGGCGGCAAAAAATAAGACTATAAATAAAAATCCGCGAGGCATTCAGTATTTGGAGATCAAAAGCCCCGCGGCGTATTCAAGATACGCGCCCGCGAGGTTAAACTTCATTCCGGCGTCCAGTTCATTCTCTGTTACCCGCGCCCAGGCCACAATATCCTCCGGGCTGATTTTCCCAGGCATACGAAAATTCTTTTTTTCCGCCTGCGCCTCTTTAAGATATTCCCCCGCGAGGGAATATCCGCGGCAGGCCTTTTCAACTTCGCGCCTTATAGCCTCTTCCGCCTGTGCGATATTGACTTTGGTTTTGCGCAGAAGCGCTTTCTTCTCCTCAAAACGCAGCCAGCGGGCGCCGCCGTCATAGAGAGGTAAAGTCATACTTATCCCCACCTGGAAATTGCTCGCCCACTCATCGCCGACGGCGTGGAGATAATCATAAGTGGAGAAAAGATCCACATTGGGGAATTTGACCGACTGCTCGAGCCCTAAAGAAAGAAAATCCACCGATTCCTTTTCCCTGAGGCTCTTCAATTCCGGGCGGTTCTGTCCGGCCAGGAGGATGAACTTCGTTGGCTCGTCGCCGGAGAGATCCCCGTCAATCAACGCTTCACCGCTTATATCTTCAGCCTTGATAAATTCAGACGATATCAGAGCGTTGAGCGCGTAAACATTGTCCACGAGAGCCGCGTTCAATTCCGATTTTTGCCTGATCATATCGGAGTAAACCCCCGCCTTTCCTCCGCCATCTATTTTTTTGATCTGCCTTAACGCGTTTTCCAGCGCCTCGATTTTCCTTTTCAGATAAACCACATTTATATACTTCTCTTTCACCCCGTACAACAGACGGTTTTTCTCCGCGGCAAGCATATTGCCGGAGTCCAGAAGTTTCTGCGACGCCTGTTTTTTCAGAGTTGAAACAGCCCCGCCGGTATAAAGCGGCTGGGTCAGCGTCACTCTTGTGCCGTAGAGATTATCCGACGCCTCCTGCAGATTAAACGCTCCGAGGGACGATGAAAAAACCGAAGGATAATCCAGGCTGTAATAATCATAATAAGCGCCCAGCGAGAGCTTGGGCCTGAACAGCGAACCGACCTGCTCGAGTTTTAATTTTGATATTTTTATGTCTTCCGCGACCAGAAGAAGCCCGTGATTATTCAGCACCGCTGTTTTAAGGCAATAATCCAGGTCGGCTGCGGCCAGTCCCGCTCTGACACAGAAAATCAGGATAAGAGCATCGCGCAGGAAACTTATCTTCACTCTTTTTCCGCCCCGTCGTCCCACAATATCCCCGCCAGGATCACTGCCCATGAAAAAATAAAAACAAAAGGCGACGCATGAGCGGCAAAATTATTTCCGGCGGGATTTGCCGATCGCAGGAGAAAAAAAGCCCCTATGAGTATAACCAGACCCGCCGCCAGTATCCGCGCGTTTCCGACACTCTTCTGATCGCCCGGGCGGCCTTTCTCCTGAGACCGGTGTGCGCTTTTATTCTTCGACCGCTTCATAAGCCAGCCTCAACTGCTGTTCAAACATCAAAGGCGACGGCGAAGATGAGGTCGCCAGCTGTTTCAGGGCTCCCGCCGGTTCCAAAAGCGGAATAACCTCAGCGGAAAAAAACTCGGAATACACTTTTAGGTCCACGATCTTTATATCGCTCATCTTCCTGTACAGAAGCTCGTTGTCCGACACTATTTTTCCTATTATCTCGTGCGCTGTTCTGAAAGGCACGCCCTTCATCACCAGGAATTCGGCGAGAGCCTGCGCGCAGATAGAGCCCCTCTCCACTGATTTCAGCATGGCGTCGGTGTTAAATTCAAGAGCGGAAAAAACCGAGGGGAACAGCCTGAGTATTCCCTCTATCTCATCCACCGTGTCAAAAAGAGATATCTTGTCTTCCTGAAGATCCCTGTTATAGCCCGACGGCAGGCCCTTCAGCAGATTGATGAGCGCGGCGAGATTGCCCGAAACGCGGCCCGTTTTCCCTCTGACAAGTTCAAAGAAATCCGGATTCTTTTTCTGCGGCATCAGAGACGACCCCGTGGAATATTCGTCCGGCAGTTTGAGATATGAAAAATATTCCGATGAAAAAAGTATCATATCCTCGCAGATGCCGGAAAAATGGAGCTGCATGTTGCAGGCGGCCTCCAGAAAAAGAAGGATGAAGTCCCTGTTGGAAGTGCCGTCTATGGAATTCTCAAAAATCCTTGAAAAGCCCAGCTCCGCCATCAGAAAATCCGTATCAACGGCAATGGCGCTGCCTCCCGCGGCCCCGCCGCCCAGAGGCATGACATTAGTCTCTTCAAGAGCGTATCTGAAAAATTTTTTATCCCGGTTTAATTTCCAGAAATATGACAGGATGAGATGGCCCAGCGTCACGGGCACGGCCTTCTGCATGTGCGTAAAGGCGGGCATGACCGCCCCCGAATAACGGGTGGCGGCCTCGAGCAGGCTCCTCTGAAAACCTTTGATCTGGCCGAGAATGTATTCTATGCGCTCTCTCATATAAAGCCGCATATCGGCCGAGACAAGTTCATTGCGGGAGCGGCCCGCCGGAAGTTTTTTGGCCACGGATCCCGCATAGGTGAAGAGCCTGTCTTCAATCAGGCTGTGTATGTCCTCGTGGAGAGCCTCGTCAGCTTTAAGGCGGCCCTTTTCAAGATCTTTCTGAGTGTCGTCGAGAGCCGCGAGTATTTTATTTAATTCGTTTCCCGTGAGGATATCTATCTTCTCGAGCATTTTAGCCCATGCCCTGTTCACCTCTATATCGCAAGCGGCTAATCTGAAGTCAAAGGCTATGGAACTCTCAAAAGCGAGAAAATCCTTAGGCTGTTCACGCTTGAAACGCCCGCCCCAGAGTTTCATGGATTCATCAGCTCCGACGGGTAATATCCATACAGGAAAGTTTGATAAAACCTTCCGCCAGGCTCCTGTCAAACTTATCGCCCTTGGCGTAAGTGGCTAAAGATTTGCTGTAAATGGAATTCGGAGAAGTCCGGGAAACGATCTCAAAGGCCCAGGGCCGCAGTATCATGCTGACCGAACCCGTCACGTTTTTCTGCGTCATATCGACAAAAGCGCTCAAGGCCTCCCTGAGCGGCGAAAACCAGCGGCCGTTATAAACGAGCAGCGAGAAATCCTTCGCGAGCTTTTCTTTATAGTGCAGCGTTTCCCTGTCCAGCACCATGCGTTCAAGGTCAAAATGCGCGGCGCTTATGATCTTGGCCGCGGGGGACTCGTATATCTCGCGGGATTTAATGCCCACTATCCTGCTCTCTATAATATCCGCACGGCCTATCTTATAAGCTGCTCCGACGGCGTTGAGTTTCTCCACTAAGGCCACGGGCTTCATCGCGCGTCCGTTGAGCGCTACGGGCTCGCCTTTCCTGAAAGACAGCGTTATTTTTGTCTCTTGCTTTCTCAGCTTTCCGCCGGTCCACTGCCATGCGTCCGCGGGCGGAGGCAGCGAGGGATCCTCAAGACGGCCGCACTCTATCGCCACGCCCCAGATATTCTCATCCAGAGAATACTTTTTGCTTCCAGCCGAAACCGGTATTTTATTTTTCTTCGCGTAAGCGACTTCCTCTTCCCGCGTCCTGAATTCCCAGAAACGCAGAGGCGCAAGAAGCTCGACATCTTTCACCAGTGAATATAAGCCCGTTTCAAAACGCACCTGGTCGTTGCCCTTGCCCGTGCAGCCGTGCGCCACGGTTTTGATCCCGTATTTTACGGCGATGTCAGCAAGGCGTTTGGATATGAGCGGCCGGCCTATGGCCGTGGCCATGAAATATTCGCCGTCGTAAACGGCATCCGCTTTGAGCACGGGAAAAACATAATTTTTCATGAATTCTTCACGCATGTCTTCAACAATGACTTTTTTCGCCCCTGTGGCGAGTCCCTTGCGTATGATTTTACTTTTTTCTGCGGCGGTCATCCCCGAAAGGTCCGCGCAGTAAGCGTAAAGCTCGGCGTTATACTTTTTCTTCAGCCAGTGCAGCATGCAGGAGGTATCCAGCCCTCCCGAATAAGCGATCAAGATCTTTTTCACATCATCCTCCAAAATCAAATAATTGCGCTAAAATCAGCGCTTTAATTGTAGCTCATTTTCGGCAAAAAGAACAGCAAATAGGTGCCAGGGGTTGACTCCACCACGGCGGATGAAGCATTTCGATACTTATTTCCGGACAAAATGCGGGATGCCGCGGTGTGCCCATTATTCTTAAATCCTTTTCCGTTACCTGCGTATTTCTATCAGATCGACGCTGACTGAGCCGATGAGCACCTTTGAATTCATGCGCACGGGAACACGCTTTTCATCGTCTGTAAGCCACACCCATATGCGCCCCTTCGCGTTGAATATCCCTTCCTCGCGCATTTTGGGCTCAACCAGAATCGTGCGGTATTTTTTATCGCCTACTTTTATTCTCTCTTTTTTGATAACCGCCACTTCCAGCGGCCAGAGTTTATTCTTTGTGTAAACATCCATCACGATATTTTTACCGACACTGAGCGGCTGCATCCTTATGAAATGCAGGGCGCTGAGCACATCCAGCGCCCGGGGAGACACTTTCCATTCCCGGCCGTCCATGACTGCCGTATTGGTCGCCGTGGATATAACGATAAGCTCGTCATTCTCTTTTCCACCTTCCCTTGTACGCTTCTCAAAACGCAGCGAGCGCCCCATGCCGATATACCACAGGGATTCAATACTGTCCCGCACTTTGTAAAATTTGTCAAAAAAGGAATACGATTTAGCCGTGGAATACACCCGCCACACGGAACCGGAGAGCCGGTTCAATCCCAGCACGGCCTCACCCACGTTAATGAAAGACCAGCGGATATTATAGACCAGTTCTTCTTTTTCACCGAACGGCAGCGTCGAAGGATCGACGCCGC
Organism: Elusimicrobia bacterium HGW-Elusimicrobia-2; assembly: GCA_002841685.1. Classification (GTDB taxonomy): domain Bacteria; phylum CG03; class CG03; order CG03; family CG03; genus CG03. The sequence goes on along the minus strand of PHAM01000044.1, from coordinate 1,933 downwards.
GCGGCGCCGTTTCTCCCCTCCGCGGCGACACGGAAAGAATAAACAGAATAAACAGCCATCTCAAATATTTCATTTCCCATTATAGCAAAAAATGCCCCCGTCTTTCCCACCCCCGTCTTTCAGCAATCTTGCCAAACCAGGAGAAATAATCTAATATTGCTCATTGCGGGGGCGGTAGCTCAGCTGGTTAGAGCGCTGGCCTGTCAAGCCAGAGGTCGAGGGTTCGAGCCCCTTTCGCCCCGCCAGTTTTCTCGACGGTAAAATCAATTTCACATTTTCAAATTCTACGCGCGATAAAAATTTGTGTCCACTTTTGTGCCATGTTGATGCGGAAAATACCCATTAATCTTCATTGATTTTGTCCGAAGGTATCTTACGATACCTCAATTTTTTGTATTGCTTCCTGAATTGCTTCTCTTACATCGGAATGCGTCTCCTTTTGCAAGATTTTTTTTAATGGGGCAACAGCTCTTGCGTCCCCTATTTTACCCAGCGCTTCTGCTGATTCCCTTCGCACCTCATCATACACTTCATCTTTCAACGCTTTGATTAATTGTCTTACTGCTTTGTTGCTTCCTGTTTTTCCCAATGCTCTTGCCACCATACTCCGCTTATAGCCCGTTTCATGTTTCAACGCCTTAATTAGCGCTTTAATTATTTTTTTACATCCTGGCGTTATTCGCATCTCGCCCAGTATTTTTGCCGAGGATGTTCTCATACACCAGTTGCTCTCTTTTTTTAATACCTCAATCAATGGCACTATTGCCGGCTCCCCTATTTTTGCCACTGTTTCTCCTATTACCTTGCTTGTCATACATTCATTTTCCTCTGACAGGGCTGCAAGCAATGGCCGGACAGCAACTTCCCCCAGCGCTGCGCATTTATCCCATTTTCTATTTGCTATATAATACCACGCTTTTTCAAGGTCATTTAATGGTTGCCATTTTAATTTCTCCAGAACTCTTATTACCGGGCACAGTATATACCTGCTGTCGTCCTTCAATATCGCAATCAAAAATTTTATCGCTCTTTTCTCTCCCATTGCGCCCAGCGCTTCCGCTGATGCCTTTTTTAGATTATAACCACAGCCGCCATCCTTCAATACCGCAATCAAAAATTTTATCGCTCTTCTCTCTCCCATTTTACCCAGCGCTTCCGCTGCAAACGCTTGCTCTTTCTCATATCTGTCCTTCAACACATCAATCAGCGTCAATGCCGCTCTTTCATTGCCTATTTTACCCAACGCTTTTATTATTTCTTTTCGCGGCGTATCCCAACGCTCATCTTTCAATACCTCAATCAGTGGTTCTACCGCTCTTTCATCTCCTATATTACCCAGCGCTTCCGCTACTGCCCCTCTCCCAAACCAACTTTTGTCCTTCAATGTCTCAATCAGTGGTTCCACCGCTCTTTTATCTCCTGTTTCACCCAGTGCTTGTGCCGCCAACTCCCGCACTTCATCGTATTCATCCTTTAATGTTTCAATCAGCGGTTCTATTGCTCTTCCATCTCCTATTTTGCCCAAAGCTGTTACTGCTTCCTTTCGCACATCCCAACCGTTATCTTTCAATGCCGCGATTAATGGTTCTATCGCCCTTTCATCTCCTATATTACCCAGCGCATACGCTGACACATTTCGGACACCGCTATCTTCATCGCTCAACGCTTCAATCAGCGGCTCTACCGCTCTTTTATCTCCTATCACACCCAGGGCGAATGCTGCCTGAAAACGCCTTTTCCGGTCTGTATCCCTCAAGGCCTCAATGAAAATTTTTATTATCTTATCTTCAAACTTCTTCTCTTCAAAATTATTCATCATTCAGCTCCTTTGCCCATCCTGCATTATTCACACTGTATGTCATTTCGAAGGAGTTTTTACGACTGAGACAATCGCCATTATTGTCTTTATGATTGCTCGGCCATTTATCACCCC
>PHAM01000043.1 GCA_002841685.1 Elusimicrobia bacterium HGW-Elusimicrobia-2 | reverse complement strand
GAGCGCATAACAACCGCCGATATGCTTGCGCTCATAGACGATGAGTTCAGGAAGATGGCTAAAAATATAACTTCTATGCTGTCCGGCCTTGAAAGCGTGTTTGTCTCAGGAAGTGAGGTTTTTACCAGCTCGCAGAAATCCGCAAAGCTCGGTTTTGTAGGAGAGATCGTGTCCGTGGATATTTCAAAGATAAAATCAGCCCAGGCGCCGGTGATACTGGTGTCTCCCATAGCGTCTTCGGAAACTGAGAGCGCTGCCGGGTATCGGGACCTTTATAATGTCAATGCTGATGTGTCAGCGTCCCGCCTTGCCATCGCGCTCGCAGCGTCAGAGCTCATATACTGTACGAAAGTGAACGGGGTGAACGATTCCGCAGGTAATCTTATAGAGAAGATAGACGCCGACGGCGCCGCCGAACTCATATCTTCGGGGGTGATAGACGGCGGTATGATCCCAAAAGTCCGCTCGGCCCTGGAGAGCCTCAAATCCGGCGTCGGCAGTGTGCGCATCGGCCGCACTCTTATAATGTAATGTGATCCCGCCGTTGTTTGACAGCGGCGCTTCAAAATTGGTAGTTTATGATCAGTTAGCATGAGAAAAAAGATATTCATCATCCACGGTAAAGGCGTCTGCAACGGGATAGGGCGGGAAACCGGCGGCGACCTTGACACTATAAGCGCAAACGTTTTCTACAGCGTCTGGGCTCAGAACGCTCTGAAGGAAGAGCTCTTGCGCGAGAGCGAACAGGGTAAGGACTATGATTTTGATTTCATAAATTATTCGGAAGGGGTCAACCACCTCGTCGTGCACCGGGGCTGTGATGTCTATATCCCTGATTTCCCGGTTGACGCCCTGGCGCCGCGCCTCAAACTTGTGCGGGTGAGGGACACCGACGCCGTCGGGCTCATAAACAGATACACGAAAAATCTTAACGATTTCAGGATGTGGATCGTGACAAACGCCACTGCCGTTTCCGAAGAATACAAAAAGGTTTTTAATACCACCTTCAATCAGGTGGCAAAAATAACGGCCTATCAGGATGTGCCGGTCTTGCGGATGGCTGGCGACATACTGGATATGACCAGGGCGGCCACGGAGCTTTCAATAGACGGCTCTTCCGGCGAAAAGCGGGACGCTCTTCTCGGTGACCTGATGACCTGTTTTACGGGCGACAGATTTTACGCGGCCAAAAAAACGGTTCTTGAGGCGATGAACAACGAGATCAAGTACGATATGTCGGAGATCGTTGAGAAAAAGGAAGATATCCTCGCGCTTGATAAAGCCAATTCGCTGGATCTCTCTTCAAGGGGCCGCATAGGCTACACCGACGAACTTATTATCCTCGCCGCTGAAAGCGTCTGTTATCTGGCGAGGGGCTATGAGCAGCTGCGCGAACTGCCTTTTGATGAGTCTCACGCGAAAGACTTTGCCGTCGCCGCCGAACAAGTGCGTGAACAGTTGAAACACATATTGGTTTTTATGGATTCGCGGATAAAGAGTGCGGGAGAACAGGACGTGCTCTTAAAAAATAAATTTGCCGTTTTTGCCGACAAAGTACAGGACGCCTTAAAGATACTTGAAGAGCTCCCGTCTTATAAAACCCCCTGCGCCGCGGAGAGCGGATTCCCCGTCACGGTCATGCTCATGGAAGATTCCACGGGTAAGGCGGTGTCGGGCATTGACATAATGTTTGAACGGCTCAGGGGCGAGGGAAAGATCTGTTCCGTTTCCGGCGACGAGCTCGGCTCAAAGTCCGCCATCATCAAAACCGCCGAAGACGGTTCGGCGCGCGTGGTCTACCGCCCGGCGTCGAAGGATGAGGTTTTCCAGCTCAATGTCACATATGACGGGCTGCATGTTATGCTCGTGCCCGAGGAGGTGGATGAGAAGCCCTGCGTTTCAGCCTCGCCGGAGTATATAATAGATGAGGACACAGAACCCGATGATGAGATCGAAATAGACAGTGTCAGGAGCTCTCCTTTCGCCCACAATCTTTCTCTCACTCTCATTGAGAGGATGTTCCGTTTTCTCAAAGAAAACGATGTCAATGTCGTTTCCATAGACGACCACCATCCCTATAATCCCGAAGTCCTCTCTCTGCTTGAAAAACTCGCCGTCGAGGGCGTGATAGGTTCAGTCCATATACACGCCGCTCCCCGCGGTGTTGATGAAGCCGACGAGGATAAGAAATGCGGAGCGGATCTCATCTACGAGAAAATGGTCAAAGACCAGCGCTGGGATAATCCCGGCCTCAAGCATTTGAGAGACATCGCTCATGTTCAGGACCTCTATCTTCCGCGCCAGTTCTGGCCGGAATCCATGGGACCGAAAGACAGGGGCCTGGGAATAGAAATATCCAAGCTCATAGGTTCTTCTTTCAACAAAATAGAGATGACCATGGAGCTGTCAAAGCTGGACAGCAGGGAGTCTCTGGAAAACATAATGAGCTCAACGGGCTGGGACAAGTTCGTAAAAGAATATGAAGATGGCCTCAGGAAGGTGCTCCCGCGCACGGAAACGAATATGGGGCACATGCTCTTTATCAGAAAACCCGAAGGCGCGGATTATGAGAAAAGCCTGGGCTTTAAGGATAAGCTGAGGATCTTCTTCTCGGCCCCCAAAGACCCCGGGGAGAAGGACGCTTTTATAAAGGAGCTCTACGCCAAAAATCCGAAAAACCGGCTGGTGATAATGGCGGCGCTGTCACCTTTTACAAACGCGAAGCTCGGAGAGACGAAGATAAATGTGGCGTCGGCCATAAATTATCTGCTCCATGAAAAAAAATATTACGCCGATTATTTCTTCTACTGCTACGGTTCCCAGATAATGACCACGAGGAAGCCCAATAACGAGGATGAGACGATAAACCTGAGCACGCTCATGCAGCACATAGGCACAAAAGCCGACGGCGGGCACAAGGGCGCGGCGACCTGCCAGCCTCTTTCAAACCCGAAGTTTCCGAAAAAGCGGCTCCTCAAAGTGGGCGACAGGAATATACTGGAATTTTTTTATTACATCGCCGGCAAGGTCTGCGAATACGCGCCTTCGCTGGAACTCCTTTCGGTCAAGCCCGTCGCCGTTAAAAAGTACGACGACAGTTATGAAAGGGTGCTGGAGAAGGTGCGGTACAATGTCATAGAATACACCCTGACGGAGAGCGCCACCGGAAAAACGATGAAGGCGATTCTCACCAAGGCCCCGAATGTGGCTAAGGACGGCTCGGAAAACAAGCCGGGCATAACGCAGGTCCTTGAATGGTCGGGCCGCAATTACAAACCGGAGTACATATTCTTTCTGCAGGGCGGCATGTACAGCATGGAGCTCTACAATTGGGCCGATCCGCTGAAAAAACTTGATCTCCCTGCCCTGTCGCAGCTCGTGGGCTGGGATGAGGACGGCGGGCTTGAGGGCATAGCCATTGCCACGCCCAAGAGGAACCGGCGCATCCCTAAAGACCTGAGATGGCTGAGGGGGAGCGATTTTCTGGAGTTGGGGCACAGGATAGCCGAATACATAAACGCGGGGGATTCTCATTGGAAGGTTACTTCCGTCAGGGCCGTGAAGCCCGATATCCGCGCCGGGCAAAATCTTCCTCCCATAGCGGCCCATGCATACAGGATGAATTTTCTGCGCTCGAAAGACGGCAATCCCGCGCATCCGAAAACTTTTAACGCCGTGGCTCTGATGGCGCCTTTTATAGACAGAAAAAGCGGCGCTTTTGAACTTCCGATGTCTCTTGTCTGCGAGGAAGTCAGGGCGCTCAAGGCGGATTATCTGATTTATATGGACTGGAAGAGAATACAGGTGGTCAACATTTCAAACAGGGATAATCTTATCAGCTGCGCGGATATTGCCGGCACCATGACGGGCGAAAAAGGCGAGCTCAAACACATGGCTTCCTTTGAACGGGCCGCCATCAAAGGCCTGCCTCCGGAATTTGATAAACTTTATGACAGCAAAGCCATCAAGTTCCTCAAATTCTTCGCGGACAAACTCTCCGGGGAATTCGGTTATTACAGCGATTGGCCCGTTTCGGCGGACAAGGAGCTTTCCGCGGCGAGTCCCTATCCACTGTCGGTTAAAGACTTCAAGTCAAATTACCGCCGCGCTCACAACGCCTGAACTTATTGCTCCATTTTATTTCATTTGATAGAATCATTCAATGTGCAACGGAGGAAACATAAAATGAAGAAAATATTTTTAGCGCTTATTCTGGTCGCCGGCTGCGGCGACGGTTATGTGGCAAGGGTGGGGTCGGATAAGATCACCGCTGAATCATTCAAAAACCGGATGCTGGATGTGCCGACATATTACAGGGGTTTTCTGGAAACCGAAGGCGGCCGCCGCCAGTATCTGGAAGGGATAGTGAACGAGGGTATTCTCGTGGAGCTTGCCAGGGCTAAAGGGCTTCACCGCCGGCCGGAAGTGCGCGACAGGATAAAAGCCCTTGAAGATCAGATCCTGCTGGAGCAGGTTGTTGAGGAGTTAAAAAAAGGCCCTCTCAAAGTGGAGGACGCGGAGATCGACAAATATTACGAGAACAACCGTGATTTTTATATGCATCCCCCCAGGGTGCGGGTCTCGCACATACTCGTGCCGACAAAAGACGTTGCCGTGAATGTGCTCGCGCAGATAAAAGACGGACAAAGTTTTTCCAAGCTCGCCGCCGAGCACTCAATAGACAGGAACACGGCGGAACAGGGCGGGGACATAAATTATTTTGAAAGAGGCGATATGGTGCCCGAATTTGAGGAAGCGGCTTTTGAGTTGCAGAACATAGGCGATCTCTCCAAGCCCGTTAAAACGCCCTTCGGCTGGCACATACTCAAGCTGACCGGAAGGAGCACCGCCGGTTCAAAGAATAAAGATGAGGCCAGGGATGAGATCGTGCAGTTTCTCAGCAAGCAGAAACTGGACGATCTGCTTAAATTTTATAAGAAAAAATTTCATGTCAGGGTGAATTACGACAAACTCCCGAATATTTATCCGCCGTGGCATATGGGGCAGGAAACGGAGCAAGCGGAGCAGGAGGAGAACGGCATATGAAAAAAATTATTTTGGCTGCGGCTGCGCTGTTGATGCATGCGACCGTCTCGGCGCGCGTGCTGGACAGGATAGTGGCCACGGTAAACGGCAAGGCCATATTTTATTCTGAATTTACCGAGAGGATCAAGCCTTTTCAGGCCCAGTTGAAAAACACAGCTTCCGAGGCGGATACCGAGAAACTTGAGAAGCGGATGAAAAAAGAGATCCTTGACGCCATGATAGAAGAAAAAGTGCTGCTTATCAAGGCCGAGCAGGATAATATGCAGGTCACTGAGAGCGAGGTGGATCAGGGTGTCGCCGAAATACGGGCGAGATTTAAAACCGAGGAAGAGTACGCTGATGAGATCAAGAAGCAGGGCCTGACGGTTCAGCAGATGCGGGAGAACATTAAAAATCAGCTTGTGACGATCAAGCTCATAAACAAGGAAGTCCGGGCAAATATTCCCGAGCCCGCCGAAAAAGAGATGAAAAAGTTCTATGAAGCCAACGAAGACAAAATGATAGTCGGCGAGCAGGTGCGGGTGAGACAGATCTTTTTTGAGTTTAAGAGCGACGTTTCAAAAAAAGACCAGATGGCGAAGGCGAAACAGGTTCTCGCCGAGGCGAAGAAAAAACCCGAGGGTTTCTCTGCGCTGGCCGAAAAATATTCTTCTGTCCCGGACAACGCCGGAGACACCGGTTATTTCGGCAGGGGCGAGAAGATACCCGAATTCGAGAAGCCGTGTTTTGAGCTCAATGTCGGCGGGATATCCGATGTTTTTGAGACGCCCCTGGGGTATCACATAGTCAAATGCACGGGGAGAAACGCTCCCGAAAAGAAAACCTTTGAAGAGGCGAAAGATTATATCAAAAATTATCTTTACAGCGCCGCCATGGAAGAAAAATACACCGCATGGGTGAGGGATCTGCGCGATGATGCGGCGATAAAAATACTGGATAAAAAACTGTTTGAATAAGGCCGTTCTCCCGGTAATAATTCGGGGTAAAAACCTCCGAGCAATTATATGACACCCAGGCATTGTCTCATCACTTCTGGCGATCCCGCGGGAATAGGCGCGGAAGTCATATTGCGCCTGGCCTCAAACGAGGCTTTTTCACTCGCTCCGTCTTTGATCATCGGGCGGAAATCTCTCTATGAAAAACTTTCTTCCGCTATGGGCATAAAGCTTGAGATAAATCCCGTTGATGATACTCTTCGCCTCAAAAACGGCGCGCTGAATATTCTTGAACCCCAAAGCGGGAACAAATACATTTACGGTTCCGCTCCCTGCGAAGCTTCATCGCGCGAGGCCCTGTCTTATCTTGATCTGGCCTGCGCCCTCATCAAGGAAGGTAAAGCCGATAAACTTATCACCGCCCCCGTTTCAAAACAGGGTTTAGCCGCCATAAAGAAAGGTTTCTCCGGGCACACATATTATCTCGCCGATTTTTTCGGCGTTGAGAGACAAAATGCCGTGATGCTTTTTCTTTCACGGACGATAAAGGCCGTTCTTGTCAGCCAGCACCTGGCGGTCAAAGATGTACCTTCCGCCATAAAGAAAGAGGCGGTAATGTCTACGCTGGATGCGGCTTTTGATGCCCTGCGTTTTTTGGGGATTAAAGAGCCCCGCGCGGCGGTCTGTTCGCTGAACCCCCATCGCGGTGACGGAGGATTGCTCGGCAGCGAGGAGAAGGACGAGATAATACCGGCGGTGGAAGAATTAAAAAAACGAGGAATGTCCGTTTCGGGGCCGATGGACGCCTTCGATGCCGTCGCCGGATGCCTGAAGAACGAGTATGACATTATCGAGGCCATGTATCATGACCAGGGCATTGTGCCGGTCAAACTTTTTTCGCACGGCCGCGCGGTGAATTTCACGTGGGGGCTTCCTTTCATAAGGCTTTCGCCTCTTCACGGCACGGCTTTTGACATAGCGGGGACTTTTAAGGCCCGCGCGGAATCCATGATAGAGTGTTTCAGAGTAGTTTCGAGGCTCCAATGACTTCGTCTTTCAACAAGAGGATACTTGTCATAGCCGGCAGCCGGCGCTCCGGAGCCTTCATAAGATTCCTGGATTCCAGCCCAGAGTATAACGTGACGGGCGTTTACATGGAAAAGGGCAGGGATGATGTTTTTTCCGAGGCCCGGTTACAGACGATACCGGTTATTGAGGACTGGAGAGAATTTTTGAAATCCGGCGAATGCGACGCGGTGCTGGACCTGAGCGGCTCCTCCGCTATGGCGGGAAAGATAAAAAACGAGGCCGACCCTCTCGGAATAGAGGTCATGGGCGAGATGACCGCCAATCTTATATGGAGCCTTTTGCGCTCGGCCTGGGCCAGGGATATTTTCGACCGGCTTTTATCCAAAGTAGACCAGTCGTGGTCTTTTGACGAGATACTCATTATCCTTCTTGAATCGGCGAGAAAACTCACCTCGGCCTCATCCGGCATCATTTTTCTGGGGAAAAAAGGAGCCGTCACGGATAAAATTTCGTGGGGCATCGCCGGCGCCGAATGCGACGAGGCGCTCGCGCGCGTTAAGGATTTTTCGCGTCCGGAAAAAGATTTCTATGAGGATCACGGCCGCACGCTTTACATCCCGCTTTTTGACGGGGGCTCTCCCATGGGCGGGCTCGCTCTTTTTGACGCGAAAGCTGATAATGGCGACGACGGGATGACGGAGCTGATACAGAACAAAATATCGTCCATCATCGTGCAGACGAAAGCCCTGCACAAAACAATCAAGCTCTCAAATGTGGACGGTTTGACGGGACTCTATAATCACCGTTTCTTTCATGAGCGCATGGAGAAGGAGCTCTACAGGGCGCAGCAGTATGATATGAACTTCTCTCTCATGATACTGGATATTGACGATTTTAAGAAGTTTAATGACAATCACGGACATCTTGCCGGAGACAGGCATTTGAAGAGCATGGCCAAGATCATGCGCTTTATACTTAGAGAGACGGATTTCATAGCCCGTTACGGGGGCGAGGAGTTCGCGGTCATATTGCCGGAGGCGTCCATAGAGGGCGCGCGCATAGCCGCCGAGAGGATACGCAAAGCGGTTGAGAACCAGAATTTCGGAGAAGGCCTTCGTTCCACCGTGAGCATAGGCATTGCCGCTTATCCGGATCACGGCGTCAAAAAGAACGATATCATAGACAAGGCCGACAAGGCTCTTTACAAGGCGAAAGGCACGGGCAAGAACAGGGTCTGCGTCCATGGAGAAAAAACCTGAAATCAACCTGAAATCAAACGCCCCTTTCAATATGGGGGATATTTGCTATAATGCTGTTTGGATTTTGAAAATAACAATAGGAGGAATATGATGGCTATAGGGAAAACAGAGAAGCAGGAAGTGATTAAGAAGTTCGGCAAAGACGCCAAGGACACGGGTTCAGCGTCGGTGCAGATAGGCATTTTCAGCACGAGGATAAACGAGATAACGGAGCATCTGCAAATGCACAAGAAAGACAAGCATTCAAGACTGGGTCTGATAAAACTCGTTTCCAAGAGGAAAAAGCTTCTTTCATACCTGAAAAGAACAAACGAAGAACAGTACGGGAATATAACGAAGGACTTGAAGATACGAGTGTAAGTTTTCCGGCAAGGATGATCGGGAAAACAATGTAAGGAAGGACAAAATGATTAAAGTGGAATCACAGGTTGCAGGAAGGAAGTTGACAATTGAAACCGGCTCGTGGGCCAAACAGGCCAACGGCTCATGCAAGGTCACATACGGCGACACGGTTGTGTTGTGCGCGGTGACGATGGGCTCGGCAAAGGCCGGCGATTTTATGCCGCTGACGGTGGATTACAAGGAAATGACATATGCCGCGGGAAAGATCCCCGGCGGTTTTTTCAAAAGAGAGGGGCGGCCGAGGGATTCAGAGATCCTCACCTCCCGGATAGTGGACAGGTCTCTGAGACCTTTGTTCCCCAAAGGATTCATACAGGAAGTGCTGGTGTCCGTAAGGGTGCTCTCGCACGATGTGGAGAACAAATCGGATATGCTGGCTCTCATAGGCTCGTCTGCGGCTCTTCTGGTGTCGGATATACCTTTCACCACGCCCGTGGCTGTCTGCCGCATAGGTTTGAAAGATGATTCTTTTATCGTGAACCCGACGATCTCCGAGATCGCCGAATGTTCCATGGAATTAGTAGTGGCCGGCACAAAAACCGGCATCACAATGATAGAGGGCGGCGGCAGCGAGATAATGGAAGACAAAGTCGAGAGCGCCGTCAATCAGGCAAAGCCGGTGATAGACGGCATAATAGCCATGTGCGAGGATCTTCGCTCCAAAGCTGGCAAAGAGAAGGTCGTGGGCATAAGGATGCCGGCTATCGCGGAAGAATTCAAGAGCAAGGTCACAAAAGAAATTGAACCAAAACTCCTTGAGGCCTTTAAAGAAAAGAGTCACACCAAACGGGGCGGGATAATTTCGGCGATCAAAGCCGGTTCAGCCGAGAAACTGAATATCTCAGACGATGAAAAGATCGCCTACGCGGAAGTGTTTGACGGATGCATAAAAGACATATTCCTGAAGAAAATAAAAGTGGACAAGCTGCGCCTTGACGGACGGGCTTTTGACGAGATACGGCCCATAAGCGCCGAGGTGTCGGTCCTTCCCAGGACTCACGGCTCCGCGGTTTTCACGCGCGGCGAGACCCAGGCCCTCGCGGTCACGACGCTCGGCAGCATGTCGGACAAACAGATAATGGACGAGCTTGAGGGAGATTACAAAAAGAGGTTTATGCTCCATTACAATTTCCCGCATTTCGCCACGGGCGAGGTGGGTTTTCCCCGCGGGCCCGGACGCCGCGAGATCGGCCACGGCTATCTTGCCGAAAAATCCATAGTACCGCTTCTTCCCGCGGAAGAGCAGTTCCCTTACACGGTGCGGGTTGTGTCGGAGATCCTTGAATCCAACGGATCTTCGTCGATGGCCAGCGTCTGCGGATCCTGCCTGTCCCTGATGGACGCGGGCGTGCCGATCAAGGCCATGGTGGCCGGCATTGCCATGGGCATAGCTGACATAGGCGATGAAAAAGTGCTTCTCGTGGATATCGCGGGGGAAGAGGATCATCTGGGCAACATGGATCTTAAGGTAGCCGGCACCAAAAAGGGAATCACCGCCGTGCAGATGGATCTCAAGATGGAATCGCTGGATGTGGAGACATTCAGGAAAGCCCTGGCTTTATCAAAAGAAGCGAGATGCAAGATCATAGACAAAATGTCCGAGGCTCTTCCCGAGTCACGCGGCAAGGTGTCTCAGTTCGCCCCGCAGATAGATTCCGTTAGAATAAAAGTGGAGAAAATAGGCGCTCTCATAGGCCCCGGAGGCAAGAACATAAAAGGCATAATAGCCGACACTGGCTGTGAGGTCAATGTTGACGACGAAGGCCTTGTGCAGCTGGCCGGCGACAGCGTTGAGAGCATCAATGCCGCCAAACAGATGATAGAATATCTCGTGGGCGATGTTGAGGTCGGCAAGATCCACATGGGCAAAGTCATAAAGACGGTAAATTTCGGCGCTTTCGTGCAGATATATCCCGGCACTGAAGGGCTTGTCCATGTCTCAGAGCTCGCTCCACAGAGAGTGAACCTGGTCACCGATGTGGCGCAGGAAGGCGATCAGATCCTTGTCAAAGTCCTTTCCGTTGACGACAGAGGGAAGATAAGATTGTCACGCAAAGAGGCCCTGAGGGATCTGAAAATAAGCGACGAAAGCCAGTACAGTAAGTGAAGTCCCAAAAGAGCGCGACGTCTGAACTGATTTCTTTTTTCAGGGAGTGTTATTCTCTCATGAAGGAGAAGGATATCAGCGAATTCTCTTTTGAGAAGAGCGGGATCAAGATCAGCATAAAGAGAGCCCTCGCCTCTCATGATCTCCCGCGTCTTCTTTCAGAGAGTATCCCTGTAAAACGCGTTCTCACCCGTCCGGTAAAGGCTCAAACGCCTTCTGCCGCAGTTGCGGAAGAGAAGGTTTTGAAGACGATCAAATCTCCTCTGGCGGGAATCTTTTATAACGCCGCTTCTCCGAACTCAAAGCCTTTTATCAATCCGCCCTGTAATGTGTCCAAGGGCGAGACTTTGAGCATCGTTGAGGCGATGAAAGTCATGAATGAGATAGAGAGCCCGTCAAACTGCAGGATACTCAGGATATTGGCCAAAAACGCGGAACTTGTGCAGAAAAGCGACGATCTTTTTGAGATAGAATAAGCGCTGTTAGGGCGGATAACGGGGGGATGATATGAAAGTTACGGATGTTGTTATCAGGATGTCTAAAGGTTCTTCCAAGATAAAGGCTTTTGCCGTTGTCACTTTTGACAATGATTTTACGGTGAACGCCTTTAAGGTCGTCGAGGGCCCCAACGGCCTTTTTGTGGGCTCTCCTTCCCAGAGAGGCGCCGACGGTAAATTTTACAACACGATAAAAATAAAAAGGGATTCGGACATCAACAGCGAGATCACCGAAAAAGTGCTGGCCAAATACGACGAGACCGCCGGAGAGCCCGGTCCGGACTCTGCCGCGCAGGGGCCTGAGGAAGATGCCCCGCCGGAGTTTGAAGAGCCGGCATAAAATACCCGCGTGCAGGGCTTTGAAAAAAACAATGAGAAATAAGTATCGAAATGCTTTGCGCCAAGGCGCACTTTCAGCATCCGCCGTGGCGGAGTCAACCCCCGGCACCAAATGGTAAAAAGCATTTTTTTAGGGCTTGTGCAGGGACTCACGGAGTTTCTGCCTGTTTCCTCGTCGGGGCATCTTGTTCTGGCCAACAGCATCATGGGCAGTTCGAGCGATGCGGCTTTTGGGGAGACGGCTTTTCTTCATCTGGCGACGCTTTTAGCGGTGCTGTTCTATTTCAGAAAAGGCCTTGTTTCTCTCGGGAGGGATTTCTTCAGAAAGGCCGGATCCGGAGCCCGGATGACGGTTCTGTATCTTTTCATAGCCAGCATACCAGCGGGCATTGCGGGAGTGCTGGCCAAAGACCTGCTCGGTGAGATTTTCGCCGCAAACTCCGTCTGGATCTCGCTTTTTTTCCTTCTTAACGCCGCTCTGCTCATAGGGAGCGATTTTATTAAAGAAAAAAACGCTCCGCTTAACGGCCAAAAATCATTTTTCATAGGTATTTTACAGGCGCTGGCGATCCTGCCCGGTATTTCACGGAGCGGCTCCACAATAGGCGCTGGAATCCTTTGCGGCATGACCCGCGCGAAGGCGGTGGAGTTTTCTTTTTACATGAGCATCCCTGCCGTGCTTTTCGGCAATTTGCTTTTAGGGTCGTTCGATTCTTCTCTTTTCAACGCGTCAATGCTGCTTTCCTCCGTGGCCGCTTTTCTTTCGGGCCTCGCGGCGATAAATCTGCTTATGCTGATGGTGAAAAGATCGCGTCTGAGATATTTCGGTTTTTACACGCTGGCGATCGCTCTGATAAACCTTTTTTTCATATGAGCAAAAAGAAAGAATCCCCAACTCCTGATGAACCGGATCGTTCCGCCGATATAGCGGGCATACTGCTTGTCGGGGCGGGTTTGATGATGGCCTTGTGGCTCAACTGGGAGGCCTCTCAGGGTTTTATAGGCAGGAACATCGCCGCCGCTTCTTATTATCTTTTCGGCTGGGTTTCCAATGTTTTTTCGCTGGCATTAATTGTTTCGGGCGCTCTTCTGATCGCGAAAATAACCGTACCTAATTTCTGGAAGAAACTCATCGGATTGCTGCTGCTTCTGATATCAGTGAGCTCCGCCGTTCATCTTTCCATGATGGGCAGGGTTCCTCCGATAAGCCCGGCCGGTAAGGTCGGTGAAATGCTCGGTCTGGCCCTGAGAGGATTGTTCGGTAAAAAAGGCTCTTTCGTGGTGAGTTTTGCCGGGGCGCTGGCCGCTTTTATACTGGCTTTTGACATAGGGGCGGTAAGTCTTTTCAAGGTCATGGCCTGGCCTTTTGTGAAAATAGCTCTCGCCGCAGGCGCGCTCTGGCGTGCCGTGAGATCTGTTTTACTGCTGCTTAAAAAACGCGCGGCTGTTTCTGCCGCGGCTATTGTAAGGCCCAATCCCGTGATAAAACCCCGGAGGCCTGCGCCCGCACCCGCTCCTGAAAAAGCTGTTGGCGCCGACGATGATTCAGGGGACATTGATGAGGGTGACGACGATGAGCCCGCTTCAAAACCATCTCCACCGGCAGATGGCGATCGGCCCCAGCGCTCGGAATATCTTCTTCCGGGCACAAACACGCTGCTTAAAAGCCCCCGTCAGGAAAAAGAATCTCCCGATTTTAAACCCCTTGAGGAAGCCTTTGCATCCTTCGGCATCAGCGCCGAGGTGCGGGATATTGTTATAGGCCCGGGCGTCATAAGATATGAGCTTTCCGTTCCGCCGGGTCAGAAAATATCGGCCATACAGAGTCTGAGCAATGACATAGCCATGCAGCTTCGCGCGGAATCAATAAGGATTCTCGCCCCCATTCCCGGCAAGGCCGCGGTGGGAATAGAAGTGCCACGCAAAAACCGCGAAAAAATAAGTCTGAGGGAACTTCTGGAGTCCGAGAGTTTTACCATGTCAGGAGCGAAACTGCCGGTTATACTCGGCAAGAATGTCGTCGGGGATTCTGTGGTGGCGGATCTTTCCACGATGCCGCATCTTCTTATAGGCGGAGCCACAGGTTCGGGAAAGAGCGTCACCATACACAATCTCATCCTCAGTCTCCTCTATAAATATTCGCCCTATGAACTGAAACTTATTCTCATAGACGCCAAGATGGTGGAACTGACCGTTTACAATGACATTCCTCATCTCTTATCCCGCGTGCAGACAGACGTTTACGGGGCTGTGGCCTCTCTCAAGTGGGCGGTTTTTGAGATGGAAAGAAGGCTGAGGCTCTTCTCTGAAAACGGCGTGAGGGATCTGGCGGGTTTCCACGAGACCTGCGGGAGCCTTCCTTATATAGTGATCGTGATAGACGAGCTCGCGGATCTTATGGCCGTGGCGCAGAAAGACATGGAGCTTGCCATCACCCGGCTCTCTCAGATGTCGCGGGCATGCGGCATACATCTTGTCCTTTGCACACAGCGCCCGTCGGTAAATGTCATAACCGGCGTGATAAAAGCAAATCTTCCGGCGAGGATATCTCTGCATGTGCTTTCAAAGATCGATTCCCGTACCATTCTGGATTCACAGGGAGGAGAGGCGCTCCTTCTGCACGGTGATATGCTCTATCTTCAGCCGGGTTCAAGTTTTCTGGAGCGCATCCAGGCGCCCTTTATTTCGCGCAAAGAGGTGCAGAAAATCGTCAAATTCATCCGGAGCCAGAACATCGAATTTGATTACATGGATCTGGCGAAGGAAGTGAAAAAAAACGATTTCTCCTCTGCTAAGATAAGAGACGATATGTTCTGGGAGGCCGCGGAATTCGTGATCTCCCAGGGGAAGGCCTCCACCTCTCTTCTGCAGAGGCGTTTTCGCATAGGTTACGGCCGGGCCGCCGGATTGATAGACACGATGTATGAACTCGGCGTAGTGGGCGACGATCTCGGCCCCACGAAGGGAAAAGAGATCCTTTGCGACGCCGAAACGCTCGAGCGCCTCAGGGAAAATCTGTGAAAAAAATAATAACAGTTAATTTTTGCCGTGAGGCAATCACCTCAGAGATATCCGAAGACGGCCGCTCGCGTGTGCAGCTCGTCCTCCAGAGGCGGACTTCGCAAGGCTCAGTTGCCAATTTGCTCCGAGCTTGGGGTAAAACCCGTCGCTCATATGGCCCGCTACGGATACCATCTGAGGTGATATGTTTTGCTCTTATGACGATTTTTACTTTGGGTACTGTTTCTGCGGAAATACCCTCTGGCCCGCTGAAACAGATCTCCGCCGCTGTGCCGGATCCAGCCATGGAATTGCGCGAGGCGATAGAGAGCGCCGCGACGATAGAAGTGTCTTTTGAGAAAACGATGGAGATCAAGGATTCGGAAAAATCTTTTATCACGAAAGGCAAGATATATTACAGGAAGGATCCACTTTTGTTTCGGGCGGAGCTGCCCTCCGAGGTGCTGCAGATCGACGCGAAATCAAGAAAGAGACTGGTAAAGAAACACAATGAGATCTATATTGACGACTGGTCCGGGCAAAATCCTATCCTGATGTATTTTGATATCCCCGGAGGGGTTTGTGAGTCCGGCACTTCGTCCCCGGGAGCGGATCAGGCCCCGACGCTGGTTGTTTTCCGCGCCGGCAGAGACGGCGATGAAATAGAGGCCATATACGACAGAAAGGAAAAAATGCTAAAATCCGTGAAGGTTGAAAATTCCGTGATGATAACATTCACGGAAATTAAATCGTGGAAGAAGAACGCGAAGATCGCGCCCGGGGTTTTTGATTTCCCCCGCGGGGCGAAGATAATAGACATGAGAAAATGACGCTTGCGAATAAAATAACTTTTCTGCGGATGACGGGGATACCGGTTTTTATGGTTATGGTCAGCCTCGGGGGATTCTGGAATTACGCGGCGGCCTCTTTCATATTCATTTTTCTGGCCTCCACGGATTGCGTGGAC
>PHAM01000042.1 GCA_002841685.1 Elusimicrobia bacterium HGW-Elusimicrobia-2 | reverse complement strand
CAGCACACCATCCAGCAAGCCAGGATCAAAACAACACTTTTTCCGCCTATCGCGGATTTCTTTTTACTCAACATCTTCCCCTCCTTCGCGGGTACTTACCTGAACAGCCGGTTTTCAGGCTCGCCCTTCGCAAGGCCCGCGGCGAGCGCCACGGCCCTGCGCAAAAGGCATTACTGCTGCGCGGCAGCGTCCCGGATCACACGGGAACTTTCCCTGACTGTTCGGTGCCAACATACAAAACTTCATTATTCTACTGATGCCGCTGAAAACACGCAAGAGACATTATCGGACATTTACAGACATGCTTTTTAATATGCGGTTCACATGGCGTAGGCTGAGCGAGAATTTATTTGCGATATATTTCAGAGAGCGCCCCAGCGTGCGCTCGGCGAGTATTTTTCTGTTTCTTTCTTTTAGAAAATTGTCATAGACCGAGCTTTTTTTCATATGGTGTTTTCCGCGCGGGCGAAGCGCGGAAGTACGGCTTTTCGCCCGTCGGGGAATTCCGAAATAAGCACTTCTGTTCCATACAGTTCCGATAACATCCCGCCGGTTATTCCATCTTTTTCTTTACAGGCCGTGAGGCGGCCTTCTTTCAAAAGCATAAAACTGTCGGCGGCGTTTATAGCGTCATTGAGGTCGTGGAAGGTGATAATAATGCTTTTATCCGCATTCTTTTTTAACGACAGTATTTTTCTGAAAAAATCCGCCCTGTGTTTTATATCAAGATGCGCCGCCGGTTCGTCAAGCAGTATTATATCCGTGTTTTTGGCTATAATCTGCGCCAGAAGGCAGCTCTGTTTCTGCCCCGAAGAAAGTTCAGCGACGGCTTTATCCGCGACATCAGCGAGATCCATTGTTATGAGGGCGTTGGCGGCTTCTTCAATATCCTCGTCTGTCTCCCAGAAAGCTCTGTTTACGGCGAATCTCCCCATAGTGACGAACTCGGATACGCTGTAATTAAAAGCGGGATTTATTTCGGGGGGCGCGTAAGACACTTTTTTTGCCAGATCCCTCGCGGAAAAAAGTTTGATATTTTGACCGTCAATTGTTATTTCACCGCCGGAGCGCGGAATATCTCCGATAAGGCTGCGGAGCAATGTTGTTTTTCCGGCTGCGTTGGGGCCTATGAGGGCGTATATTTTTCCGCTTACAAGGCGGCAGTTGATATTTTGAATTACAAAATGGTCAGTATAGCCGGCCGAAAAATTTTTGAATTCTATCATTTTTTGTATATCCAGAGAAAAAACGGCGCGCCGAGCATTGATGTTATTACTCCCACAGGTATTTCCTGCGGGAACAGAATGTTTTTCGCCGCGAAATCGGAAATCATAAGAAGTGCGGCGCCAGAAACCGCGGCGGCGGGCATGAGGAATCTCACGTCGGAGCCTACGAATTTTCTGGCGATATGAGGCGCCATAAGGCCGATGAATCCGATGGTGCCGGAAATGCTCACCGCGGCGCCGGTGATGACAGAGGCCGCCGCCAGAGCCGCGAGGGATTCTTTCTTCCAGTCGCATCCGAGCTGGCGGCTCAAAGTTTTTCCCGCGGCAAGAGCGTTCAGAAACCGTGATTTGGCGAAGAGGAATAAACTCCCCGCCGCCGCGATCATGAGGGCGGCGGCTATGAGAGATAGCCTCGTCTCACCGAGGTCGCCCATCATAAAATACATGACGGAAAAAAATTCTTTTTTGCGTATGCTTACCATGAATATGACCGCCGCTGAGAGAAAAAGATTTACCGCCACGCCGGAAAGGATTATGTTTTTCTTTGAGAAAGAGCGTCCCGCTATTTTCAGGACCGCCGCCACCGTAAGACATGAACAAAGGCCGGCTGTCAGGGGGAATATCAAACCCGCGCGGCTGACTCCGAAAAAAGAGAGAGCGGCGATTCCGGCCGCGGCGCCGGATGAACTGCCGAGAAGGTAGGGATCGGCGAGGGGATTCGCCAGCACCGTCTGGTATGCGACACCCGCGGCGGCAAGCGCCGCGCCCGTTCCGGCGCCGCAGAGGGCGCGCATGATCCGGAGCCTGAGGATTTCATCCCCGGGCATGGATAAGCCTTCCGGCCCCAGGTATAAGGACAGGCAGAACACGGCGGCTCCCGCGATAGCGGCTCCCGTGAGGATCAGAAGTAAATCTTTTCTGCCTCTCATTGTTTTTTTTCCGCGTCTTCCGCGAGATAATAAATTTCCCGCATGCCCCGCGTTATCCTCGGCCCCGGCCGGACGATCATGTCAATGTCAGACGGGCGGATTATTTTAGAGTTTTTTATGTAGGGATGGAGCGCGCGGAACTCTTCTTCCGAGCAGCCCGTCAGGAGGATGTAGTCGGGTTTTTTGCGTATGAGCCATTCGGCGTTAACGCCGGGATAGCTGTTTTGGAAGACGGCGATATTCCTTAATCCTATTCTTTCGCAAATAGCGCTCAAAAAAGTTTTGTCGGATGCCGCTATAAGCGGTTTGGGACAGACCTCTATAAAAACGCTTTTATTTTTCAGTTTAGGAATTGAGGATATTTCCTTTTTCATGTTCTTGACGAGTTCTGAGGCGTTGTTTGTTTTTCCCAGTATGCGGCCTATTTCCATGATGTGGGCGAAAAGCTCGGCGATGTCAGCGGGATGAAAGACCCTCACATCGTAGCCCGCGTTGATCAGATGTGAGATAGCTTTCCCCTGGCCGTCACCGGCGGCGAGTATCAGTGAAGGTTGTATGAGGGCTATCTTCTCCATAGACGGAAAAGAAAAATCCCCGACGGATTCTTTCTCGCGGGAAGCTTTCGGCGGCCAGTTGCAGTGATTTGTTATCCCGTAAAGGGCATTCTCGGCGCCTATGGCGTATATTATCTCCGTGATCGCCGGTGACAGCGACACAACACGCAGCCCCTCCGGCGCCTTCCGGCTCGAGCATCCTGGGGCGATAATAAGAGCTGATAAAAAAATTAATATAAGCATAAAAAAAGCCGGCCTTTGCGGGCCGGCTTATCAAACGGAAAATAATCCGTGCCTCCCGCGAAGCGAATTTTACATTCCGCAGGCTTTCGGGCTTTACCGTTGCGGGGCAGCGGCCGTATCAAACGGCGCTTTCCCTGCGAAACACCTCACTGTATCAGAAATATCATCCCCTTGTCCAGCCCGTGTTTTAATCGCCCCCGAAAAGAAGATTATTAACGGCAATTTCGGCAGACGGTATCCGCAGCGGGCCATATGAGCGAAGGGTTTTGCCCCAGCCCTGAGCAAATTGGCAGCGAAGCGCATACCTGAGCGGCCGTCTGCGGGTAGCTCTGCCGAAATTACTTATTCGGGGGAGATAAAACTGCCTTGGCTCGGCATTGACACATCCCGTCGGGCTTGATAGAATTTTTCCATACAGAGGAAGAAACCGTTATATACGGAAGGAGCGTTTATGATCAGGGAAGCTATTATCAAACTTTGCAACGGAGAGGATCTTCAGGGTGAGGAGACGGCGACGGTTTTCAGGGAAATAATGGAAGGCGCCGCCACGCCCTCCCAGATGGCGGCTTTTCTGACGGCGCTCCGGCTTAAGGGCGAGACAATTGAGGAGATAACGGCGGCCGCGAGGATAATGCGCGAAAAAATGGTGAAAATCAATGTCCGCACAGACATTGATATTGACAGGGAAGAGATCAACGAGGACATGGAGACGATAATAGACACCTGCGGGACGGGGGGCTCCGGCACCAACACATTCAACATTTCCACGGCGAGCGCTTTTGTCGTCGCCGGAGCGGGCATCAAGGTCGCCAAGCACGGCAACCGTTCCGCCTCATCTCCCTGCGGCAGCGCGGATGTGCTGGAGAATCTGGGCGTTGACATAACGATGAGCCCCGAACAGTCCGCCGACTGCGTTAAAAAAATAGGAATAGGGTTTCTTTACGCGCCGCTTTTTCACCCCGCCATGAAAAATGTCGGAGCTACGAGGAAAGAAATAGGAGTGAGGACGATCTTTAACATCCTCGGGCCGCTGGCTTCTCCCGCCGGCGTCAACGCCCAGGTGCTCGGCGTGTATTCCGCGGCGCTGGTCGAGGTGATGGCTAATGTCCTGAACAATCTGAAAATAAAAAGGGCTTTCGTCGTGCACGGCCTTGACACGCTCGATGAGGTGACCATCACCGGCCCGACGCTCGTGGCTGAGGTGAAAAACGCCAAAGTGACGGTGAGCGAGATAAGGCCGGAGGATTTCGGCATGCTCAGCCGGCACCCGAAAGAAATAGAAGGCGGCAGCGCTCCCGAGAACGCGAAGAAAGTCATAGCGGTTTTAAGCGGTGAAAAAGGCGCCCGCCGCGACATCGTCCTTCTCAACTCGGCTCTCGCTATAGTCTGCGCGGGGAAGGCCGAAACGATCAAAGAGGGCATAACTCTGGCGGAAAAATCCATAGATTCGGGCGCCGCCATGGAAAAACTCAATCAGCTGAAAAAAATACAAAAGCGAGAACCGCGCGGAATTTTTTACGCATAGAGCCCGCGAAAGGAATGGGGAAGGGAATGAAAATAGTCCTCGCCACAGGAAACGCCGATAAGGTGAGAGAAATTCAAAACATACTCAAAGGCTGTCCCGTTGAACTTGTGCCCCTGAGCGAATTCCCGCCGCTGGAAGTCGTGGAAGACAGCGGCACATTTTTCGGCAATGCCAGAAAAAAAGCTTATGAAGTGTCCGTTCACACGGGCTTGCCCGCCCTGGCCGACGATTCGGGGCTCGTCGTTGAGGCTCTCGGCGGCGCGCCCGGAATTTATTCATCAAGGTACGCGGGGGCAAAAGCTTCATATGAGGACAATGTGCGGAAACTGCTGTTTAAAATGAGACTCGAGCGGCATCGCGAAGCGGCCTTTGTATGCGTGAGCGTTCTTTATTTTCCCGGCGGGGAGATCTTCACATCACGCGGAAAGCTGGAAGGCCGGATCTCAAAAGAAGTTTCGGGAGGGGGAGGTTTCGGCTATGACCCCGTTTTTTACATAGCGAAAAAGAGGAAGACCCTCGCCGAGCTGGCTGATGACGAAAAGAACGCCATAAGCCACAGGGGCGAAGCTTTCAGAAAAATGGCCGGGGTAATAAAAAAACTGGCATTGAGAGACAGCTTATCCGCGCCTGAGTCCTCCTCCGACGCGCCCGAAAATTCCGGCCAATGAAAAAAAATAAGCTGAAATGTCGCATCCGCCGAGGCGGACTGCGTCGCGGCGTAGACATCCCCTTTTTTCTATTGTTTGCCGTTTGCGCTGTGTTCTCCGGCGTCACATTTCAGGATGTGGCGAGAGATATTTTTAATTACCGTCTTGATCAGGCCCGTGAACAGATCGGCGCCTTAAAAGATGAGGAAAAATCCTATGCCCGCGCCCTTTATTTCATGCACAAAGGCCTTTACAGCGAAGCTCATGACGAGATGAGCAAGTCGGGGGCGCCCTCCGATGACAGCTGGAAAGAGTACATAAGCGCGATGAAGGAAATAGGTGAGGGTTTTGAGAGCGAGAACATCGCCGGTTTTAATGTGAGATTCTACCCCCGCGACAAAGTGATGCTGCCTTATCTTCGGGAAAAGCTCCCGAAAATAAACAGGGCGATGAAAAGGATATTCGCTTTCAGCCCCGGCGGCGTTACTCTTGAAATATACCCCGACAGAGAGAAGTTTTTGAAAGCCTCCACGCTCAGCGCCGAAGAGCTGGAAAGGTCGGGGACCGTGGCCATAGCGAAATTTTCGCGCCTGATGATACTCAGCCCGCGCCTTCTTCCTTACGGTTACAGATGGGACGACACGGTCTGCCATGAATACATACATCACATAATAGGAAATTTTACGGCGATGAACATACCCCTTTATCTCAATGAGGGGATAGCCAGGACTTTTGAAACGCTGTGGAGAAAAGACTCGCCCGAGCTTGGAGCTCCTGTGAAAAACCAGCTCGCGCGGGCGAAAGAAGAGGGTTTTATAGAATTCAAAAAATTTGAAAGAGGCATGCCCTCCCTTGAAAGCCAGAAGGATGTGGCTCTCGCTTTCGCCGAGGTGAATTATCTCGTTTACGGAATGTTTGAGAGCGCAGGTGCGAAAAAAATAAAACAAATGCTCATCGGCTGCGGACAAGAGGGTTTTGAAAAGAGCTTTGAAAAATATGTCGGCCCCCTTGAGGATTACATGTCTTCCTACTGGGAAAACATGAGGGCCAATGAATGGGTCTGGCAGGGCGCCTCGCCGGATTTTATATACTGGAAGGAGGATGACGATTTCCTGTCATTGCCCATCAAAGATTATATGAGGATGGGCGACAGATTGCGTTCGGCGGGGAAATACTCTCTCGCTCTTCTGCAATACGGAAAAGCGGAGGCGCTTGAGCCGGAAAATACGCTCGTGCTGGTGAAAACAGCCAAGACGCTCGCCGCCTCGGGAAACAGAGAGAAGGCGGATGAGTATTTCGCCAGAGCCGCGCGTATCGCGGATGATGATTTCGTCTGCCTCGTCTCAAGATCTGATTTTTTTATAAGCGGGGGAAGGTCTGAGGAGAGCGCGCCGCTGCTGCTCAGGGCGCTGGAGAGGAATCCTTTTTACAGGAAAGGATATGAACAGCTTTATGACATATACATGAAGAACGGGGAAAAGGGAAAAGCCGCTGAATGCGCGGCTTTCATGGAGATGCTGTGATCAGGAAGAGCGCCCCGGAGATAGCGAAAATCGTTGAGGGCTATTCCGGCGGCGAGGCTTACATCGTCAACGAAGATGAGATCCGGCGTTTCAAAGAGCGGTCGCCGCTTTCGGGACTGCCCGGGAACACGGAAATAAAGCGCGCGATAGAGGACAAATTCTTAAACGGCCCACCGGGTGCCATGATGGTCTATATCGATATAAACGCTTTCAAGCCGTACAATGACAATTACGGTTTTATAAAAGGCGATAAGGTCATAAAAGATCTGGCGGAGCGTCTTTTATCGTCGGTGCCGGGTTTCGCGGGACACATAGGCGGCGACGATTTTATGGCGGTGATAGAGGAAAGCTCTTTTGATTCTCTCATGGATGGCGTGATAACTTTTTTTGAGAAGAAACTTGAAGAATTTTACGACACTCTGGATTTTGAAAGAAAATGCATAATCACATTTGACCGTTCGGGCAGGAGGAGCCGTTATCCTCTCATGGGCCTGACGGCGGTCGGTTTCGAGAAGATCCGGAATTTCAAAGCGGCTGACAGCGTAGGTGAATTCGCCTCGGAGCTGAAAAGGGCGGCAAAACTTAAGGCGGAAAAACACACGGGCAATTCCATTGTTTTTAAATATGACGGTTCTTCGCTGACGCCTCTGGAAGATGTGATAAGCGATGATAAGATCCCGATGAAAATACGCCGCGCCGCCGTTGAGGCCCTCGGCGAGGCGGGGGATTTTTCTTACGGTGGTATCCTCGCTAAAATTCTTGATGGTGATGTTGACTTGGTTTTAAAAAAAAGCGCTTTGTATGCCCTCGGCCGGCTCAGATTAAAAGAAACAGCGCCGAAGGTGGCTGAATTTTTCAATCATCCGTCCGCGCATTTGAGGATGCGTTCCGTTGAAGCCATAGGAGAGATGGGCATCCCTGAATATTCAAAGAGCGCCGCCGCTCTGGCCGATGATAAAAATTATTTCGTCAGAAAAGCCGCGGTTCTGGCTCTGGGCAAAATGGGGGATAGCGCTTTCTGCGATTTGCTGAAACGCAGGATGAATGTCAGCGATGTCAGAAACGAGGCCTTTATTTCTCTGGCCATGCTCGGCGACAAAGACACGGTAGAGAGCCTGCCGCTGTTCATAAACAATGACGCCGTTGAGATAGAGCTGCGCTTGTGCGGACTGAAGATAATAAGAGAGATTAGCGATTGTCCCGCGGGCGGGCTTTTACTGGAAAACCTCAATATGAAAAGTCCCCTGATAAGAGCGGAGTGTCTGGATACCGCCGCCTGCCTTATACGCAACGGCGCCATGAAAACGGGAGAGGAAAAAGATCTGTCTTATCTTGTTTCCGATAAATCCTTCGCCGTTCGACGCGCCCTTGCCGTTTTTTGCGGGGAGTCAGCGGGAAAATTCGCCCAGAAAACGCTAAACGCTCTCACAAAAGATGTTTCGGCGGTAGTCAGGGGCGCCGCTGTTTCGTCGTTGTCAAAATTTTGCGGCAGGGAAGAGGATATTCTGCTTTTTCTTGACGACAGCAGCGCCTTTGTGCGTTTATCAGCGGTAAATGCTTTATCAGAAACGGAGATGCCGCCCCGTGTTTTAGACCCCGCCGTGGAAAAACTGCGCCTGCTCCTGAAAGATCCCTCTCACGAAGTCGCCGAGGCCGCGTCAAAAACCATTTTAACCATCGTCCGCCGCGAACAAAAAGGTGACAGAGTTTGACTCCGCCACGGCGGATGAAGCATTTCGATACTTATTTTATAAGGAGTTGCGGCGCCGCAGATAGCATTAGGAACCGTCCCCATTGGTGTGCTATAATAAAACCATGAAAAAAATCGTTTTGATCTTCGCCGCTTTCGCTTTATGGGCATCGTCCTCGAGAGGGGCAGTTTGCCGCGTTCTGACGGTTGAGGGTGTGATAGACCCTGTTATCGCCGAATATGTGAGGGACGGCTTTGCGGACGCCGATTTTGATATTGCCGTGATAGCTTTGAACACCCCCGGTGGCCTCATGGATTCCATGCAGGATATTGTCAAAGAAATGATGAATTGTCCCAAGCCCGTAGGCGTGTGGATAGGGCCCTCCGGTTCCCGTGCGGCTTCGGCGGGAGTTTTCATAACCGTTGCCGCGGATTTTTCGGCCATGGCTCCGGCCACAAACATAGGCGCGGCGCATCCCGTGCAGCTGGCCGCGGGCGGCGAAGCAAAAACAAGTGCCGATATGTCCAAGAAAATGGTCAACGACGCCGTGGCCTACATACAATCCATAGCCAAAGAAAGGGGGCGCTCCCTTGAATGGGTAAAAGCCGCTGTTGTGGAAAGTGTCTCAATAGGCGCGGAGCTTGCGCGCGAGAAGGGAATCGTTGATTTTATAGCGCCCGACATCGCCACGTTCTTGGAGCAGGTCGACGGCAGAGAAATAAAAAAGAGCGGGAAGACCCTGAAGATCGGCACATCGGATATTGTGATAAGATACAAAAATCTTTCCTCCGCGAAAAATTTTCTTCACATGATCGCCAACCCCAACATCGCTTTTATCCTGATGATGATAGGCGTGTGGGGACTGATACACGAGGCTTCTTCTCCCGGCGTGGGTTTCGGGGCCGCTATAGGTTCAATATCCCTGCTGCTGGCTTTCTTCGCGATGAGGATACTTCCCATAAATATTGTTGGATTGCTCTTTATTATTCTGGGTCTGGTGCTCTTTTTCCTTGAGATTTTCACGCCCGCTTTCGGGGTGCTGACGACGGGAGGACTGGCGTCTTTGATATTCGGAGGCATGATGCTCATAGATAAAACAAAAATGACGATAGGCGTGTCGCTTTCGGCGATACTGCCGACGGCTGTTTTTCTTTTTCTTTTTATGACTTTCGTTGTGCGGGCGATTATGAAGAGCCAGAAGAAAAAATCATCCACGGGGATAGAGGGGATGCTCGGTGCGAAGGGCGAAGCCCTTGAGGACATAGACCTGAAAGGGACGGTGTTCGTGCACGGTGAGATCTGGACAGCGCGTTGTGCCGAAAAAATAAAAAAAGGCGAAGCTGTGGTCGTCGTGGGCGAAGAGGGGAATCTGCTGACAGTGAACAGGGACAGAGATGGCCATGCCCGTTAGCTTTAATAACCGGGCGTTTTTTAAACCGGTTTAAGTCTTAAGGAAAACCGGCCGCGGAGCGCTCTGGCTGAAACGTGGTAATAAACATGGTAATGATTAGGATGCCGGGGTATTACAAGACGGGCGGCAAAGACGGATTTTTGATTTAATACGGGGAAATTGTATAATAAAAAATTAGGCGCAAAGGAGAAATTTCGTAACTTGAGAGCGATAAAAACCCTGCTTGTTATTGAATTGAATTTTAAAGGAGAGTAAAAGTGGCTGAACAGGACATAATGAACGCGAGGAAAGAACATCTGAAGTGGCTGAAGGAAAATTCAATAGAGCTCTATCCCGTTCTGAGCGGAAAATCGGAAAACATCGCACAGATAAAAGAGCGTTTTGAGAAAGACGGTGAATCTTTTGACGCTTCCGTATCGGGACGCGTCACGGCGGTGCGCCTTATGGGCAAAGCCGCGTTCGCGGAAATCTTTTCCGGCGGTAACAAAATACAGATGTACATAAAAAGGGATGAGATACCCGACGACTTTAATGTGTTCAAAAAAACCGATATTGGCGATTTCGCCAATGTGAGCGGATTCGTCTTCAAGACAAAAATGGGCGAGACGACGCTACACACGAAAAAATTCACATTTCTGTGCAAGTCCGCCAGGCCCCTTCCGGAAAAATGGCACGGCCTCAAGGATGAGGAACAGATACTCCGCAAGCGTTATCTTGACATCCTCACCCACGAGCGTTCCCGGAATAATTTCAAGGCCAGGAGCCGGGTCATATCAGGTATAAGGAAATTTCTGGACGAGAGAGAGTTCATGGAGGTGGAAACGCCCATTCTTCACGGCATAGCCGGCGGCGCCGAGGCCGAGCCCTTTAAAACCCACCACAACGCTCTTGACCTGGATCTCAGCCTGCGAATAGCGCCTGAGCTCTATCTTAAAAGGCTGCTTGTCGCCGGATACGACAGGGTCTATGAGCTGGGCAGGAATTTCAGGAACGAGGGTATTTCCACGAGGCACAATCCCGAATTCACGATGCTCGAGCTCTATCAGGCTTACTCAAATTGTCAGGGCATGATGGATCTCTGTGAGGAATTGATAAAGGACGCCGCTCTCCGGGCTTTTCCCGGTGAAGAACCGGCGATCGATATCAACAAGCCCTTCAGAAGGATAGCCGTGTTTGAGGCTCTTCTTGAGAAGACGGGTATAAATTTTGAGGGGAATCTTGAACGGGCATTTCTTGCTGAATCCGCCTCCAAACTGGGCATTGAATTTGAAAAAGACGCCTCAGCCCCGAAGATATTCGAGAATCTCTCCGAAGGCATACTTCTTGAGGGCGTGACGGAGCCGGTTTTTATGCACGATTTCCCCGAGGAGTTTTCCCCTCTGGCGAAACCGAAGCCCGGCACGAAGATAGCGGACAGGTTTGAGCTTTATATGAACGGCATGGAGATAGCCAACGCCTATTCGGAGCTCAACGACCCCGCCAAACAGCGCGAGAATTTTGAGGCGCAGGTTTCCGACGCGAGCGCTAAAAATATTGATGAGGATTTTCTTGAGGCTCTGGAATACGGCATGCCTCCGGCGGGGGGGCTCGGAATAGGGATAGACCGTCTTGTCATGGTGCTGATAAAAAGCGCCTCTGTCAAGGATGTCATCATCTTCCCGCAGTTGAAAAAGAAGTGACGCTTCAGCTTGAAATAGCGCTCCGTTACCTTTTTTCAAGGCGTAAAGAGGTTTTTCTTCTCCTTTCTTCCATAATCTCCGTCGCGGGAATAGCCATAGGCTCGGCGGCTCTTTTGATAACGCTTTCGGTCATGAACGGTTTTCACACGGATCTCAAAAACAAATTTTTATCCACATCCAGCGCCGTGAACATCCTTTTCCCCCAGCACTTCGACGCGGCGGCAAGGAAGGCCGTATCAGACAAAATAACCGAGGTTAAGGGGGTGACAGCCTTCGCCCCGTATCTGATGAATCAGGCCGTTTTCACAAAGAGAGGGCGCTCGCAGGGCGTGATGGTCAAGGGCGTTGACCCGGCGCTCCAGAACAAAGTCTCAACGCTTGAGAAACAGGTGATGAAAGGCAAATATTCGCTGATCAAAGACGATATCTTCGTAGGCGCGGAGCTCGCTTCAAGTTACGGCCTCTCCGTCGGAGACAGCGTTTTTCTCACAGTTCCCCCGTCGGACACATCAGAGATGTCGCCGTTTTCCGGCGGGCGGGTGAGGGAGTTTAAGATTTCGGGCATCTTCACCTCGGGAATGTGGGAATACGATATGAACCTCGTTTACATAAACATAGAGGAGATGAAGGACCTCTACGGCACCGGCGATATAGCGACGGGTCTTGAGATAGCCGTTGCCGATTCCGGCAGGGCCGATGAAGTCGCCTCCTCGATTCGCAAGGCTCTGGATGTGAGGCTGTGGGTGCGGACATGGAGGGAAATAAACCGCACTCTTTTCGCGGCGCTGGAGCTCGAGAAAAAAACGATGTTCATAATAATGAGCCTCATCGTCATGGTGGCGGTCTTCAACATAATCTCCAGCCTGCTCCTCCAGACGATAGAGAAGGTGCGTGACATAGGAGTCCTCAAAGCCCTTGGCGCCGACAGGAGCTTCATAGAGAAGATCTTCGTTTATCAGGGGATAATGAGCGGCGCGGCGGGTTTGATACTTGGCAATATCATCGCCGTTGCGGCCTGCCTTCTTCTGAGAAGATATGAGTTTATAGATATCCCCGCGGCCGTTTATTATATGAACAAGCTCCCCGTGATAATGAGCGTTTCCGATTTTGCCGTGGTGAACGCCGCGAGCATGTTTTTTATTCTGCTGGCGTCATATATACCCGCCAGGCAGGCGGGCAAGCTCTCTCCGGCGGTGATTTTGCGCTATGAGTGATATTCTCATTCTTGAAAAAGCGGAGAAAATATATTCCGCCCTCACGCCTCTTGAGGTGAAGGCCCTGTCGGATGTTTCTTTCTCGCTCGCGGAATCGTCTTTCACATATCTTCTGGGACCGAGCGGCTCCGGTAAGACAACTCTTTTAAATCTCGCGGGTCTGCTGGATTCTTCAACATCGGGGAAGGTGATAATCTCCGGCAAAGACACTTCTCTTATGACGGAAAAAGAAAAGGCGAAGCTCCGAAACACATCGGTGGGCTTTGTCTTCCAGCAGCCGACTTTCCTTCCGGAATTCACGGCCTCGGAAAATGTGATGATGCCGTCGCTGATCGCCGGGGCAGACAAAAAAACAGTTTACGAAAAAGCGAAAAACTTTTTTGATACGATGGGCGTGGGAGAGCGCGCCCAGCATTATCCCTCTCAACTCTCCGGCGGCGAGCTCCAGAGATTCGCCATCCTCAGGGCGCTGATGAACGATCCCTCGCTCCTCCTGTGCGACGAGCCCACGGGTCAGCTCGACGACGGCAACGCCGCTCTCGTTATGAAGGCGATGACGCTATTCTTGGAAATGAGTTCCGCCGCCGTGCTCTTCGTCACCCACAACCGCGACCTCGCCGCGGCCTCGGGCCGACGCGTGCTGCATCTTCGCAACGGCGTCCTCCAGGATGGGGACAGGGGCTGACTCCGGCAGGCGGGCGTCCCCGATTTATGAAAAGTTTTGTCGCGATTGATTTTGAGACGGCGGACCACGGCCACGACAGCGCCTGCGCCATCGGTATTGTGAGGATAGAGGGCAACATGATAACCGACAGGACTCATTATCTTATCCGCCCCCCGCGGCGGGATTTCATGTTCACCTATGTGCACGGCCTCACCTGGGATGATGTGAAGGACGCGCCCACATTCGCCCAGCTCTGGCCGGAACTTAGGCGGAAGCTCGACGGTGCGCACTATCTCGCGGCGCACAACAAGGGATTTGACAGGACTGTGCTGAGGGCCTGCTGTGAAAATGCCGGAGTGGAAATGCCCCGCGCGCCGTTTATATGCACGGTGCAGGTGTCAAGAAAAATACTGGATATAAGGCCGGCGACACTGGACAATGTCTGCAGGGAGCTGAGGATCAAACTCAAGCATCACGATCCCCTCTCGGACGCGAACGCGTGCGCCAGTATAGTGTTAAAGACGATGGAGACGGACAGGCCGGCGTTTGAAGAAATGCTGAGCGGACTACGATAGGGCATTAGCCGCCGTATAAGTTTTCAATTAATTTTTCAAAAATTGTAACAGACAGCCGCTTTCAGGCGTCTAACATATTGAGAGCTAAGATTTGTGGCCTCTGGCGCGTTAGAAATCAGATTGTGATAAAGGAAGGTTGATATGATAAACAACAGGATGAGGATATTTTTTTTATTTGTGTTCTTGGCCGGATTCTCGGCATATCTTTACAACCCCGTATGTTTAATGGCTGAGGATAAGGGCGACTCTCAGGGGCATCAGGGAGATAAAGGAGCGACGGGCGAGAAAGGTGAGAAAGGCGAAAAAGGCGAAAAGGGAGATAAGGGACTGTCCGGTGATAAAGGCGAAAAGGGTGATAAGGGAGATAAAGGTTTGACAGGCGACAAGGGCACTATCGGTGAGCAGGGGCATATAGGCGCTCAGGGCCCGATAGGTTTTCAGGGTTTTTCCGGTCCGTCAGGTGCGCAGGGCGCTTCGGGACCAGCAGGCCCGGCAGGTCATCAGGGCCCGGCCGGGCCACAGGGGCCTTCCGGCCCGTCGGTCGGAGGCAATATCTATGCGCGCTTTAACGACGAGATAGATGCCATGCATCCAAATTATGAGACGGCGGTATTAAAACAGACAATAAAAAGCGGTATTCTCGGCATCAACGGTAATTTAAGAGCCCGCATCGAAGGGGATATATTCTGCGATGATCCTAACGCCTCATTTACCGTGAGGGTGAAATACGGATACGCCCTGCTTATAGAGCAGAGAGACATTAAGCCATTAACGGACAATCAGCTCCGCTCGGCATTTAATATGACGCTTGAATTGTCCAATCAAAGCCGCTCTGACCGTCAGTACGCGACCATGGGCATCAAAATAAGCAATCCGACGGACCCGGATACAAGGATGGGCACCGGCGGATATGTGTACAAAGAATTGATGTTAAGCGGCGTCTCATCCATTGACAGCTCATTTGACCAGCACCTTGAGATCAGCGTGGAATGGAACAACTCCAGCAACTCCAGTTTTCGGCGACGGCGGGTTGTGATGGAAGTGGACTGATGCCGCAATAGCTGGAACTAGTTCGCCTATTTTTTTCTGAACTTTTTTATACCGGCAAGTATCAGCGCGAAGAGCAGGCCGTAAATAGAAAGGGCGATAAGCGCGCCTGATCAGTTTGTCATTTCCAATCGGCCGAGCGTTGAATATTGGAGTTCAAAGTAAAATAAATGGCGGGCCGGACAGATCCATTTTGGATAAAGATATTAAAAAATATAGTTTGGTATCCAGAAGATACCGTAACCGCAGGATAGGAGAGTTCTTAAAAGAACTTGATATGACAGAAGGGAAAGGGGCAGGATTCCCGAAGATTTTGCGGGCGCTTAAAAAGAACGAGTCGCCTAAGCCGGTTTTTCATACGGACGACGACCGCAGTTATTTTGTGGTGGAACTTCCTATTCAGCCTAAGTTTTTACAAGTGACTGACAGCGAGACCGAACAAGTAACCGAACAAGTAAAGCGATTAGTCTTCGTTATTTCAGACAAAGCATTAGGAACGCGTGATTTGAAAGGAAGCGCCTGCAGGAGGAAAAGTGTGCTCAGCGCTCTTGAGAAATATTCAATGTTCCATTTTGCCGGTCACGCCGTCATAGAAGAGAGTCAGCAGGATATGTCGCGGCTGCTTCTCAGCGACGGAGCATTAAGGGTGAGCGGACTTTTTGGACGTAAGATAAAGAGCCGTTTCGTGTTCCTGAACGGCTGCCAGACAGCGAGAGGAAAAGTGCTTCCCGGCGACGAGATGAATTCATTTTCCCGCGCGTTTCATTTCGCGGGGGCTGATGAGGTGATCGTGAACCTCTGGGAAGTGAGTGACAGCCATTCACCGATAATGACAAAATTATTCTATGAAAGTTTCAGCAGGGGTTTGTCCTCGGAGAGGGCGCTCCAGCAAGCTCAAAAGCAGGCGATAGCGGATGGTTTATCGCCCTTCGTTTGGGCGGCGATCAAAGTAATAAAATAGCTTGCGCAATAACTTCTGTTATTGTACAATCAAATGAACAATATTGTTGATTATTGTTCATTGCCATTTTTATTGCAGTGGTTAAATTCCGGGAGGAAAGATGATATCAAAAGAATTATTAAAAGAAATTCTGCTTGAGCAGAAACGAAAAATCAGGAATATGCAAAACGGAAACTATGTGGAAAGAGAAAAACTTAAGAAGGTTTCGGGATTTGCCCGGCTGAAGCATGCGGTAGTTATAAGTGGGATAAGGAGGTGCGGCAAATCGGTGTTTTTGTCGCAGATAATGAACAGTTACTCCGTCAGGTATTATTACATTAATTTTGAAGACGAGCGGCTTGCGGACTTTGAACTGAAAGACTTCAACTCTCTTTACGAAGCGTGCATAGAGCTTTTTGGAAAGGCGAAAATATTTTTCCTGGATGAGATTCAGAATATTTACGGATGGGAAAAATGGGTAAGGAGAATGTACGGTGACGGATTCAAGTTCTTTATAACAGGTTCAAACGCAAGACTGCTGAGTAAAGAACTGGCTACTCTATTGACGGGCCGTCACCTCCAGTTTTCAATATTCCCGTTCAGCTTCAGAGAAATGCTCAGATTTAAAAAAGTGGATTACGGGGAAAGAGCAGTTTACATGACGGAAAAAAGAGCGGTAATAAAAAAATATCTGGATGAATATGTCAAAACGGGAGGGTTCCCCGAATTTCTTAAGTACAGGAAGAAAGAAATACTGCAGGAATACTTTAACAACATAATAGACAGGGATATAGCTGAAAGATACAAAGTTGGAAATATCAAGCAGGTAAAGGAGCTGGCAAGGTATCTTTTAACAAACACGGGGAATTTGTCCACATACAACAGATTGAAGAATGCGACAGAGATTAAAAGTGTAAATGAGCCTGTTGCATAAACCCCACCGGCGGGGAAAATATGATATAATTCAGTAACCCAAGTTCGCCAAAACAGCGAAAAAAACAGCGAAAATAAGCGGATTTTGGGGGTCGCGCAAACAGGCGCTCGTCGGGGAGAGACTGAAAATATGC
>PHAM01000041.1 GCA_002841685.1 Elusimicrobia bacterium HGW-Elusimicrobia-2 | reverse complement strand
CTCCTGGGTTAATGTTGATAAAACTTTTTAGCTCAGTCTTATCGTCGATATTATACCTTTTGGAGGTGCTTTTTTCAACTATGAATCGCTCAACTTAGGAAGAAATAAAAAATTAAGTTTAAAAGCCTTTCCTCAAAGGGGAGAATATCCTCTAACTCTACAGTGCGGAGAAGGCTGTTGCTTTGTGGTGACAGTCATTTTGCAGTTTTACTGTAGAGTTACTGAGGGGTGGTTGCTCGCCCCTGTTTTATTATGAGAAAAATGAAAATTAAATATAAAATTTGGAAATGGATTCGTATGATGTTGCTATTGGCAAAAAAATTGGGTTTGCTAATTTTTACCATATTCAAAAATTTGGGGATTTATATATTTATATTTCCCATGCTATCTGTAATGACTTTTATAATGGCTGCAACGATACCTATCGTTGTCATAGGGGCTATAGTTTCAATTTTATACAGAAGTTTTTCTTGGATATTTGTTAAAATTGGCAAAGTTTTTGTTATTCCTATATTGGTAAACATATTGGAAAGAGATTCAGGGCATTATCAAGATATAGCAAAAAAGCTTGCTAACGTAGGTACATCCATGGCACCTTATTTAATTAGAAGTTTGAAAAACGATAATCTAAGAAAAATTTCTACAGAAGCATTAGTAGAAATAGGACCGCCAGCTATTATATTTTTGTATTTGTATGTTAATAAGCATGAAGGATTTAAGGGTAAATTATTAAACTTGATTGCTGAGATTGAAGGATTTACTGGGATTAAAGGACCCGAAACAGCAATTGGAATTTTAGGGGAAATAAGAAAAACGGCGCCAGATAAAATTGCGCAATTGATAAAAAATAAAGAAGAAGAAATACCAGAAATTTGGACTGATGAACTTATACATTTTGATGATCGTCGTGATAAACCTTCTCCCGACAGTTTTGCGCTGGAACTTGAAAAAGATATTGAAAAGCTTAAAAAACAATTGGAAACAGTGCAAGATATATGTCCTTTTTTAGTCGAATTTTTAAAAAATGAAAAGCTTAATTATAAATTGAGGTTAAAAGCGTGGTATGCACTAGAAGCTAATAATTGGGAGCCTAACGAAAGTGAAAAGAACATAATAGAATCACTAATAAAAAGAGCTCAACATGAAAATTTTCAAAATACATATCACCCGACGAGTGGAATAGGGAGTGATAGTCTGTGGATGAAATTACTACTGTGGATATTGTTTTTTTTGATTACATATGTAATGTTAAAAACTTTTTTGGTTGATTGATTTTGGCATAGTTAGAAATTTAATATTAAACGGGGGAAAATGTGAAAAATAGAAATAAAATAGTTTTAAGTATTTTATGTGGAATATTTATTTCCCAATTTAGTTTTGCAAATACAAGTCAGAAAAATTTGCAAAAATCGCTTGAAAGCGATATTCAGTATTATCAAAGAGTTATAAAACCGTCTGGAACAGATGCAAGCATAAATTTTTTAGAGAGAGTAATTGAAAAGTATCAAGAGCAAGGTCTTGATTCTATGTACCTCATTTCTGTAAATGAAGAATTGAAAACACTCAGGCAAAATAGCTCAAAAGACATTGTCATCGGGAATAACCCGGAAGAGAAATTCCATGAGTTTGTTGGTATTGGAATCCAATACCTTGCTTTTCAAGATGGTTTTTTTAGAGTAATAAACGTTTTTCCAGAAACACCGGCAAGCAAATCGGGAATTATAGAAATGGATAAAATAACCAAGATTGATGGGATAAGTGCAAAAGGTTTGACTTCCGAAGAATTTGCCAAGAAAATGGAAGGGAAAATAGGCACTGAAGTAATATTAACGATTTTGCGGAATAGTAAAAAAAAAGAGTTTCTATTAAAACGGGAAAAAATAAAAGCTGCTTTAAGTACACAGGAGATTCAGATGAACCGTGAAATAACTGAGTTTAAAGAGAAATATGGAGACAAAGGAATAGACAAAGTGTTTGCTTTTTTAAAAGATAACCCGGAAGAATCAAAGAGATATTTCAAGGATATTGAAGCTCGTAAATATGGAGAAAATCCTTTAATATATATTTACGAACACATTTCAAAAACAGATATGGTCGTGGAGGAGGATACCACTTCTGAAAATGCGGATTGGAAAAAGACAGAATATCAAGAAAAAGTATACGATGCGAAAACATGTGTCGCCGTCTTTCCATTTCAAAATGATAATTGGGGGGTAACTGAAAAAATAATATCTGATTATATGGGAATGGGTTATAAAGTTGTTGAGAGGAACGAGTTAAGTAAGATTACAAATGAATGGAAGATTAGCTTAAGCGGGCTTACGGAAAATAAATGTATTGAAGTAGGAAATATTTTGAATGCAGACTACATCATTGTAGGTTCGGCATATTCAACATATCAACCTGGTGTAAAACCTTCTCCGGGGCAGTATTTACAGGCGTATGGGGCATTAGAGCCAAGAAAGCCTGGGCAGCTCATTTCGCCCATAGCGCCATCTTTGATAGCGGTCAGTGAGTATAAAAGTGCGTTCCAGGACTATCAACAAAACACAGGAACTTTTGTGTATGCAAGTTTTAGAATCATTGATGTAAAAACAGGTGAAATAAATAAATCTATCAGCAATGAATTGATATTTCATAGGTATTAAAAACAGTCTACTTTTGATTTTTAAATGACAATCTAATACGACATGCACGCGCGTATTAGACAAAAAAGGTTTTAAGAAATATAATGAAAGCCATGGGAACAGCTATGAAATTAACGCCTCTTTACGGCGAGCACAAAAAGCTTGGCGTGAGATTCGCGCCTTTCGGGGGATGGTATATGCCGATTTCCTACGAGGGCATTATTGCCGAGCACAGCGCATGCCGAAAGTCTGCTGCGGTGTTTGATATATGCCACATGGGGGAGTTTTTGTTTACGGGTGACGCCGCCGAACTTGACAACGCCGTTACGCAGAATATTTCGGGCCTCGCCGAAGGTAAAAGCCGCTACGGATTTATATTAAATGATTCGGGCGGTATAGAGGATGACCTGATAATTTTCAGAAAAGCCGAAAATGAATTTATGATTGTCGTCAATGCGGCGACATTGGAAAACGACTATGAGATTTTGAAAAAGCGTCTGCGAAAGGGCGATCTCTCGGACATCTCAGCTGAGACGGCAAAGATAGATCTGCAGGGGCCTCTCTCAAGAGATGTTTTGAAAGAAGCGCTCGGCCTTGATATCGGCTTGAAATATTTTAATTTCGGCTATTTTGATATTTTGGGCGAAAAGGCTTTAATCAGCCGTACAGGATATACCGGCGAGTTAGGTTATGAAATTTTTATAAATTCCGAACATGCCGTTGAGCTTTGGAACAAGCTCCTGGGCGACGTAAGGGTGAAGCCCGCGGGATTGGGCGCGAGGGATATTCTGCGGCTTGAGATGGGCTACAGCCTTTACGGACACGACATTGACGCACAAACTTCGCCTGACGAGGCGGGGCTGGATATGTTTGTAAATTACGATAAGGATTTTTTCGGAAAAAGCGCGCTTCGTGTACGAAAGGGGAAGGGCGCGACGAAAACCAAAATAGCTTTTCAAACCGAAGGGCGGCGAAGCCCGCGGAGTCATTACAGAATTTTGAGCGGCGGGAAAGATATAGGGGAAGTGACCAGCGGCGTTTTTTCTCCGGTTTTTTCCTGCGGCATAGGCTTAGGTTTTGTCACGCCGGGTTTTGATAAAAAAGGCGCTGTTATAACAATTTCAGACGGTAAAAATGTGGAGTTAAAAGGCAAAATAACGGAAATTCCATTTTTGAAAAAGACATCGCTTCGGAATTGAAAATGTTTTAGGGGGGAATATGGATATTTATTACACAAAAGATCATGAATGGGTGAAAGTTGAGGGCCGCCGGGGTATCATGGGAATATCCGCCTACGCGGTCAAGCAGTTGGGTGATATAACCTACGTTGAACTGCCGGAAGTGGGTAAGGAAATAACAAAATCAGGGGTTGTCTGCACTGTGGAATCCGTTAAGGCGGCCAGTGACATATACGCTCCCGTGACGGGCAAAGTGACGGAAGCCAATTCCGTACTTGAGTCGGCTCCGGAAAAACTGAACGAATCGCCCGAGGACGAGGGCTGGATAGCCAAACTTGAAATAAGCAGTCCCGATGATGTGAACGATCTTATGACGCCTGACAAATATAAAGAGTTCCTGAAAAGCCTGGAATAAAAATTTATGTCATACTGCCCGCACACAGATAAAGAAATAGAGAAAATGCTGCGCGTAATCGGCGCGGATTCCGTTGATGAACTCTTTTCGGATATCGCTCCGGCGCTTCGTTCGGGGGAGCTTAAACTTGAAAAAGGAAAAAGCGAGTTTGAGGTGATGGGCGCACTTGAAAAACTTTCTTCTAATTGCCGCCCGGCCGGAATCAGTTTTATGGGGGGAGGTTTTTATGACCATTTTATTCCTTCCGCTGTTAACGCTCTTTCACAACTGCCGGAATTTCTCACAGCCTACACCCCTTATCAGAGCGAGTGCTCTCAGGGCACGCTTCAAATAATTTATGAATATCAGACGGCTGTCTGCCGCCTGACGGGACTTGACGGGGCAAATGCCTCGGTTTACGACGGAGGAACGGCTCTGGCTGAGGCTATAATGATGGCGGTGCGGAAAACAGGCCGTAAAAAAATTGTTATAGACGGCGGGGTGAATCCTCTTTACAAAGATATCATCAAAACATATTTTTCCGGCGCGGAGTTTTCACTGATTGAGATTGCTTCCGAGGGTTGCTGTATGGCGAGGAAGAAATTCAAAGAAGCGCTTGATGGCGGCACAGCGGCCGCTGTTATTCAGAACCCGAATTTTTTCGGCACCGTTGACGATTACAGCGATGTCACGGCATCGGCGCATTCCGCGGGCGCGGCGGCGGTGGGGTCGTTTTATCCGGTTGCTCTTGCGATATTGAAAACGGCCGCTGAAATGGGGTTTGATATTGCCTCAGGCTCCGGCCAGAGTTTAGGAATCCCGCTTTCTTTCGGGGGGCCTTACCTCGGTTTCCTCGCGGCTTCCACTTTGTACTTGAGAAATTTGCCCGGCAGAATAACCGGCGCCGCTTTTGATTCCGCGGGACGGCGGGGTTTTGTCCTCACCCTTCAGGCGAGAGAACAGCACATAAGAAGAGAAAGGGCATCTTCCAATATATGCAGCAATCAGAATTTATGCGCCCTCAGAGCCCTTATTTATCTTTCTCTCGTCGGGAAAGCAGGTTTCAGGGAAATCGCGGCGCTTTCAAGGGACAAAAGCGAATATGCCAAAGAGCTTATAGGGAAGATTCCTTCGGTTAAAATAAAAAATACCGCGGCGACTTTCAACGAGTTTGTTTTTGAAACGGATTTTCCGGCTGAGATGCTGTTAGGCGCTATGGCGGAATCAGGCATTGACGCCGGTATAGATTTGAGCGTTTTTTATGAGGGTTTTGAAAAAAGTGTTTTAATCAGTTTCACGGAAAAAAACAAAAAAGAGGATATTGATTTTTTCGCGCGGACGCTCGCGAAATTTTTATCGGAGAAGCAATGAAACTTATATACGAAAAATCGGTTGAGGGAAGAAAAGGCGTGAAAATTCCCGAGCGCGATGTGAAGCATTACCCGGCACTTCCTGATAATCTTCTGCGGAAATTCCCTGCCGGATTGCCGGAGGTCTCCGAACTCGACACTGTCAGGCATTTTTCGAAACTTTCGAAAGAAAATTACTCTGTTGACTCAAATTTTTATCCGCTGGGATCCTGCACGATGAAATATAATCCAAAAGCGCTGGAGGAGGCCGCCGCCCTGGGCGGTTTCAGGAACCTTCATCCCTTTTTATGTTATTCTCCGTCGGGAAAGCACTCTATTTCTGGCGCGCTTGAACTTCTTTATAATCTGGAGAAAGCGCTTACGGCCGTTACAGGAATGGACGAGGTGTCTTTGCAGCCGATGGCAGGAGCTCACGGAGAGTTCGCGGGTATGAAAATCGCCGCCGCTTTTCACGCGTCACGCGGAGAAGAAAGAAAAATTGTTATTGTGCCCGACACATCCCATGGAACGAATCCCGCATCATCCGCCATGTCCGGTTTTGACGTTATCACAATTGCGTCAGATAAAAACGGCGAAATGGATATGGATGAGTACAAAAAAAATCTGAACGGGTCAGTGGCCGCGGTTATGATGACCTGTCCCAATACGCTGGGAATTTTTAACAGAAATATAAGAGAGGTCTGCGAGCTTGCCCATAAAGCGGGGGCGCTGGCTTATTGTGACGGCGCCAACATGAACGCCATTATGGGGAAAATGCGCCCCGGCGACGCGGGTTTTGATATTATGCATCTCAACATGCACAAGACTTTCGCTACGCCCCACGGCGGCGGCGGCCCCGGAGCGGGGCCCGTGTGCGTTAAGAAAAATCTCGCGGATTTTCTGCCAGGCCCTGCGATAATAAAAGGCGCGGACGGAGGTTTTAGTATTATAAAAAGGCCGCGCAGCATAGGACGCCTCGCTCCTTTTTTCGGTAATTTCGGTGTGCTGGTAAAAGCGTACGCGTATATATTACTTATGGGCGGCGACGGCCTCGCCGACGCCAGCGAAAAAGCAGTGCTTAACGCAAATTACATAAAGGCGGCGCTTGAAAAATTTTATGAGCTGCCGTATAAGAGGCGCTGTATGCACGAGTGCGTTTTTTCCGCGTCCAAACAGATGGAACAAGGCGTGCACGCGCTGGATATAGCGAAATTTCTTATAGACCGAGGCTTTCATCCCCCGACGATTTATTTTCCTCTGATAGTGAAAGAGGCCTTAATGATAGAACCCACCGAAACGGAAAGTCTCTATACCATTGATGAATTTATAGAAGCCATGAAAGACGCCGCGCAGGAGGCTGCCGAAGACCCCGAGTTATTCAAAAGGCATCCGCTCTCCTCGTGTATCGGCCGGCTGGATGAAACCTCTGCCGCGCGTAAACTTAATATAAAATATCCCGAAAAATGAGCCCGGCCGGATACCGTCTGCCGTAATATGGGTTTAACGCGAACAAGTCACGAAATATTAGAAAGTCCCGGCGGAGCCGGCCTGGCGCCTGGTGAATGGCGTTTTATTGATTCCGGTTTTTCATCAGCGCAAAAAAATATGGCTTTTGACGAAGAGCTTTTTAATTCTTTTGAAAGCGGAAACCCGGAATCCGTTTTCAGAATTTACGGATGGGAACCGAAGGCGGTTTCGGCGGGTTTTTCACAGAACATTAACGATATTGCCGACACGAAAAAATGCCGCGCGGACGGCATTGACGTGGTGAAGAGGATGACCGGCGGCGGGGCGCTTTTCCACAGCGGCGAAATAACATACAGTATGGTTTTTTCCGACGCGCTCTTTAAGACAATGACAGCGGGTGAGATATACAAGGCGACCACGGCTTTTCTTATTCATTTTTATAAAGCGCTGGGATTGGATGCTTCCTACTGGGGGGAAAGTTTTTCATCAGAAAAAATTGACGGTTCCGGCTTTTGCCTCGCCGGGCGGGAAAAATACGATATTATAATAGGCGGTAAAAAAATAGGCGGTAACGCCCAGAAGAGGCGTAGGGGAATTATATTTCAGCACGGCTCCATACCTCTTGATTTATCTTTCCGCGAAGCCGGCAGATATATAAGGGGCGATGTTTCAAACGCGCTTGCGGGCAGCGCTTCGCTTTCAGGGCTCGGGGTACAACTGTCATTTGACGAGGCTAAAAAAATACTTAAAAAAAGTTTTGAAACGGTTTACGACGTAAATTTTAATGAAACCGTCGCGGTGGTCGAGCTTAAAACGGCGGACTTAGAAGCCGCGCCTAAAAGGCTTCCCCCGTGGCTGAATAAAAAAATTGATTTCAGAAGTTTAACGCCCATGAAAAAACTTCTTTCCTCTCATAAACTGCACACGATTTGTGTGGAATCACTTTGTCCGAATATAAGCGAGTGCTTTTCACGCGGCCGCGCGACTTTTATGATACTTGGCGATGCCTGCACGAGGGGATGTCTTTTCTGCGCCGTTGGGCGGGGCAGGCCCGTGCCCCATCCTTCGGACGAGGACGAGGCCGCGAGAGTCGCCGGAGCCGCCGCTCGGCTGAAACTCAAACATGTTGTGGTGACAAGTCCGACGAGAGATGATTTGCCGGACGGAGGCGCTGAATTTTTCGCGCAAACGGTACGAGAATTAAGAAAAATTTCGCCGCCATTAAAGATAGATCTGCTCATTCCCGATTTCGCGGGAGATGAAAAGAGCCTTTTGAAAGTGACGCAAACGAGCCCTGATATAATAGGCCATAATATGGAAACCGTCAGGGAGCTCTACCATATAAGGAAAGGCGCGGATTATGACAGGTCGCTGAATGTCCTTAAAAGAATAGCGGCATCGGGCATAAAGGCGAAATCCGGCTTTATGCTGGGACTGGGCGAAACGGAAACATCGGTTATCGGACTTATAAAAGACATAAGGCGGAGCGGAGCCGCTTATCTGAGCATAGGGCAGTATCTTATGCCTTCAAAGAAAGCATATCCCGTGAAGAGATATGTCCCGTCCGAAGAATTTGAATATTATAAGATTGCCGCTTATAAGGAAGGCTTCGAACATGTGGAGAGCGCCCCTTATGTGCGCAGTTCCTATATGGCGGAAAATTATTCCTGACAATGCGTAAGTCAAAGCATAATTGCAGAAGAAGCCTGAAAATTTTGCTATAAATAGAGATGTGTTTGGCATCCCGTGGATATTAACGGAGGATAATGATGAAAAAATACGATGTGATAATCATAGGCGGCGGCCCGGCGGGCTACAGGGCGGCCGAACATCTGGCGGCTTTGAAAAAGAAGGTCTGTGTCGCCGAATTTTCCGACGAGCGTATAGGAGGCACCTGTCTCAACGAGGGATGCGTGCCTGTGAAAGCCATGATAGAGTCCGCTCATC
Organism: Elusimicrobia bacterium HGW-Elusimicrobia-2; assembly: GCA_002841685.1. GTDB lineage: Bacteria > CG03 > CG03 > CG03 > CG03 > CG03. The sequence goes on along the minus strand of PHAM01000041.1, from coordinate 8,050 downwards.
TTTTCATTAATATGCGGCGTTCAGCAGACTTCGGTATAGAGAGCGGAGAGATCAAAGCCGATATGGGCGCTGTGCGCGTCTCGGCTTCAAAAAAAATGGATTTCTTGAGAACGGCGCTTTATTCATCTCTCAAAAGGCAGGGTATAGATTTTATTTTTGGAGCGGCCTCTTTCGTATCGGGAAATGTCATAAAAATAGATTCCCGGGAATTGGAGGCCGAATATTTTATTGTCGCCAGCGGATCTGTCCCCCGGAAACTCAGCCTTGAGGGTTTTGGCCTGGCTCTGGACAGCGCTCAGATATTGGAAAAGGGTTTTTCCGGCAATAATCTTCTTATCGTCGGCGGAGGCTATATAGGATGTGAATTCGCCTCGCTTTACAGGGCTTTTGGTAAAGATGTCACGGTGCTGGAGTCGCTGCCTTCGCTTTTGGCAGTGGAAGACGATGATATTTCGCGCGCTCTTGAAAGAGAGTTCAAGAAACAGGGGATCGGGGTGATCAAGGGCGCTGCGTTGAAATCCCTTTCCGCTGATAAGGCCGGTGTGTCGGCTCGTATAGATCAGAATGGCCGTTCTTCAGAAGATAAATTTGACGCCGTTCTTTCGGCGGTGGGAAGGCGCTCACGAACGGAAGATCTGAACGCGGCCGCGGCTGGTATTGAGATCCTTCCCTCGGGGGCTATAGCTGTTGATGATTCTATGAGGACAAATGTTCACAATATTTACGCCGCGGGGGATGTTATAGAATCTCCCATGCTCGCTCACACGGCTTACAGGGAAGGAGTCTCGGCCGCCGGCGCCATAGCGGGGATCAGGGCGGAAAAAATAAATTACACCGCCGTTCCTAGGGTTGTTTTCTCATTCCCCCAGATAGGGGCGATAGGCATGACGGAAAAAGAGGCCGCATCGCGGGGGATAGAAACAAAAACACACAAGAGCTTTTTTGCCGCCAACGCCAAGGCGGTCATCGCGGGTGAAACCGAGGGTTTTCTCAAGATAATCTCATCCGTCTCTGACGGAGTTATTCTCGGGGCCGCGGCTTCAGGCGCAGATGCCTGCGAACTCATACATCTTCTCGCGCCTGCGGTTTCACGGGCTATGACAGTGAAGCACGCTGCCGAGGTGATGTACGGCCACCCGACGCTGTCGGAAATAGTTTCCGACACTCTCTCCAAAATATGAATCTGGAATTTTATAAGAGCAACATAAGGCCAGCCCGGCAGATGGTATCCGGAGCGGGCCATATGAGCGAGGAGTTTTGCCCGGCGCTCCGAGCGAATTGGCAGCGAAGCGCATACCTGAGCGGCCGTCTACGGATATCTCTGCCGGGCACGGTTAAGATATGAAAAAAATAAAAGTTGCCGCCGTTCAGATGAATTCAGGTTCGGATGTAATCAAAAATTTTGAGAGCATTAAAGGCTTCGTCGAGGCCTCGGCGAAACTCAAGGCCGGCCTCTTGGTTTTTCCGGAATACTGTTTTTACAGGGGCAAAGCGCTTGGGCTTGCCGCCGCCGCTGAATTCGTCAGGAAGAAAGCGCATCCTGCGCTGGAGTCTCTGGCGAAAAAACATTCTCTTTGCATAGTGGCGGGTTCCGCGCCTGAAGCGGCGGCGGGGAAGAATAAGTTCTACAACACATCCTTTGTGCTCAACAGCGGCGGAACAAAAGCCGTTAAATACAAAAAAATCCATCTTTTCAGGGCTCATGCTGATAGAAAGATCGACGAGTGCGGTATTTATAAGCCGGGCAAAACGATTTCCGTCTTTCCCTTTAAAGGCCGCCGAATAGGACAGGCCCTGTGTTTTGATCTGAGGTTTTCATCCCTTTTTCAGTCGCTGTCGGATAAGGGTGCGGATGCCGTTGTGATGCCTTCGGATTTTACCGCTATCACGGGTAAGGCCCATTGGCAAACGCTCGTGAGGGCGAGATCCATAGAATGGCAGATTTTTATGATTTGCCCGAATCAGTGGGGCAGAAGTCCATCGACGGGCGCGTTGAGTTACGGTCACTCTATTGTGACCGATCCCTGGGGGAAGATAATCGCGGAAGCCCCCGCGCGCGGAAACCGCCTGCTCATGACGGAGCTTGATCTTGATCTTCAAAAGCAAGTCCGCCGCCGCATTCTTATGAGATAATTTGTAGACGATGTTCCCCTTTTTTCTTTATCGGCTATTTGATATTATTGCGCTATGAGTGAAGTTGAAGAATACAATTTCAAAAAAATAGAAAAGAAATGGGCCGGCGTTTTTGCCTCGGGGCAGAGCCCGAACAAAGGCATGGGCGAAAAATTCTATCTTCTTGAGATGTTCCCCTATCCCTCCGGCGCCCTGCACATGGGCCACATGCGGAATTATTCCATAGGCGACACATACAAAAGATTTCTTGAGATGAAAGGATACGATGTTATATATCCGATGGGATATGATTCTTTCGGCCTGCCCGCCGAGAACGCCGCCATCAAAAGCGGCGTGCATCCCCGCAAATGGACTCTATCCAATATTGACAGCATGATAGAACAGCAGAAGCGCATGGGGCTTTCTTACCAGTGGGAGCGTCTTGTCAAAACCTGTTCCGACGAATACATAAAATGGAACCAGTGGTTTTTTCTGAAGTTTTTGGAAAAGGGATTGGCTTACAGGAAAGAGTCCGCCATTAACTGGTGCCCCGACTGCGGGACTGTTCTGGCCAACGAGCAGGTGGTCTCCGGCAAATGCTGGAGATGCGACAGCATCGTGGAATCAAAAAAACTCAAACAGTGGTTCTTCAGGATAACGGATTACGCCGAGGAACTGCTATCGGACATAGACGGCCTGGAATGGCCGGAAAAGGTGAATGCCCAGCAGAAGAACTGGCTCGGCAAAAGTCATGGGGTTGAAATAGATTTCCCCCTGGAAAACGGCGCTAAGCTGACGGTCTTCACAACCCGTCCCGACACACTCTGGGGGGCGACCTTCATGGCGCTCTCGCCGGATCATCCTCTTATAAATGATATATCGGGCGGCGTAAAATCGGCAATAGAAGAGCTGAAAAAACAGAGATCTCTTCAGAGCGACGAGGAGAAAGAAAAATTCGGCGTTCTGCTCCCTGTGAAAGCCGTCAATCCCGTAACGGGAGAAAAGATACCGGTCTTTGCCGCCAATTTCGTTCTTATGGAATACGGCACCGGGGCCATTATGTGCGTTCCGGCTCATGACAAGAGGGATTTCGCTTTCGCGAAAAAATACAGTATTCCCGTGTGCGCGGTTATCTCTGGGCCGGATACTGTGCTCGCAGGCGAGAGCATGAAAGAAGCCTTTACGGAAAGCGGGACGCTTCAGAATTCGGCAAGTTTCACGGGCCTGGATTCGGAAACGGCGAAAGAAAAAATTTCCGTCTATCTTGAAGGCGAAGGCAAGGGGAAGCGTGTTGTTAAGTGGCATCTTAGAGACTGGCTGGTGTCAAGGCAGCGCTACTGGGGCTGTCCGATCCCTGTTATATACTGCGAAAAATGCGGCGCTGTGCCGGTTCCCGAATCAGAGCTTCCTGTTCTTTTACCGGATGACGCGGAATTCACGGGCAAGGGCAATCCTCTCGAAAAATCCGCTTCTTTCGCGAAAGTGAAATGCCCGGCATGCGGCGCTGCCGCGCGCAGGGAAACCGACACGCTCGACACCTTTGTGGATTCCTCGTGGTATTTTCTCAGATATCTTGACAGCCAAAACAACCAAAAACCTTTTGACAGCGGCATAGTCACTAAATACATGCCTGTTGACCAGTACATAGGCGGCATAGAGCACGCCACAATGCATCTCATATACGCGCGTTTTTTCACAAAAGCCCTGCGCGACCTCGGCCTTTTTGATTTCTCGGAGCCCTTTAAGCGCCTTCTCTGCCAGGGCATGGTCCTCAAGGACGGCTCCAAGATGTCAAAATCCAAAGGCAACACGGTGAGCGTGGATGCAATGCTAAACGAGCACGGCGCCGACGCCGGCCGGATGTTCATACTTTTCGCCTCACCCCCCGAGAGGGATCTTGAATGGTCGGATGAGGGCGTGCGCGGGTGCAGCCGGTTTCTCAAAAAACTCTGGCGGCTCGGCATGGAGGCGGCCTCATGCGGCGGAGCGGGGAAGTCGCTGCCTGAAAAAAAGGAGCTGGAATTTATAACTGCCAAAACCGTCGCGGCGGTGGAGAAGGATTTCAACAGATTCCAGTTCAACACCGCTGTCTCATCCATACAGGAGCTGATCAATTTTACGCAGAAGCTGTTTGCCGGGCACGGAAATTTTGAGGGTTTTGCCAATACCGTTAAGACGGCGGTAAAACTCGTTTATCCCTTCGCACCCTTTATCGCGTCGGAGCTGGCGGAGATATTGAAAATAAAGCTGGACACTTTCCCTACCTGCTCGCTAAAAGCCATGGAGGGCCGTGACAAAGAGATAATCATACAGATCAACGGAAAGCTGCGCGCGAAATTGACATTTCACGCCCACGCCCTGGAGAGCGAGATCGTCCGGGCGGCTTGCGAAAACGAAAAGATACTTAAATTCACAGAAGGCAGCGAGATCAAAAAACACATATATGTTGAAGGAAAGATCTTGAATTTGGTGATAGGAGGTGGAAAATGAGAAAAATAACGCAGGGTTTTTTGTGCGCCTCGCTGGCGATGGCCGCGGGCTGTTCTTTCTCCAATCCCAATGTTGTTTTATCCGACAATATCCGGACCGTGAAAATAAATGCTTTTTCCAACAAGACCGTCCTTTACGGCCTTGAAGACAAGCTCTTCCAGAAACTGAACGACGCTCTCATGGAGGACGGCCGCCTCATCCCCTCTTCTGAAAATACCGACGCCCTTCTCATAGGGGATATAACCACATACGAGCTCGTTCCTCTGAGTTTTGACGCCAACGGCGTTGTGGAGGAGTACAAGCTCTGGATAGAAGCCGATCTGCGTTTTGTGGAATCCGAATCCGGCAAAGTGCTTTGCGAAGAGAAATCCATTCCCATAGATGTGCGCTTCAATCCGCCGGGCAGATCCCGTCCTGGAGCCATTATAGAAACCGAGCAGAACGCGCAGGAGCGCGCCATAGACGAACTCGCCTCCGAGATAGTTTATCTTCTGCTGCGCAACAGATAAATAAACGTGTACATAGACGCTTTTAAACGGCAGATCGAACGGCGTGTCAATCCCGTCTATGTGTTCATCGGCGCCGATGACGGCTGCAAGGAAGAAGGTTTTGGGCTCATCTGCAAGGCGCTGGGGCCATCCAGTATCATCCGGACTGATCCCGCTTTTCCGCCGGGAGATATCCTCACGGAGCTCAATTCGCAGCTGCTCTTTTCGGACAAAAAAATCGTGCTGATAAAGGACGCGGAAGGTTTTAAGAACGAAGAACTGACGGCCATCCTTTCTTATTCAAAGAACAGCACAACGGTGCTCGTTATTTTCTGCGCCTGGAACGCGCGCCTCAAAAAGTTTTTTACTTTCCCCGATATTGTCGTCGTTGACTGCTTCAAGCCTTTTCCGTGGAAAACCGCCTCGGCGGTGCGTGCGAGGCTGGCTAAAGAAGGGAAAAGGATCGATGATGCCGCGATGTCCGCTCTTATAGAGATCAGCCGCAACAGCAGCGTTGACATAGATCTCAATGTGAGCAAGCTCCTCACTTTCAAGGCGGATGACGCTGTCGTCACCCGGGATGATGTCGAGAGAATAAGCACATCAAGGGAGACGGACAGTATTTTTGAATTTACATGGCAGATGGTAGGGGGCGAGGCCGCCGCTCTGCTCCAAAAGGCCGAACAGCTGAAAAGTGACGGCGAGATGGGCTGCCTCGGATACGCGAGGGGGCTGTTTGAAAAATTTTTAACGCTCAAACAGAAGATCAGGGAGGGGCATCCGGTGAACATAAACGACGCGAAAGCGCTGGGTATATTTGACAAAAATCAGCAGGAGGCCACCGTCAGGATCGTCTCATCCACCCCGGAAGAAAAGATACTGGAAGCTTACAAAACAATACTTGAGACTTTTGAAAAATACAAGAGCGGGCAGCCGGGGGCTTTCGCTAACGCGGCGGTGAGGATATCAGGCTTTTTTGGAAAGGGCGCTGAGGCGTGATTTCAGCCTGTCAGATTTGTTGCCGTGAAAGATCTTCTTCTTGGACATTTTATCCAGTATTCCCTGGATATTCGCGATCTTTTCGGCGGGTTTTCCGCCTTTTTCGCTGATGGCGGCTTTGTACTGTTTGATCTCCGTCTTGAGCGCTGTTTTGATTTTACGGTTGGCGGAGCGCTTTTTACGGTTCTGCCTTGCCTCTTTCATAGCGCTCGTATGTCTGCCTGTTTTTAATTTTGCCATTTTTCCTCCTGCCCGCGCGTTCTTCTGCGGGGGACCTTTTCTTTCGAGAGCAATGCTATCAAAATTAGCTATGTCCGTCAAATGATAAAAAGAATTTTCAACACGCCGCTGAAAAAAGGTTTCGCCGCTGTCTCTGCGGCTACCATGATCTCGAGGATACTGGGTATGGTCAGGGATATCTTCATGGCCAAATATTTCGGCACTTCAATGTTCGCCGACGCTTTCTATGTGGCTTTCAGGATACCGAATCTTCTGAGGCGTCTGCTGGGAGAAGGGGCCCTGCCGGCCGCTATGATACCCGTCTATTCGGAGATGCTCGTTAAAAAGGAGGAGGAGAGGGCGAAAAGGCTTGCCGGCAGCATGTTCTCCTTTCTTTTCGTCATTTGTTTTTTCCTCACGGCCGCGGGCGTTATTTTCACGCCGCAAATAGTGCGATTGATAGCTCCCGGTTTTTCCGGAAACACGGAGCAGTTTGCTTTAACGGTGGCGCTGGCGAGGATAATGTTTCCCATCCTTATTCTTGTGACGATGGCGACCATAGCCATGGGGATATGCAACGCCAGGAAATATTTTTTTATTCCCGCAGTCGCGCCGGCCCTATTCAATGTCAGCGCGATAGTTTTTTTCATGTTTTTCACCCGCGGGATACCGGGCTATGACATAAGGGGCCTCGCCGTATTTGCTGTCATAGGATTCTTTCTCCATTTCGCCTTAATGCTGCCCATCCTTTTCAGGGAAAAGGTCGCGTCGTTTTATTTTTTTGTCAAAGGCGTGTTCTCCAACACGGATGTGAAAAGAATAATCGTCCGCCTGATACCTGTGGCTATGGGCGTTTCAGTGATGCAGCTCAACATATTCGTTGACACCATCTGCGCCACGCTCATGGGGGCGGGGGTCGTGTCGGCGCTTTATTTCGCCAACCGCCTTTACCAGCTGCCGCTGGCTCTTTTCGGGGTGTCTATTTCAATGGTCTCGCTCCCCTTTATGTCCGACGCGCGGGCGGAGAAAAAAACCGGCGCTGTGGCGAAGAATCTTTTTGATTCCTTCGCGGCGAGCCTGTTTCTGATAATCCCCTCAACGCTCGGGCTGATCATTCTCGCGGGAGAGACGGTGTCGCTCCTTTTTGAGAGAGGGCTTTTCTCATCCGGCTCCACGGCGATGACCTCCGCGGCTCTGGTTTTTTATTCGGCGGGACTGGCGGCTTTCGCCGGTATCAGGATATTCGCTAATTATTTTTACTCGAAAAAAGATATGAGGACGCCGGTCAAAATAGCCGTATTATCCTTTATAGTGAACATAGCTGGCGATATCGCCGCCCTTGTCTTTCATCTGGGCCCGGGCGGCCTTGCAGGGGCGACGAGCTTCGCCGCGTTGACGAATTTCGCTCTGCTTGTATGGCTGGTTCTCAAAGACGGCATCAGGCCCCCAGCATCATTCTACAGGAAATTGTCTGTTATCCTCGCTGCATCAGCCATCATGGCGGGCTTTCTCCTGGCGCCCTTCCAGATGCACACGCTCATCAAGATTGCCCTCGCCGGCGGCATATATTTAATTTCCGCCCGAGCCTTCCGATCATTCTTCTGATTAATCTGATTTCTGCCAGCCAATGACAAGCCAATGAGCAGGGAACGGCAAATACATCGTAACCCCTTTTATTTGAAAAAGCAATTTTTTTCTTAAGCAAAGAACAAAGATCAACAGGCGGGATCATAGCAATGTTG
>PHAM01000040.1 GCA_002841685.1 Elusimicrobia bacterium HGW-Elusimicrobia-2 | reverse complement strand
GGAACGCGCGGGGGGGTGCCGCCCCAGATGAAATTCGAATTTCAGGCCACGGGCGTGGCGCATGTGCTTTCTGTTTCCGGCCTTCACGCGGGTTTTATAGCGGCGCTTTTTTTTGCGATATGTTCCATTTTAAGAATACCGCCGAAGCCTAGATGGTTTGTGGTCACCATAGGCCTTATTATGTTTACACTTATAACGGGCGCCCGGCCCGCGACGATGCGCGCTTCCTTGATGTACTCTATGCTCGTTTTGTTCAACACTTTCGGCCTGGGGCTTAAAGCTTCAACGGCTCTCACTATACCTGTTTCCGCCGTTATAATCCTCTCGTTTGATCTTTTGGAGAAAGTGCTGGGTATAAATATAGGCGGGCCTCTTCTTCTCCCATCAGCGAGTTTCGTTCTTTCATATATGGCCGTGTGGTCGCTGTGCTATCTGACAGGCCCGGTTGAAAAGTTTTTTACTAAATATGTCACTTCATGGATGTTCATCGTTTTTTTCTTCTGGGTCTTTTTGCTCACGGCTGTCGTTTGCGTCGAATATGATGTTTTGAGGAACAGCAGTTTTCTTATGATGACCTCAGTCGCGATTATTTTAAGCGTTATTTTCGCCTCGCGCCTGCATGCGGTCAAACCCCTGGACGGCCTTGCTATGAACAGAATGCCGCCGACCCTGCAGAGTCTTGTCCAGTTTTTTTACGCGCAGTTCGCCATACAGATAGGGATGATGATCCCTCTTTCAGCCGCTTATTTCCACCGGTTTCCGGCGGCGGGGGTCTTCGCCAATTTCATAGCCATTCCGCTCATAGGGCTGATCGTGATGGCCGGTTTTCTCGCCGGGCTCATAGGGGCGCTCTTTTCGGCGCTCAATATGCCTGCCATGGGCGCGCTATTAGCTCTTTATCTTAACGCCGGAAATTACTGGCTGTGCATAGGTTTTACCGGTGTCGCCCATTTCTTTTTCAAGGCCTTTACCTATCCTTTTATGCCGACTTTCACTTCGTCGTGGCTGATAATGTATTACGCCGGCGTTTTTCTAATCGCTTTTTACAGACCCGTTTTCGATCTTATCGAAGAAATGATCCAGCGCCTGAAATATTATTCCAGGGGTGAGCTGTATATCAGGGCCTCGGCGATAGCGATCGCCTTTGCGCTGGCTTTTTTTCTTTACGGCTGGAAATTCAAAGAGAAAACAGCGCCTGAATTCAAGGCCACCATCATGGCCATAGGTTTCGGGAATTGCAATATAATCCGCACCCCCGGAGGTAAAAGCATCCTCGTGGACACGACAATAGGCGATGAGGGTGATTTTAATTTCAGCGGTCTCGCGGCCGCCTTTACCCTCTATCACATCGATTCGTTTGAAGCTGTGGTCCTTTCAAATCTCAAACCGGAAAATACGGGCAACGCCGCGGAGATATTCCCGTATTTTAAGGCAAAGAAAGTCTTTACGCCCTATGAGCCCCGCGAATTTGTGAAAAAAAGGTCATATCAGGCATTTCTTGATTTTCTCGCCGACGAGAATCTGAAAGAAAAATGGGACGGTTTTTACGCGCAGACGCTGTACCGTAATTATTTTTATATACTGAGGACTCCTTTGATACCGGCTGAGGATTATAAGACGGCGGCAGGTTTCAAAAAATTTATTTCCGCCACAAAGGGAGCGCCCCTTTACCGAGCGAAGAAGGGTGATATAATTTATTCGGAAAAAGTGTCCGGCAAAGATTTTATTGTGAGCGTCCTGTGGCCGCCGGAAAAAAAGATAGTAGGCACGAATGACGATCTCGCCAACAACTCAATAGCGCTGAAAATAAAATACGGTGATTTCGTAATGATCATGCCCTCGGACATAATGAATGACGCGGAATATGAGATGCTGAAGGATAAAAATCTGGATTTGAAATGCGATGTGCTCATAGCCCCTTATCACGGGCACATGGATGCCTGCCTCGGCGAGTGGTTTGAGGCGGCGAGCCCCTCTCTGGTTGTGCTGCCTTATTCTTATCAGAAGGATTGGAGTTTTTCCGATTCGGATATACTCTTGACCGAAAATAAGGCGATAGCGATGGGCGCGAAGGCCCTGCGGACGGATAAATACGGCGCCGTTGAAATAGTCTCCGACGGTAAAACATACAGCTGGACGAGCGTGAAAAAACTGGATGACGCTCAGGAGGGCGCCGCGTCCAATGAGGATTCCCTTGATGTGTTCTAATACCCATAAACAATCACAGCAGACGGCATCCGGAGACGGCCGCTCACGTATGCGGTTCGTTGCCAATTCGTTCGGAGCACGGGGCAAAACCCCTCACTCATATGGCCCGCTCCGGATGCCGTCTGCTGTTCTTTACGCCGTTTCGCGCGCCGGGACTAAAAATTTATGAATTTTAACGAATTGAATTTTGAACTGCAGCATGAACTGAACACGCTTTTTTCGGTGTGTCCGGCTCCGGAGCAGGTAATATCTCATTTTGATTCATTGGGCGTTCCGGAAGAAGATTGGACGCTCGTTTCAAAAGCGCTCCAGGGCCTGAGCCTGTCTCAGGCGGGAATTGTTTTTTCAGCGCTTCTCAATAAAATAACATTCGCCGATATTGCCGCAGGCGGAGGATCAACGGAAGCGCTTGCGCGGATCACGGCGATGGATGTGCTATCCGGCGTAGCGCCGGAGAAAATATTATTTCTTGTGTCCTTTGAGAATCAGCCGGAGGAGATAAAGGCGAAACTCTCGGCGCTGCTTCCCGAAAAAAAGGACGCGTTTGAGAAGATAAAATTCGCCACGGCCAGCCTTTTTCTGCAGGATGCGCTGAAAGACACCTCTTTCGGACAGTCCCTGCTTGTGCGGCTGGGAATGATAGAGGATTTCGCGTATTCGTCAAAGTGGATGGAAATCCTAAGCGGCATCCGCAACGGCATAAACAGAAAAGTATATTTCTGGATGGTTCTGAACCGCAAGCTCACGGCGTCCCTTGCTTCTGTGCCGGAGGATCTGAGAGATGATGTTGAGGAGATCTTCCGCTCTTACGAGGTGGCGCTGGAAGGCCGCCAGCTTTTTGACAGGGTGGGGATGGGCGATCTCATAAAAAGGTTTTACGCTTTTGACAGGGACTTTTTTCAGCGGCATTTTTCCGGATACAGCAGGGTGCTTGTTGACGACGCCGAGAGGTTTCTGCCCGGCGAATGGCCGATCCTGAGGCTTTTTTCAAAAGACGGCGTATTAACCGCCGCCGGCGATTTCTCGCTGGCGTTTTACAAGCCGCGTGATATTGAAATGGGCGAACCGTCGGAAGTGTTTGTCTCCGACGATGATTACAGGCACAGCCCGACGGTGATAGAATGCCTGTCTAGCATGTCCGGCAGGCAGATCGTTTCATCTTCCGGAGTCGCCGACGAGGCGTTCGTCCGGCATGACGCGGATGATGAAGACGATGAGATGGAGTTCATAGCTTTTCAGATGAAACAGATCGTAGCCCGCGGCGGCAAAGCCCCGGATATAGGCGTGGTATATGAGAGATATGATTTTCCCCAGAAGTTTTCCCCGCTGGCCGTAAAGTACGGCCTTGACTGTATGGAATATCCCGGCGCCGGTCTGATCATCCCGCTGGCTGAGGCTGCGGCGGGCCTTCTGGAAAATAACATCACCGCGCCCGCCCTGGAGGTGCTGAAGAAGAATTTTACCCCTAAACAGTTTTCTGCTTCATGCTTCTGGTTTGAAAAACAGCTCAGGCGTTTCGGCCCCTATGATGCCATCAAAGACAGGAACGATATTCTTATAGGTGATCTGCGGAAAATGAAAGAGAGGTCCCAGCGCGCTGTCAAACTGGTGCCGGAATATTATTCAAAAGCATATCAGTTTGATTTTGTTTTTGTGCCGGCCTTTGAGAATTATACCTATCCCGCGGGAATGAAAATGATCTTTTACAAGATAGCGGCCCGCGCGGCCAAAGGCCTTTTTCTGACCAGGCCGCTTAAAAGAGCGCCCAAATTATACTGGAAGAAGCCTTTTGAGACGGAGGCATCGCCGCTTGAGGGATTTCTGCCGTCGTCATTTGAAAAAGGCGGCGGCCCGGGGCTTATGGGAAGGGTGCTGAAGAAATTCTTATGAAATTCATAGCCGAATATCAGAAGCACAGAAAAGAGCAGGCCCGCGCTTTCGCGAAACTTAAATCAGCGTCTATGGTCATACATCCCTTCGCTGTTTTTTTCGCGGTGCTGGCGGCGGCGCTTACCCTGTGGGTGATCCTGAAGACTCCAACGGCTCCAGATGTTAAAAAAGACGCGGCTGTGGCGGAAGCGCTTTTGTTCAATGTCGGGCACGGTTACAGCATGCTGTTCATCACCCCGTCGGGAAAAAGCATACTTGTGGACGCTGGTCCCCCCGTTCTCTCAACGCCGGAAAAAGCCGCTGATTTCTGCCTTATGGAGGGCAAAGATGTGTGGAAAACCGCTATTAAAAAATATCTCGAGCGTCGTAAAATAAAATCTCTTGACTATCTCATACTGACATCGCCGGCCGAGAATTTCTGCGGCGGGGCGGTGTCGATGTTCGAGGAGGGTTTTCCCGTTAAAAAAGTTCTGGCGTCGGGCGTTTATTTTCCCGGGCCGCGCTTCATAACATACAGGAATATAACGGAGAAGGCGCAGAAATCGGGGTTGCTGAAAAATGTCGCGGTGGGGGATGTCATTTATAGTGAGAAGGATATGACCGTGCAGGTTTTGAGCCCTCTCATAGATTATTCGGGTTTTGAGAATTTTGATAGCAACGCGTCAATGATATTGAGATTTGTCTACGGCAACACCGCCGTGATATACGCGGGCAACGCCGGTTTGTCGGCGCTCGACCACACGGCGGCCTATCAGAGTCTCAAATCCGATGTCCTGGTGACGCCGAATTTCTGTTCGGGGCAGACATTCTCGCTGTCCTTTATGGAAACCGCCGCTCCGTCAATATGTCTCGTTTCCTCGGGCCTCGGGAATAAAGAAGAATACCCGAATTCAAAAATGCTGGCTTTTTTTGATATGATGCATATTAAATATTTCAGAACGGATGAATGCGACAGGATAAAGCTGATATCCGACGGGAAGACGATAAAGGCGGCGAAAGAATGAGAATTAAAAAATTATTCAGGAAGATAGCGGCTTTTTTTACGGGCGCCGGCACTCTTTCCGCGGGCAAGATCAGCGCCTATCTCGCCTGTGGGAAGAAATATCAGTATCAGTATCTTTCGGCTAAAAAAAGTTACGCGTCTTCCCATTACCTGTCTTTCGCTAACAGTTTACAGGACGCGGTTGAAGTCATGCATTCGGGCGCCATAGCGGACCTCGACGACAAAGAGCTTTTTGAGATACTCAAGAACTGCTGGAAGAGTCAGGGCTACGCGTCTTCCCAGCAGGAAGACACTTTCTGGCTGGCGGGTTTGAGGATGCTTATTGATTACGTGAACAAAAACCGCTTTTTCAGGAACAGGATAATCGCGGTGAAGGAAAATGTCTCCGGAAAATTCGCGGGTTATCTTTTTAACGTTCGCTATGGACAGGTGTCCAGAAATCCGGAAGGGAAGATCGAGATCGTGCAGTTCAAGACGGGCAAGAGATTTCAGAACGAGGCTTCGCTGAGATCTGATATCCAGAGTGTCATCAATTATTCCGTGGCACGCCAGCGCTGGGGAGGGAAATTGGGCTCATATTCCGTCTATAACCTTTACCACGGGGTGAAGATCGCCGTGGAGCCTACGGAGAAAGATATAGCCGACTGCGAGAAGACGGTCGGCGAGACGGTTAAAAAAATAAAGCTGGGCTATTTCACTCCCCAGCAGGGCCCGCTGTGTTCGTGGTGCGAATACGCTCCGGTTTGCCCGGCGAGAAAACTTCTCCCTGACCCGCGCATATATAAGAGAGTGCTGGAAAGCAAGCGGCTGGCCATGTCATATTCCAAATTCTCGCTGTATAAGAACTGCCCGAGGAATTACAAAAGGATATATGTGGACAAAATAGCGACGAAGCCACGCCATTTCTTCTCGATAGGGCTCTCGGTGCATAAGGCGATGGAGGATCTTTATTCTTATGACGGTCTCGGTGAACCGTCCCTCAAATTCCTGCTGGAAAGCTACCGGAATAACTGGGAGAGCGGCGGTTATGAATCCGACGAGCAGGAGCAGGCTTTTTTTGAAAACGGCCTGGAATGGATGAAGAACTATTATGAGGAGCACGTGAAAGGGCAGTGGCAAAAAGCGTGGAAAACCGAGCCTTATTTTGAAGCGCCTCTCCAGGGCCCCCGTATAGGCGCGGGGCATCTGCTTGTTGGTTTTATTGACAGGATAGAGTCCAATGCCGACGGCACATACAGTATTTACGATTATAAAACCGATCCTCTTCTCAGGACCCAGGAAGAGGTGGATAATGACCTGCAGCTTACCATGTACAGCTGGGTGTGCGAGAAGTATTTCGGCATAAAAATAAAGGAAGCGGCTCTGGTTTTCTTCCGCTTCAACAAGATAATCCGCACGGCCCGCACGGATGAGGATTACAAGAATATGCTTGAACTGATAGACCGTCTGGGTGAGGGCATTCTGAGGAATACCGGAGAGGCCGCGTCACAGCCGAAGGATGAGGCGGATAAGCTGTTTCTGCCGTCGATCAATAAATACTGCGGCGGCTGCGATTTTCTTGACGAGTGCCCGCTCAAAAATGAGATACTGCAAAAAAATAAGTCCGAGGTTATGAACATCAGCGAGGATCTTCGCGTTAATGACAGCGAGCTGGGCCCGGACGACTCTGGTTCTGAACTGAAAAATAAAAAAAGATAGTCCGCGATTAGGGAGGGATTTATGAAACAATATGTCCGCCGGAGGCTTCTGATAAAAAAAGAACTCCAGTTTAAACTTGCCGCCCTGCAGGGTTTTTCCATGCTCCTTGTGGCCGGCACCTGTCTTATAACATATCAGGCGCTCGTGAATTATATTGATATGTATGTTCCCCGGGGTCCGGAGCTGGACGCTCTTCTGAAGAATCTTTCTCAGACGCTCATCGGCCAGCTCGTGCTGCTGTTGATCATAGGCGTGGCGGTGAGCATACTCGTTTCCAACAGGATACTCGGGCCCGTTTACAGGCTTGAAAAGGACATAGGAGAGATACTCACAGGCGGCGAAGACAGTTATTCCATGAGGGTGAAAATAAGAAAGGGCGACGAGCTGGGGTCACTGGTTGACGCGGTGAACTTGCTTTTAGACCGCCTTGAGCAGCACCATTCCCAGAATAAACAGATAGTGACAGCCGCCGGAAACAGGATCTCCGCCGCGAGGGACAAATTCAAAGATTCGCCCGAAATAAAGCTCGCGCTCACGGAAATAGAAAAAGCTTTAAAGACATAGTGCCGGGAGCTTAAAACGCTAAGGCGGCGGAAAAAGGGGACGTCTTTAATTTCAGGGCTTGTCCCACGTTGTATGAGGGGCATTTTCTCTTTTTTGGGGTGTTTTGAAAAATGAGCAAAAAGAAATTTCTTTTTCTTCTTCTGGCTGTCGCCGTGGCGGGCCTGCTGTGGCAGAAATTTGAATTTGTCCGTTCGCCGAAAACCCCTCCCACTATCGTCTCCCCCCGGTCCAAAGCGCCGCTTAAAATAGCCTGCTCTGTCTCAGGCGAAGTTCTGAACCCCGGGATATATTATCTTTCCGAAGGATCCCTTGTCGGGGATCTCATCAGCGCCGCGGGAGGGTTTACGAAGCGCGCTGACGGCGAAAAGATACAGATGGATGATTTTCTTGATGACAGGGAATCTATCGCCGTGCCGAAAAAATCTTTTTTCAAGAGGATCGGCGTAGGCGAAGCGCCGCCCAAGACTTATTTTCTGCCGCCGATGGAAGTCGTCGAGGAGAAATGAAACTTTTCCGGCTGCCGCCGATTTATCCGGTCACGGCCGCCTTCATACTGGGAATATTCGCCGCGCGGGAACACTTCGCTGTTTTCGCCGTTCTTTCGGCGATCCTGATCCTTTTAAGCGCACCCACGGTTAAGGCCGGGTTTTTATACGCGATCGTCTTTGTTATGGGATTTCTCAATTTATCAATGCGAGCGATCCCGCGATCTTCATATCCCGCCGGCGCTGTGACCGTTTCGGGCGAGGTGCGGTTGTTCCCTAAAAAGGACAGTTTCGCGCTGAAAACGGAGAAGGGGAATGTCCTCGTGTGGCATGGCGGCGGTGAAAAGCTTGAGGGCGGGCGTCCAAGCCTGCCGCAGGCCGGAGACATCGTTACCGTCGCGGGGATTTTTTCCGGGCTGGATGAGAAGAAAAACTCTTTTTCAACCGACTGGAAAAGAATAAACGAGGCTCAGGGCGTGTGCGGAAGGATATTCGCCAAAAAGATAGAGATGAGGGACCATCCGTCGGGTTTCAAAAAGTTCGTCGTGGGGCTGAGATCCGCCGCGGATAAGAGCATAGGGAAATATTTTGACAGTGATTCGGCCGCTTATGTCAGAGGTTTTTTGTGGGGTGAAAAGTCCGGCCTTGAAAAGGACATCATAAGAAATTTCCGCCGCTCGGGGCTTATGCATCTTTTAGCCGTCAGCGGCCTGCATATAGGTTTGTTTACGGCCATCGCGGTGGTTTTCCTGTCTTTTTTTATCAGCCGCGGCAGCGCTCTGCTGGTAAGCATTCCGCTGGCGTTTTTATATTCTCTGCTTTGCGGCGCCACGCCATCCAGCGTCAGGGCGGCAATAATGTTTTCCATAATGGCTGTGGGATTAAGGACAGGCAGAAGAGGAGTGCTGGGGAGCAGTCTTTTCGCGGCGGCGCTTTTTATGCTCATCGTGAATCCTTTGTGGCTTTTTACGGTGGCGTTTAGACTTTCTTATCTTGCGGTGGCGGGAATAATTTTTATTTCGCCTGCGCTTTCTAAGGCCTTTAAAAAAATTATGCCGGCTTTTATTGCTGTGCCGTTAGCTGTGGGGATAGGGTGCCAGTTAACGGTAATTCCTATTTTAAACGAGACTTTTTATGAATTTTCCGTCATCACACCCGTTATGAATTTGCTCGTGATACCTATTGCCGCAGTGCTGGTATTTTCGCTTTTTTCTTTTTTTTGCGCCTCTTTTTTTCCGGTTCCCTCTTTTTTGTTTTCCGCTGTCCTCGCGTCCGCCGTCAAAGGAGCAGCAGAGCGTGCAGCCGGCGTTTTCGCCGCTTCCGGAAGTTTCTTTATATGGCTGATTGACAAACTTCTTAGAGCGACCTCCATTGTGCCGAACGCTATGGCCGGATGGGGACATCAAAGCGCATTAACATACATCGCTTATTACGCTCTGATTTTTTCTATTTTTTCAAAGAAAAAGAGAATCATCGCCGCGGCTGGCCTACTTTTCGCCATCGCTGTGTGCGGCCAGATAAAGAGCGGCAGGGCTTTCAGGTTTTATGTGCCGGCATTCGGTTCGGGGGACTGCTGTTTTTTCACCTCATCCGGCAAATGGTACCAGATAGGAGTGGCTTCGGATATAGCCGGGAACATGGCGCCGGAATATGACCAATTCATAAAATATCACGGCATAAAAAAAATAGAGGGATGTTTTATACTCAGCTCGTCCATATATCACATTGGCTCATTCAAACAGCTCATGGAAAAAGATCTGGTCAGGAAATTTTATCTCAGGATAGGCGTCAGGAGGACAAACGAATTTGAGAATCTTCTTTATGAGGGCAGGGGCAGGGGGCTGTTCAGGGATTTCAGCGCGCCCCTCGAAGAAAACGGATTCAAATTATCTCTTTCCGGCGATGCCCTGGTTCTCTCTCGGCGCGTGGGCCGCGCTCAGACGCTCCGTAAAATAATCTATGCTTTCGGCGAGAAAACCGCGCCCGGCCATTGCGATGTTTTCATAGGCGATGTTTATGAATTCTGCGAACACTGGATAATCCCCCAGTTCGAGGACAAAGAAGTCATAATACGCCTCGGCCGGAAAGTGATAAAAGAGACCTGGTAGAAAAAGACGGGGGTCTGAAAATTTATCCGATATTTTTTAATAAATTATTGAAATCAGTTAATCCGACAATATCTATTGTTCCTTCTTTGTAGGATAAATTTCCTCCATAAATCAGTATTGCTTTTATTGTTTTGTTTCCCCGCAGTTTTGAATAATATCGCAAGTTTTTAAAATAATCATTTGCAATCGTCTGCCCGCTTTTTATCTCAACGGGAACACTTGTATCGCCATAATCAAGTATTAAATCAATTTCATTTCCGAGGCTGTCTCTGAAATAATAAAGATTATTGGTTTTAACTTTGTTGAAACGCGCTTTGAGGAATTCAGAAACAATGAATGTTTCGAATAAAGCGCCTTTCAGGGGATGAGTGTCCAAATGTTCAGGGTTCTGTATGCCAAGCAGAAATGCGGCTAACCCCGTATCTATAAAATAAAGTTTGGGTGATTTTATCAATCTCTTTTTGAAATTTTTGTGATAAGGCTTTAAGAGAAATATAATATAGCTTGCTTCTAAAACAGACAGCCAGTTTTTTGCCGTGTTGTGATTAATGCCGCACGCGTTGCCGAGATTTGAAAGATTGAGGATCTGGCCTGTTTGCGACGCGCAAAGTTTTAAAAATAGCTCGAATTTGGATAAATCTTTAATATTGAGCACCGCGCGGACGTCTCTTTCCAAATAGGTGGTGGTGTAGAAAGACAGAGTTTCCGTCGGATTCAATTTTTTGTCAAAAATTCGCGGATAAAATCCCGTATAAAGGATTGTCTCAAGAGATGGCAATTTCTTTTTCTCAGAATAAATTTCTGAAAATGAAAAAGGAAGAAGCCGGGTTATTGCCGTTCTTCCGGCCAGTGACTGATTGATAGAAGACATAAGCTCGAATTGACGCGAGCCGGTTAAAATGAACATTCCCTCCGCATGTTTTTTTTCATCAACGATTGTCTGAATATAAGATAATAAATCCGGCGCTCTCTGGATTTCATCTAAAACTGCGCCATGGGGAAATTGTTTTAGAAAAGCGTTTGGATCGTTTTGCGCAAATCTGCGTATATCAAGATTTTCCATTGATATGTATTGTTTTTTAGGGAACGCGATTTTGCAGAGCGTCGTTTTTCCTGATTGTCGCGGACCCGTCAGCGTGACGACCGGATATTTCTTTGCCAGCCGCACTAATTCTGATTTCAAAGTTCTTGATATTATCATAGCCAAGTTTAGCCAAATTCTTACAGATTGTCAATACAAATAACAATCTGTAAGAGTTTTTGGGCGCAAATTAACAGCAATCGCGCTTGCGGAAAATGATTTCCCTACACTTGCGGAAAAAGCCTTTGTTTTTATCTGTCATTTGGTATAATCAAAAAGCGGCAATGATGATATCTTCAAAGAAAGGGAACTGAAAGAAATTCAGTATGTGCAAATTTTGCACATACTGCCTCTGGCGGACAAGCCTGTAATGTTGTGACAAAAAGAGGTGGGGGGGGATAATGAAGAAAACAAAAAAACATCGCCAGTCTGTCGGCGGTAACCGCAGAATTAGAACCAGAACCGTCCCCGTTTTCCTCAGAAAAAGCAAAGAAAAATAAATGAGAAAAATATATATTGCTTTATTCATCCTGATGATATTTTGTTTTAACTTTGCACAGGTATTAAGTGCTGAAATTTCTGATAAAACTCAATCTTTTCCTCTGGTTATTGCTGCAGTCGGAAATGTTGATGACGATATTATGCAATTTCTGAAGGCGCGCGCGGAAAAACGTTTTGGTCTTAATGTTGTTATAGAGGATAGAATTCCAGTGCCTGACTATGCCTATAACAAAGTGAAGAAACAATATTCGCCCAACTTTATTATTTACGCTTTAAAAAAAGAATACGGCCATATTTCAAATCATGTCATAGGCGTCACTGAAATGGACTTAAAAGATGAAAACGGCAAATGTAAATATGTGTGGTCATGGGTATTTTACGGAGATTCGGGAGTGGTTTCCTTAAGCCGCATTCGCCCGCGCAGTATGTCATATCGTTACACACTAATAGTCGAGCGTGAAATCCGAATACTCAATTGGATAATGGGGAAAATAGGTCTTAAAAAAACGCTCAGAGAAAATATTATACGCAAATATGAAACGCAAAGATACTCGAAAGAATCTAAAAAAAATGGCTTGAAAATAGGGAAAGTTATAGACAAATTAATGGGGTTAGCGGGAATTAAAAAAACGGATGACGAGATTTTAAAGCATAGGCTTGAAATGATTTTTCTTAAAAAAGCCGCCGAGTCCTACGGGATTGGCGAAAGCGTGGAAAAAGATTCTTTTCTCTACGGAAAACTCACCTCTCCATGGGGGATTGACAACGCCAAATTTAAACTTTCAAAAAAGGAAAAATTCTATCTTGAAATTGCGCATAATTATGAGAATAATTTTATATATGCTGATCCGTCAGCGTATATTCAAAAATTTGAAAAAACAAAAATGGAAAAAGCAAAAAATCCGGCGGCTCTTACCAATTATGGAATAGCGCTTGTTTATAATTATCTTCTCGGCGGTGAAGATAATTTGGAATTGGCGGAAAAACTACTTGTGAAAGCGGTAAAAAAATACAATAAAAATCTATGGGCATGGTCTTATCTGGCGCGAATTAATCACATAAAAGGAAATAAAAATAAATTTGAGTATTGTAAAAAACAAGTAACCGGCGTAAATGACAATTACCTTTACATGCATTATCGCTTCGGCTGGAGACTGCTTGAACTTAAAGAATACAAAAAAGCGGCGGAAGAATTCGAACAGGGGTTTATCCTCGGCGCATGGTGTCCCGACTACGCCGATATCCCGGAAGAAGAAAAGAAAGAATATTTCGGAAATATCGTCCCGGCAATAGACAAAATGCTGGCAGCGATATCAGACAGAAAAACCGCCTATAGCGACACGGTATATTTTGCGGCGATGACCTATTATCACGCCGGAGAATATGAAAAATCGCTGAAAGTTTTTGAAGAACTGATAAACAGTGAAAGTTTCGCGGAGTTTGAATATTCGGCAAATGTTTACAATATGCTGGCATACATTCTTGCCGACAAACTCGAAAGGGATTATGAGACAGCTCTTGAGGCGGCGGACAAAGCCGTAAGGATGGGTCTGGAAAAATCATGGGAAGGATATTACCGGGATACGAGGGCATGGGTTCTTTATAAAATGGGAAAATACAGCGAGGCAAAGGAGGAGATAGAGAGAGCGATTGAACTTATTCCCGACTGCGTTACATTCCACGAACATCTCGGCGCCATCAAGGCGAAAATGAACGGATATAAGAGAGAAATGCGAAGTACCTCAGCCGTTATGGTGGAGGATGAATCAGCTCCGGCTACAATACCATATCGAACAGTTTGCAAAATAGCTAAGTTAGACTTCTCGCACATCAAGGGGGTAACCAATCAGAGCCTTAGCTTCTCAGTCCAGAGCGAGAATCCTGAAGTGAGCATTCAAGACATCCGTATGTTTATTGACGCCAAGTCCGGTCATATTCCTTTAGATATCAGTACAAGCGGCGTAGTGTCTTTGCAAGTTATACCCAAACTTTTAAAAGAGAACCCCATGGTTGTAGCAAACCAGCCAAAGGGGTCACTGATTCTAAGGGCGTCTATTTCTATTAAAGCTACTTTGCCTGACGAGGATTTAGAAGAGCTAAAGCAATTCATTGAGGAAAAGAATAAGTGAATAATTCAAAGTTTTTTGTTTTGACTGTAATTGACGTCCAGAGCGACGAAACAAATATCATTGCCCGTCTGGTGGAAAAACTTGAAGAATTCAGAGATAAATTTTTCTGTAAAGATATAGAACTTATCAGATGCGATTGCGGTGAAGACGATAATATCACAGAAAAACTGAATAACATCGGTCAGGGAAATAAAGTGATAATTATTGATACGGCGACGGGGAATGGCAGCTCAGCCGTGTTAAGAAGTGAGAAGCCCGGAAAATTAAAGATTGAAAAGATGGCGGAAACGCGGCGGGAATTTTACGGATACATAGCTAAAAGAACTTTTCTGAGCATTTTGCCGGATATAGAAGTTATTGCTTTACCACAGCGGGATATTACGGAAGATGAGATGATTTTGTTAGCTGATAAAACCATTGAGATAATAAATGGAATTTATACAGAAACTTTAGCCGCGCAAAATAGAAAGACAAAAAATAAATGGCTGTTTCCGGCGGTATTCGCGGCAGGGGCATTGGTCTCTTTTTTGGCGACGGAATATTATCAGCAGATGGTAAAAAATGATTTTCTCCTCGCCAAAAGAAAGTTAGGCCGTCAAGGGCCTTCTTACGACGAAGCAGTTAATGATATGAAAAAGTATTCGGGAACTATAATTTACTGGCCTGTAACGGCGTACAGGGATGATATCTTTTTTTATAAAGGTTCTACAAAAAAAGGAATAGGCATCGGCAGTATATTTGATCCTGTGGATAAACTCCATATGAATATGGGGAAACACGCCCGTTTCCAGCGCATACTTGGTGAAATCACAGAATTTGAGAACGGGATGCCGGTTGTGGACGTATGGGAAGTCAGCAATAATCCGCTTTGTCCTCAATTTTTTAAAAATATGTTTAACTGGGGCAGGGACAAACAAAAGAATAAGGTGATATACAGCGAGTGTGACAAAAAACTCCATATTGCGCTGGAAGCTTTTTATGATAAAAAATATGAAAAAACAATTTCGCTGGCTGAAGAAGTTTTGGCTGAAAATGATAAAGACGCTTTGGCGTGGAAACGGCTGGGTTCGGCTTATTACGCTCTTGGGGATATAAAAAAGGCAACCCTCTATTGGGAAAGGTCAATCAAATACGATCCCTCTGATGAGAAATTAAAATTATTTGTGGAAAAAATCAAAGCTGAAAAACTTAAGCCGTTCAAAAATATAAAAGGGAATGAACTCCTAGATGAAAGAATTGAAGATTTGGAAAAAGGGAAGAGTGAAAAATGATTTTTAGAAATTCGCAGAAATTAGAAAAGAAAGGGGGTTTCTACCATCCTTTTTTTCTGATTTTACTGCTCATGTTTGGGCAGTATATAGACGCGGCGTATAAGTTTCCCCCGAACGAAGAAAAATTTATTGAAGGGATGTCAGAATTTTTTGCCAATGAAGAATATGAGCATCTGGATAAATTAGCGGGTATTTTAAGAACTTCCAAAAGCCGATATCCGGGCGGGGACTGGAAAATTGTCTGTTTTTATGCGGGCTTGAGAAGAGTGCCGGGCAAAACAAAGGCAACTGAAGAAGTATGGAAAAATCATCAGAATATATTCAAAAAATGGATAAAAAAATATCCTGATTCTATAACGGCAAAAATCGGTTATGCCGCATTTTTATGTGATTATGCATGGCAAGCCCGCGGTGGCGGCGTATCTTATACCGTTAATGAAAACCAATGGGATGTTTTTCACAACCGGCTGGCTGAAGCCGAAAAAGTTCTAAACGGAGTGAGCAAAGCTAAGAGGAAGAAGGATCCCATGTGGTACAGTATTATGCAGACGGCAGCCCTCGGCCAAGGTTGGGAAAGAGAGAGATATGAAAAACATTTCAATGAGGCGATAGCTTGTGAGCCTTTTTTTGAGGATTTTTATTATACCAAAGCGCATTATCTCCTCCCGCGGTGGCATGGTAAGAAAGGAGAGTGGGAAGAATTCGCTCTAGAAATCCGAAAACAAATCGGCGGAAAAAAGGGTTCGTCTATCTATGCTTATATCTGTAAAATGCTGTCCAGATATTATCCTCACGATGGTTTTTTCGGCGTTGTGAATGTGGATTGGGAAAAACTAAAGCAGGGAATGAAAGATATTGAAGAACTTTACGGCACTTCAAACAGGCACCTTAACGAGTTTTTAAGCATGGCCTGTCAGGCAGACGATAAAAAAATGGCGCAGGAACTTTTTGAATGGCTTGGAGATGATTGGGATGAATATGTATGGGGTAAGCAGTGGAGAGTTGAACAATACCGCAAATGGGCTTATTCCGCAGGCAAAGGGAAAGAAGGCGTCTGGAAAACAGAAGTTAGCCATTTAAAAGGAGAAGAATTAAAAGATTTTGGATTTAAAGACACGAATGGGGAATTGGTAAAATTGTCGCGGTTAGGCGCCGACTTAATTCTTATCAATGTTTGGAAACCAGAAGTATGCAAGCTCTATTGTGAAACATCGTATGATGGAATAGATGTTCTGAATAAATTAAACGAAGCTTTTTCGGAGAAGGAACTGAAAATTATAGGAATAAGTCGCGGGAATAAAATGACGGCAAAACGCTTACTTGAAACAAAAGATGTTAACTATACGCTTATTATGGTTGATTTTATGGCGTATCCTTTTTCAAAAGTGGAAACATATCCCACGTTTTTCATCGTCAGTAAAGATGGTTTTGTTCTTGAAGTCTTGGAAGGTTCTAAGACCTACAAGGAGTTAAAAATAGCTATTCTAAGAAATAGCCATTCGAAAAAAGGTAAGAAATGAGTTTTATAGAAGCATTTAAGAACTTTTTTAAAAGGGAAAAATCAATAATGAGGTCATTTGTATTTGTTGTTCTTAATTTATTGTCGGTATTAGTGTTGTTATGGTCACTGATAATTTATACCTCTCTTTTTAAAATAATGCCTTGGTATGAACCTTGCGGCATGCAATTTTTAGCGATATTTATGGTATTTGATCCGGCTTTTTTAATTATAGGAATATCTTTGTTTGTTTTGGGCAGATTTTTTCATATTTCAACACTTAATAAATGGCTTCCATTTATGGCAATAGGAGGGCTTTCATTACCCATAATTCCCGGTGGCCTTACGATAATTCCAATATTAATTGGCACTTCAATAGGTATTGTGTTGTGTGTATTAACCATAGTCACAACAATTAGAAGTTTGGTTTTTGGGAGCAGTGGAAAAAGTGGTGCGGAGGAAAGTCGCAATGGAACAGAAACTAACTGAGTGGAGAGAGAATAATAAAATGAATAGGGAGCAACCCAAAAGAAAAATAAATGTAATATTAAAAATTGGCTTGCTCCTTCTTGGTTTCGGCACGGGACCTATTTTATTGCTTGTTCTTATTGAAGCAATGGGTATTAACACAAACTCCGGGGGCGCAGTTGGCCTAGGACTGTTACATGTTATAACCTTTTGGCCAGCCGTTGTGTTTGTAGTACTAGTACTCTGTAACATAAATTATTGACAGATATTGTTTTTCATGATATACTGCCAGAAAAAGGAGGCAGTAACCATGCGAACAGAAAAACCGGTTAAA
>PHAM01000039.1 GCA_002841685.1 Elusimicrobia bacterium HGW-Elusimicrobia-2 | reverse complement strand
GAGCCAAGAACACGGACTTGAGAATCAACTTTTTTTGAGGTTTTGAGGTGTTCACTTTTGATTTTTAAATGGTTCACTTTTGAATTTTAACTAACATAATCCGCCTTTCATTCAGTCTATCGGCAGCCAGAGATTGGAAGGAGACCTCTTATAGCGCTTGGACAAAAACCCCGACTCCGTCTTGATAAACACAGTGAAGAGCTCCGCCTCACCCACTCTGAACACGCATACGAATTTGTCTCCCTGCAGCGTTTTACCGGGATGGCCGTTTATAACAACATCTATTATTTCCGGACAGGATCCCTTCACCTCCAGCTTGCCGTCGCCGATATCGGTTATGGCTTCCACTTTGATCACATCCCTGCTCTCTGTCCCCTTCACAAAATAATAAAAAGAGCTCCACTTGCTCTCAAAACCGTCTTTTGAGAGAAGCGCGACCCTTAAATAATAACCTCCCGGCGGAAGCGCATGCTGCGCCGCTTTCACATCCGCCGACCGCGTGATATATTTGACTTTTATGATATCTTTGAATTTTTCATCCGAAGCTATCTGTAAATGATATTTCTCTCCCTCTTCAAGTTCGCGCAGATTATTCAGATCACTTATCGCTTCCGGTAAAGGCAATGGCGCTTCCGGGGCGGAATCAAAAGCCACAAGAGTCCTGAAGCCCTCTTTCACCTTCACCGTTTTTTTCTGCGCGGTGACATCCACCTCACCGCGGTGAACGCTCAAACGCACGTTCTTATCCGCCGAGGTGTTTATATTATACTGAGCCCCGCCGGCAGGGCTCACCTTCACCCCGCGGCTGGCCATCCGGACATCATCCGCGCTGATATTGCCGGCGAGAAAACTCGCGGCAGGGCGTTCTTCATTTTCACTGAGAAAAACCAGCGAGTCGGGCGCCAAAAAAAGATTTCCTCCCGCCAGGAATTCAAGTCTCGCCGATCCGTCGGATAAAGTCATTATCCCGTCTCCGGGGAAAAGCCGGCGGGTGGGCTGGAGCTTTTCCCACCTGATCTCCTTTTCTTTTCTTGTCAGCACAAGGGGACTAACGGCGGCGGTATCGCACACTTTTTCTTTCATGAGATCTTTCGGTATGTTCACAAACTGGCTCTTAACAACATCTTTATCGTCTTTAGGGAGAAATTTATTGCGCCTCCGGAGTTCCTTTATACGGGAGGGATCCTTGAGATATTTCTGGGCGATGATCTCCGTGGTGGTGCCTGGCGGAATCTTTACTTCAACGATAACCTCACGCCCCGGCGCATCCGCCACGGCAGACGAAGCGCTTTCAGCACGCCCCGGCGCACTTTCAGCTTCCGCGCAAAGAAATACGGCTGTAAAAAAAACAACAGCGGCAAAAGTATTTTTCAGCATTCCCTGTCAGATTGAGGCAGGCCTTCCGGTATTTCAAAAATAAAATTACTGCCTTTCCCCGGTTCCGATTCCGCCCATATTTTTCCCGAGTGCGCTTTCACTATTTCTCTTGATATCGTCAAGCCTATGCCCGTGCCTCCGGAAAGCGCCCCAGGAAGGCGCTGGAATTTGTCGAATATTTTTTCGCAGGAATCTTTCGGCATCCCCGGCCCGGTGTCCCGCACCTCCACGCGCACGGCGTTCCGGACCCGGGAGACTTTCACCAGCGCTTCTCCGCCTTTCGGGGTGAATTTAACAGCATTCGCTACAAGATTCACTATCACCCTCTGTATGAGTTCGCCGTCAGCGTTGACTCTGGGGCTTTCCGCGGGCATAACGCTTTTGAGCTCAACACCCTTTTTTGCCGCCATGCCCGATAAACCCTCAATGACGTTTGAGACGAGAAAATTAACGGGCACGCTTTTTATCACGGGACTCATCTTGCCGGCTTCAAGTTTCGCGGCGTCCAGGATATCGTTTATCATGCCCTGCAGCCTTTCTGTTTCCTTGGCCATGGCTGAAAGATAATGCTTCTGTTTTTCGCTCAAACCGCCCGCGCTTTTTATGCCCATGAGCTCTATAAAACCGCTGATGGATGTCAGCGGATTTCTCAAGTCATGCGCTATCGCCTGCATAAAGAATTCCTTCATGCCGTCCAATTCCCTTTCAATGCTTATATCTCTGAAAACTGTCACCGTGCCGAGATCCGCGCCCGCTTCCGTGCGCACTGACGCCGTCTGCGCTTTGGCGAAACTCACTCCGCTTCGGCCTTGTCCGAAAGAAAATTCCCGCACAATGTTTTTGCCCCTGTTTTTTGCGACTTCCTCAAAAAAATCCCTGAGCCCGGCGTCGCAATCTTTCAAATAATCAGTAATACGGTTTCCTTCCTTCAATCCCGAAAGCCCTAAAATCCGCTCAGCCTGGGCATTCGCCAGAAGGATCTTCCCATCGTAGTCAGTCAGGATGAGACCGTCGAAAATTGAAAATATAACCGCTTTTGTTTTTGTTTTTTCCGCTATTATCCTGTCTATCTGCATTTCATTGTATTCTTTGAGTTTGGCGCTCATTTTATTGAAAGTCGCGGCCAGCTCGCCGATCTCATCTCCCGAAGAAACTTTTACGCCTCTTGAAAAATCGCCGCCAGCTATGAACGATGCCGCCTCAATCAGTTCTCTCATGGGTTTTGTCACGGATTTCGCCGCGAAAAACGCCATGAGAAGTGCGCCGAGGGCCGCGGCCAGAAGCGACAGGGCGGCGTTTCTCTTCATAAGGTATAACGAATAATAAGCGTCCTCATACGGCTCTTCCACGATAACAGCCCAGCCCATGATTTTAGCAGGCACATAGGCGCCGGACATTTTTCTGCCGTCAAGAACAAAATCTCTCGCGGCGGAAACGCGGGAACTGATAAAATCAGCGACCAGCGGATGCGCTCGGACACTTCCAAAAGCTTCGCCGGCCGAGGCCAATATACGGCCTTCCCCGTCTATTAGAATAACGCGCCCGCTGCGGCCGACACTCGTGTTTTTGATTTCCGAAAAGAGATCATCCAGAGAAGCCGTAATAAACAATATGCCGTCCCCTGACGGATAGGCCGCGTTTATGCGCACGCCTCCGGCGCTGATATAAGGGCTTCCCGCGGCGGGGCTCCCGGAGAGAGCGGACTTGAATTCGTCCTTTCGGGAATAATCGACAGCCGGCGAATCCTGCCCCAGGTCGGGATGGTAAAATTTGATCTTTTCTCTGCCGGAACGGGATACCAGCGCGGCGCTTTCTATGCTCCGGGATGAACTGATCAGTGCCCTGAGAGTCCGCGGAAGCTGATCCCCCGAAAGATCGCCGAGAGAATGGGACTGAATTATAAGCGACAGATTCTTTGAAAGGCTGTCAAAATAACTGTCCACTTTATAAGCGGCAAATGATGCAACGCTGATGTGCTCTTCCATAACCATGCGCTTCAGGGTTATCCTGTTTATATCTATAAGCCGTATCCCCATCAGAAGCAGAGGAACAAGCGAGATAAGCGCCAGAGCTGAGAGGTATTTCGCGAAAATACCGAATCTGATATTTTTCATTCTTTTGGAATACTTCCGGATTTAGCGAGAGTCACCATCAGGACATCCAGCGCGGCCGGGGTCACCCCGGAGATCGCGGATGCGGAATACAGATCCTCCGGTTTAAAGCGCTGCAGTTTGTGTTTTATTTCCGTTGAAAGGCCGTTAATGTTTTTGTAAGAGAGCCCAGGCGGTATCTTGATCTCTCTGAGGGAATCGTACTTTTTTATATCCCGTTCCATTCTCGCTATATAGCCGCCGTAACGAAGTTCCACGACGGCCTCTTCAAGAGCCTCATCCGGGATCTTCCCTGAAGAACAGCGCCTTTTAAGAGACGCCAGGCTCACACCCCGCAAAAGCGCGGCCTTGAGCGTCAGGGTCCCTTCTTTTTTATTCAACGCTATCTTTTTTACCGAAAGGAATCCAACCGCCCTCTCAACGTCTTTTTTAAATTTCTCCATTTTCGCGATAACATCCTTATCCACGAGGCCGTATTGCCTGGCCTGGGGCAGGAGCCTGATTTTCGTGTTCCCCTCGCGCAGACGCAGCCTGTATTCGGCGCGGGCGGTAAACATCCTGTAAGGTTCGGATGTCCCTTTCGTCACAAGATCGTCTATGAGCACACCTATATAAGCGTCCGAGCGGCGCAGGGTCAGAGGAGGCAGGTCCGAAATAAAGCAGGCGGCATTGATACCCGCGATAAGGCCGCCGCCGGCCGCTTCCTCATAACCGGTGGTGCCGTCTATCTGTCCGGCGATAAAAAGCCCTGCGAGTTTTTTTGATTCAAGGCTGTGCTTCAGTTCCGTGCTGTCTATGACATCATGCTCTATGGCATAGCCCGGCCGCAGTATCCGCGCATTTTCAAGGCCCGCTATGGAACGCAGACAATCCTCCTGCACCTCATAAGGCAGCGATGTGGAAAGGCCGTTGGGATAATATTCGTTTGTGTTGACCCCGTCAGGTTCAAGGAATACCTGATGACGGGCCTTGTCCGGAAATTTCCGGTACTTATCCTCTATTGACGGGCAATACCTGACGCTTGTTCCTGTGATCATGCCTGAAAAAAGAGCTGAACGCTTTATGTTTTTGACTATTATTTTTTCCGTTTTTTTATTGGTGTAGGTGATATAGCACGGCAGCTGTTTCGGCGTCTTCCCCGTGAAGCGCATAGAAAAAGGCAGGATTTTCCTGTCGCCCTTCTGCATTATCATTTTTTTGAAATTTATACTCCTGCCGTCCAGCCGCGGGCAGGTGCCGGTTTTAAAACGCATCATTCTGTGACCTATGCTTTTCAAGGAAGAGGTGAGCTGCTTCGACGAGGGTTCGCCAAACCGCCCGCCCTCAAAACTCACATCGCCCACGAACATCATGCCGTTTGGAAAAGTGCCGGGACAGAGCACCAGCGCCCCACAGCCCTGATAAAGGCCCCTGAGCGTCCGCACGCCGCGGACCCTGCCCTTATGAGCGACGAGAGATATCACCTCATCCTGAAGAAGATAGAGATTATCCGTGTTCTCAATCATGTTCTTCATATTCTGACGGTAAATCTGCCTGTCTATCTGGGCGCGGGAACTTCTGACGGCCTCGCCGCGGGATGTATTGAGAATTCGCATCTGTATCCGGCCGGAATCCGTTATCAACGGCATTACCCCTCCAAGAGCGTCGATCTCACGAACGATGTGGCCTTTTGACACACCGCCTATCGCGGGATTGCAGGATGTGTAACCTATGGTGTCCAGATGCATTGTTATAAGGAGCGTGGGCACACCCATTCTGGCCGAGGCGCTGGCGGCCTCACATCCTGCGTGGCCGCCGCCGACCACGACGCATTTTATATCCGCGAAAGATTTGAGCTTCATCGACGGAGGAGTGAATCTATTTTTGCGACCGGAATACTGAACATCACCGGGCGCCCGTGAGGGCATCTCAGCGGCTCGGAGCATTTTTTCAGTTCCTGTATCAAAGTCTCGGCGTCATGGGGCTTTATATCGTCCCCTGCGCGGAAAGACATGTGGCATGCAATGATCTTCACGGCGCGATCCGCGAGACTTTCAAAGATATCATGATGCTTTTTGCCGTCAAGGAGACATGCGCTTATTTTCTCGAGCATGTCTTTTTCGCTGCCGGTAAAACCCGCGGGAACAGCGCTTATAAAAACACTGCCGCGGTAATATTTCAGCGCCAGACCGAGTTTGATAAGAATATCGCTGTTGCTCTGAAGGGCAGCGGCTTCATCGGGGGAAAGTTTTACCTCTATCTGGACAAGGAGTTTCTGGGAAGCGACATTGCCCTGTTTTATTTTTTGTTTTATTTTTTCGTAATTTATCCTTTCGGCGGCGGCGTGAAAATCCATTATGTGTATGGCGTCAAAAGTTGAAAAAACAAGGAACTTCCCGTGCGATTTTCCGACATAGCGGAAATTGTCCCAACGCGGGCCGACAGGCGTACCCGGAAGCGGTTCGAGGGCGACGGATTCTTTAACAGCCTCCTTTTCGAAAAGCGATGCGGAGGGAATATCCGCTGAAGCCTCTGCGCCGCGCGGTAAAAGCGCCGCGGTGGTGTCAGCCCCGATCGCCAGAGGATAAACGGCCGGCTGATTCCTGGAATATTTGTTCCTCAGGACATCATAGACCATCTGATAAAAAGCGCGGGGGCTCTGAAACCTTATCTCTCTTTTAGCAGGATGGACATTGACATCTATGAGCCCGCTGGCCGCGGTCAGATAAATAAAAAGAGGGGGATGCTTTCCCCGCGGCAGATAGCCCTCAAAAGCGTTCTCCGCCGCCTTGAGAAAAGCGGCATTGCTTATAGGCCTTCTGTTGACAAAAATAAACTGCCACCTTCGGGAGGACTTGTAATCCTCAGGATAGGCAAAACAGCGCAGGCCCATCATGGGGTTTTCCAAAGCCGCGTAATCGGCGTTTTCAAAACCGAAGATCTTCCGCACCCTCTCTTTCTCGTCGTCGGACGACGAAAGATCGTCAAAATAATTTTTATCGTCTATCCTGAGTGAAAAAACAATTTCCGGCCGGGAAAGCGCATATTCCCTCACGACTCTCAGTATCTCGCCGTTCATGTATTTCGGGCTTTTAAGGAATCTCTTTCGTACAGGAGCGTTAAAAAAAAGTTTTCTCACCTCAACGGTGGTTCCCCTGGGGCAGGAAAACTCCCTGTGATCTATCTCTCTGCCGCCTTCGCTTAAAATCACAGCGCCCGTGGAGCCCATGGAGGAAAATATCTTAACGGCAGAGACATTAGCGATTGACGCCAGAGCCTCACCCCTGAAGCCCAGCGACTGCACCGATGAAATATCGTTTTTTACTCTGATCTTGCTTGTGGCAAAAGGTTCGAGCGAGAACTTCAGGTCTTCAAAATCCATGCCGGAACCGTTGTCCGTCACGCTTATGAAACCCAGTCCAGCCTCAAGCGCTTTTACGTCTATCCTGTCAGCCCCGGCGTCAAGGGCGTTCTCAACTAACTCTTTTACAACGGAAGCCGGTGATTCTATGACCTCACCGCAGGAAATATAATTTCTGACCTCTTCAGGCAGAACATTGATTCGCGGCATGCTTTTTTTTCGCTTCTTTATTGCAGAGATTGTAATACGCGCAATTCCGGCATTCCGTCTTTTCGCCGACCGCCTGTCTCTCCTCGCATTTCTGCCAGTCAAGAGCCATAGCGTTTATTTTTTTCTTAACGGTATTATCCAGAGAGCGGAATTTGAGAGCTATCAGAAAAGTGCCGTTTTTCTCCTCGACACGCACTATTCTCGCTGTGACTTTTCTGAGATTGATATCCGGCATCTTCAAATCCAGCACTATATCGGAATTTTTAGGCAGCGGCAGAAAAGTGATCATGGCCATCCCGCCGACTGACACATCGCACATTATGGCGGGTATGTCCGTCTTACCGTCGGAACTGCTTATCTCAACGGTTTTTATAACCGATAAGGTCGGAAATCTGAGGTGGATCCTTCTTTCTGCCATTTATTTTTCTCCTGCAGTATTTTACCGTTATTTACGCCCGCCGTCAACAGCCGCGTTATTGCGAATATCAAATCGCCTCGGCCTGCTTTATATATCCACTGAGTTTCCCGTAGCCGGGATTTATCTCCCTGAGCCTGTACCAGAACTCAAGGGCTTTTTTCGGATTTCCGGCGTTAACGCTGACGACGCCGGAATTGAAAAGCATCTGCTGGTCATCTCTGTAAATTTCCAGGGCTTGTTCATACTGACTGAGGGCCTGCGCGAAACGGCCTTCTTTTTCAAGAAGGAGCGCGAGATTGAGACGCGCCGCTTTCAGATAAGGGTCATTCTCTATGGCTTTCTTAAAAAAAGTTTCAGCGATACCAGCGTACTTTTTATCTTTGTACAGCTCTAATTTTTCTCGGGCGGACACGCCCAGGCCGTTTAGAGCCAGCGCGTGGCGCGGATTTTTTTTCGCCAGCTTTTCAAAAAAATAATCTCCCCGGTCAAGCCATAACGGCAAATTCGTATTATTATAAATCAGAATACACCTTTTCCCCGCGTTCATCAGGTGATAATCCGCCGGCAGGAAAAAAGCCGCGCGGCGAAACAGGGCATAAGCCTTCTCGTTATCGGGAGACTTGACTGCTTTGACAAACAATATCTCGGAAACAAGCGGCGCCGACAAGATCAAAAAAGAGGCGGCAGCGGCGAACAATCTTCCTTTGCGCGTAAAAATATTCCCGGCAAAAGGCGGAACCTGCCTCGGACCGTATATCACGGCAGCGGAAAACCAAAAAATTAGCAGCTCGGTAATAGACGGAAAAGCGAAAAGATTTGTGACGGCATAAGCTATCACCGAGGCCCCCGCGGCTTTTTTAAACAGCTCTTTTGATGCTATCGCTTTTTTGATCAGAACAAATATCAGCAAAAACCATGCGCCGAATCCGGCCAGGCCCGTTTCGGTGAGGATCTGGAGCGGCCAGCAGTGACTGTATCCCGCATGCGCGAGGCCGCCTGTCTGACGGATAAAAGAAACCGGCGCGTGAGAACGGAAAAGGATTGAAAAACTTTCCGGCCCGTGGCCGAAAAGCGGTTTCTCGGCGAACATGGCCAGGCTTGCCGCATAGCCCTCAAACCTTGAGACGATATCGGCTTCCGATAGATCAAAGATGGAAACGGCTCTCCTGACGATATCTCCCGAAAAGCGCGGCGAGCTTATAAACGCCCCCGCTATGATCAGCGCCAGAGCCGCCAGAACATTCCGCGCGGCTGAGCCTTGCGAAGCGCTTCGTCTGCCGTGGCGGATCCGCCCGGGGCGGGCTTTCAGCTTAGGCGTGGCGGCCATTCTCATCACTGACAAGCCGTGTTTTTTGCCCGCGCAGAAAATAAAAAATATAATCCCGGCGGACACCCCCATCCACGAGGCGCGGGAATGAGTCATTAAAAGAGCTATCGCGAAAAACATAAAATGGATGATATAGCCCGGCTTTGAAATCGAAAAATAAAGAGCGTAGGGCGAGACCGCCGCCAGAACGCCGCCGTAAAAATTGGGATTGCCGAAGGTGGAAGAAATCCTTTCCCCGCCACCGGCAAAAACAGCCGCGCAGGTTAAAAGCGCCGAGAAAAGCAGAAAACCCAGCTGTTTTTTTACAGCGGCCTGCGGGAAATTTCTTAAAATCCTGAAAAGCGCCACGCCCGCTAAAAGCGAGAAAAAACCGCTGAAATAATATCTGTAAAGCCCTGTAAAACTGAGCACGGGATATATTGAAAAAAGAGAGAGCAGGAAATAGATGCCCGTCACAAAATAAACCGGTGACTCCTCTCTGTCCGCGGCGAAGCTGTCCGCGGCAAAAAAAAGCGGAATAAACATCCAGAGCAGGATGGCTTTGGGCAAAGCGAAAGAATCGTTCAGAAAAGGCACCGCCGCGACCGGTATCAGAAAAAAAACGGCTTTTACAAAATTCCCCGTGAGCTTATTCGTCATAACGAACGGCAGGGCGCATCATTCCGGAACTTGCCTTTACAGCAGCCTTTCCTTGGCCGCCTTAGGCGAGATCCTGGCGATGATAATATCCACGCGGCGGTTCCTGTTCTGCTGCGACGGCGAAAGATTGGCCATAGTCACTATTTCTTTCTGCAATCTGTCATAAAACTGCGCCTTGATATAATCCTCTTTCGCCGCGAGGATCTCAACTTCGTGGTCAGCGAATTTAAAAAAGATCCGGGCTTCCTCCGCCCACTTTTCGGAGCGGTCCTTGAACACGGAGCTTTCTTTCATCTTCAGGGAGATCGCGGCATATTTTCTTTCAAGGCCGCCCTGATAATTGTTTCTGGCCATGCGCACGAGAACAGAATGATTGGGGTCGTTTTTGTATTTCTGTTCAAAGCTTTTGTTTTTTTCCAAAACCTGATTATTTATGTTCATCTCTACCATCCGGTTGGCCTCATGAAAAAAAGAGGATGACGCGGTTTTGAGCAGATCAGCGCTGCGCGCCTCAAGCGTCTTATATGTTTCGCCGTCCTTTTTAATGTAAGGTTTCTGTTCGGCATAACCCGCCGACGACAGGCGGTACGGGGGGAAATATATGTTTTGTATGAGCTGTTTCGCTATGAATGACGCCCGCGTTGAAGAAAGATTCCACAGCGATATATATTTCCCGGGGCTTTCCGTCAGATCCGCATGAGCCTCTATCCGCACTTCATTGGGCTGGGGCCGCACGAAAGCCGCGAGATTAGAAAGCGCTTTCAATGCCTCAGGTTTGATCTCAGCTTCCCCCTTCTCGTACATTTTATTTCCGTGAAAGGAAACCACGAGCCCCCTCTCATCCACATCAAACGAAACATCGTTGACGAGATTTTCCCTCTTAACATACTGCTCCATTTTTTTTTGCAGATTTATCAGCTGCAGTTCGTTCATGGCCGAGGCCAGCGCGAACATCATGACAAAGAATATCAGAAGCTGCGTCATGAGATCGCCGTATGTCACCATCCATCCCGGCGCCGAGGGTCCCACCTGCAGAGTCTGGGAAGTTTTTTTCTTCGCCATACTATTTTTCTATTACTTTTCTTTCTCTTTTTTTCGGCGGCAGATAGGCCTTGAGCTTAGCTTCTATTATTGACGGTATAGCGCCGCTTTTCATTGAGATTATACCTTCTATGATTATTTCCTTCACCAGCACCTCATCCTCGCTCTTTCTTTTGAGTTTCCCCGATATCGGCAGGAATATGAGATTCGCCGCCAGCGCGCCGTAAAGCGTTGTTATGAGAGCCACAGCCATACCGCTGGCGATAACGGACTGGTCTTCTAAATTCGCGAGCATCATTATAAGGCCCATGATGGTGCCGAGCATACCGAAAGCGGGAGCGAATGTGCCCATTGTCAAAAATATTTCCTGGCCCAGCTTGTGGCGCTCCTGTATAAAAGTTATCTCTGTTTCAAGCTCCGCCCTTATTGTTTCGGCGTCAATATTGGCCAGAACAAGGGAGAAACCGTGACGGAGAAAAGGGTTGGGTAATTCCTTTATCTCCTGCTCGATCGCCAGCAGGCCCTGCGTTCTGGCTTTCTTTGTGAGCCTCCCGATCGTGTCTATTATCCCTATCGCGTTTTCGTCTTTCTGCGTGAACACTTTTTTGGCTATGGCGAAAACGCTGACAAGTTCGTGAAAAGAATAATTGACCATCGTAGCGGCGAATGTGCCGCCGAGAGTTATGGCTACCGACGGCAGATCTATAAAACTCGTCAGAAAACCCGCCACCCCCACCCGGCCGACAATGGCCGCTACTATAAGGCCCAAACCCGCTATAAAACCTATTATTGTCGCAAAATCCATTGTTCAGCCGCCTTTTTTCAAAATTTTATATCCCCGTCATCGTCCGGAATGATGTCATGCTTTTTAATGATGCTCCCGCCGCCGTCTTTCTTCTGGAGCTGCGTGATTTTCTCATCCTGTTTTTTTATAATACTCTCGAGCCTCTCGTAATATTTTCTGGCTCTTTCCATCTCGGATTTGAGCCGGAGGGCTTCCGCTGTCCTGGATTTGATCTCGTCCTCGAGTTCCGGCGGCACGACGGGATGATCGGATGGCTGCGGCGACTCGGCGGCCCTGATCTGATTCCTGTATTCAGCCGCCTCTTTTTCCTTCCTTTCTATCTCTTCCCTGAGCATTGCCTCGCGCTGGGCTGATTTTCTTCCGATCTCCTCATTTATCCTTTGAAGCTCCGCGAGCCTCTTATCATTCGGGGCGGCGCTCTTGCTGTCAAGAGCTTCCAGCCCCAGTTCGAGCTGCGCCTTGAGAACGGATATGTCCTCATTCTTTTTTTTCAGTATTTTGTGGAATTCCAGCTCTTTGTCTTTGATATACTCCATCTTCCCGGAGATATCCTTCTTCTGTTTTTCGATTATATCCCCAAGTTCCTTCAGTTTCTCATTGAATTCATCCGTCTGTCTGTTTTCGGAAACCGACGCTTCTTTCAGGCGCGCGATCTCTTTTTCCGCCTCTCTCAGAGACCCTTCAAAACCGGCCGCTTTCTCCCGGTTTTCATTAGCTTCGGCGCTCAGTTTTTTTATCTTCTCATCATACGCGGCAGCGGTCTCGTCAACGGTCATAGTCAGATGCTCTTTCAGGCCTTCTATCTCCCTCTCCTGTTTCTCGGTGAGATCCCTGAGTTTTTCGCTCGCCGCGGCGGCATCCTCTTTCGCGATGAGCAAAGAAGCGTTTTCCTCGGCAAGGCCGGTTATTTTCGCCTTAAGCTCTTCTAATTCCGATTTTGTTTTTTCAAAGGCTTCTATTCCTTCCTCAACGTCCTGCCGGCTGCGCTCATACTCTTCCTTGATGGCCGAGAGCTCCGCGTCAAATTTTTCCCGGCTGCGGAGCTTTTCCTCTTCAAGAGATTCTATCCGGGACCTGAGTTCTTTAAGTTCCACGGAAGCTTCTTTCAGCTGTGCGTCTTTCCTCACAATCTCAGAATCCAGATCAGACGCCCGGACGGCGCTTTCTCTCATCTTCTCTATTTCCGCGCCTGTTTCGGCAAGCTCCGCTTCCAGGCCGGCGATCTTTCCGTCGTATTCTTTGATTATGCCGTCTTTATCGGCGGCGCTCTCTTTCTCGGAGCGCAGGGCTTCAAGCTGCGAACGCATCTGCTCATTCGCTTTTTCCCTGTCAAGAAGCTGCCTCTTGTATTCCTCAACACTCTCCCGCGGTTCGGCTTTAAGCTTTTCAATCTCTACATTGTATTCATTGATCCTGGAAAAGAGCTCTTCCATTTTTTTGTGCTGTTCCAGTATCTTGTTTTTCAATTCCACCGTTTCGGCCTGCCGGGCGGTGCTCAACGCCTTTAGTTTGTCATTCAGCAGGCTGATCTCTCCCCCCGATGCGGCTATCTGAACGGCCTGCCCGGAGGCCTCAGCCAGAAGTTTCTCAAGCTGTTTTTGCGAAGCGGATAATTCCTCCGCCAGAGCGTTTTTCTCATTGAAAAGCGTATCACGCTGTTTCGTCATCTCAAAAAGCTCTTCCGATATAGCCTTATACTTTTCAGAAAGTTTGTTTTTTTCTTCTATGAACCCATCGAGCCGGGCGTTGAGACCGCCGATTTCCGAGCGGGCTTTTTCCAGCTCGCTGTCCTTTAAAGCGGAACCTTTCGCGCTCTCCTCTTTGAGCGAAGCTATATTTTTATTGAGCTGCCCTATCTCTCTTTCATAGTTTGTTATTTTTTCCCGCAGCTGTTTTTCCCTCTCAAGAAAAACCGACAGCTCTTTCTCTGATTCGGAAAGCCGGGTATTGAGGTTACCGATAACTTCCTTCGCCTCTATCAGTTCGGCTGAAGCTTTCCCGGCGGTTTCAGACTGCTTCTTTAATTTCTCTTTCAGGGCATCGCACTGCGAAACGTATTCGGCTGTTTTCCTTTCCTGCGCGGCTTTTTCGTCTTCAAGATTTTTTATTTTGGTCTCAAGTATCCCCTTCTCACGTGAGTAATCCCCTGCTTTTGCGCGGTACTCCGCCTGTAAAGCCCCGAGTTCCTGCTCTTGCCTTGATATCTCACCCGCGAGCTGCTGAATTCTGCCGGCAGCGGCGGATTTTTCCCCTGATAAATTTTCTTTCTCGGAATTTAACTGTGTTATCCGGGAATACAGCTTCTGCTTCGCGTCTTCAAAAGCGCGGCGGTCATCTTCCGCCCTCTGCTCAAGAGCCAGTTTTTGGGCGGATATATCCTTTATTTTCTGCGCCAGATCCCTCTCATCGCCCTCTTTTTCCCGGAGCCGCTTTTGGGCGAACGCGAGATCCCCCGTAAATTTATTTTTTTCTTCCGCAAAACGCCTCTCCGCGTCGGCGTAACCTTCAAGCTCGCGGGCGAGTTCATCGCGCGCCGCCGTTATGTTCCTGAGGCCGGATTCGTATATATTTTTAACCTCATTCTTTTCTTTTTCAAAAGAATTCTTCAGATCCGCTATTTCTTTTTCCCTTTCCGCGAGATGCCCGGACAGATCTTTTTCTCCCGCGCGGGCCGCGGCCAATTCGCGTAAAACGCTGTCTCTGTCCCTGACAATATCCGTGTGGGAAGATGCCGTTTCTTTCCTCATCCGGCTTTCCTGGGCGAAACGGTCGGCCCAGGACGCGCGTTCTTCCTCAAAATGTTTTTTGAGCCAATCTATTTCCTTGACGAATTTGGAATTGCCTTCTTCCAGCGCCTGCCTGGCCGCATGTAACTCTCTCTCAAGACGGGAGGCGAGATCCCTCAACGCCGTCAACTCCGCCTCTTTCCGCTTCAAATCATCACTTATGTTATCCAGTTTCTGCCTGTTCGCTAATTCCTGTATCCTGAATTCATTTTCCTTGATCCTGACGCCATCTTCCCTGCTCTTCACCTGATTTACAAGGTCTTCCAGCCTTGACTTGGCGTCCTGACGCGCGGCTCCTATCTCTTTTTCCTTCTGCGTCTCAAAGATCTTCTCGCTTGATTCCTGGCGCGCGATAACCTCACGCTGACGGTAAACCTGCTCGTTGAGCGCCCCGATCTGCTCTTCCAGAGCGGATTTCTCTCTGTTAAAATTATCTTTCTGACGGATCATGTCTTTCAGCAGGTTTTCACGAGCGGCCTGCATGTTCTGGAGCTTGTCTTCATAGTCCTTTGACGACACTATCTCTTTGAGCGCCATCTCGACCTTGAGCGAGGCTTCGCTCTCCTCCCGGGCTTTCTGCATTGACCTGTAGGACTTTTTCTTCTCGTCTTCAAGCTCTCGTGAGACGCTCATCAAACGCCCCTCAAACTGCTCAAGGGCGCTGCGTAAAGACACCTCTTTTTCGGCCTGACTCATTTCCATTCTATCCAGCGCGGCTTTCATTTCCTGCTTGATTTTTTCCGCTTCCTGTTCCTTCTCCTTGAGAGTACTCATCCAGTAAAGTTCCCTTGCCTCAAGTTTTTCCTTTTTTCTGGTGAGGCTCTCCTCAAGAGTTTTCTTGGCCTGTTCTATTTTTGATCTCAGCTGATTTGTGTAATTCTGTCCGCCTATCTCCGGAGCCACTGTGTCACTTTCCTGTTTCAACGGCGCCGGCGACTGGGGAAATCCTCCTGACGGACTTTGCGGAGTATCCCGCCCATCCGGCTTTTTAGCCCCTGCGAATGACGGCGGTTTAGCCCCCCCGAACGACGGAGGCTTCGCCCCTCCGAATGTAAACGGCGGTTTCTTACCCTCAGCCATTATTCAGACTCCCTGGGAACAGCCTCAGATACCGCCCCGTCCTCTTGTTGATTCTCAGCCTCCCCTGTATGGGCGCTTTGTTTGTGTTTATGCTCCTCCAGCCATTTTTTCAGATCTTCATTATCGGGATTGAGCTCAAGGCATTTTTCCCATGCCCGCACCGCGGCCACCTCTTTGCCCTGAGCGAAGAGAGCGGATCCCATGAACTGATATGTCTGCCATATTTCCGGATTGTACTGTATTGATTCCTCAAATTCCAGAATGGCATCTTCATAATTGCCCTCCTGAAAATACCCTTCTCCCCTTGAATAATGCTCAAAGGATTTTTCGTTATCCATAACCGGCACATTCCCGTCCACCATACCGATCCTCTCCCTTCTTTTTGCCCTCGCACCTTCTCTCTGTTTTTCTTTTTCTATTTCCTCGTCCACCTCTTCCATTATGCTCTTTGTGGAAACCGACGCCAGCTCTTCCTGAAACACGGCTATTTCCTTCGCGCCGCCGAGATCTATTTTCCCCTCGGCATCCATGGTCTTGATTTTTGTTATTATAGCGCGGCGCTGGGCGGTGACCTGGGCGTCAGTGGCTGTGGCCGCGCGTCCGGCCTCCTGTTCCTCCTCAACGAGTTTCACCGCGGCCTCGGAGAGATTGCTCCTGATTTTATTCTTAAACTCCTCGTCCATGCCCTTCAGCGCGACGGCAAGATCGGGGGCGTTCACCTCCGCGAGGATGCTCTGAAGAGTGTGATCGTTAAGGTGCGCTATGTGCTCAAACGAAAACATCATGGATTCAACCTTCTCGGCGATCTCGGGATTTTCCGCGGTGAGATGCCCCATCACCTCTTTCTTTGTGCTGTCGTCCATGAGAGAGAGTATGTCAAGCAGCCTGTCAACGCCGCCGGAGGTGAGATCTATACGCCTTTTCAGCACCCTCTCGAGGCACGCTATCTTGTTCTGCTCGACAAACTGCACTCTCGTCATAGCCATTATCACCGCCGATTTTTTATCTTTATCGTCCGAAAGCAGCCTGAGTAATTTCACCGCTTTCGCGTCGTCAAAATAATGTATCACCGTGGCTATCACCTCCGGCTCTTCATTGGAAAGCAGATATGCTATTTTCTTCAGGTCACTGTCTTCAACAAATTTAAAAGGTTTAAATGCCATTTTTCCGACCTCCTCGCCGGGAACAGGAAGTGATTCCACCAATTCCTTCAGTTGTTTTTCTCTTATTTCTTCCGAAATTTCTTCTTTATCCTCTTCACCGGCTTTCTTTTCAGATTTTTCAAATTCGCCTGCCTCGCCGACGAATCCTCCTCCTCCGCCGCCTCCTCCGCCGCCGGCGAGATCGCCGCTGGTGTCGACTTCGGTTTTCATCGTTTTCAACTCTTTTAATGTCGCGAGGAACGAAAAAAGGAAACGCAGGAACAAAAGAGAAAGAATTATGGCGGCACCCGCGATGTAAAAATAAAGATTGCTAAGATAAGACAGGAGCTTTCTGAAGGGCGAGAATTGGACTCTCATTGTAATCAGCTTATCCCCCCTTTCAACATTTATCCCCAGCATATCGACGACGGTTTTTTTTACGGCCGTAAATTCTTCATCTTTAAGCGCTTGGTCAACGATCAGAGTGGCGTCTATTTTTTTTATAAATGATTCGGGGATTTTTACTATGCTCTCTATGCTTCTTTTCTGTCCGGAAGCCTCGCCGGCGCCGCCCGGCGAGGCTTCTTTCTGCATAATATCCTGCTTGCGGGGAATACCGGGAAGGAACTCCGCCATTTGAGAAGCCTTCGCGTCAACCCCGCCGGTCTCGGACTGTTTCTGCGCCCAGGATTCCGTTTCCACGCGCGATTTTGTGGCATTGGGCGTTATATCAACCTTGACGATCGCCCTGTCGGGGCCCAGCCATTTCTCAAGAACCCCGTTGACATATGCTTCAAGCTTGTTTTCAAGCTTCATCTTCTGTTCCACAACAGCAGTATAGTCTATGTCCTGCAGGACAGGCCGGTTCTCCTGAGAATAAACAGCTGTTGCCCATATAAAAACCGCGGCGGATATTATAAGTTTACGCATTCTGATATTATACAAACTATGGTCGAAAAGGAAAATGGGGACGGAGGAAAATCCTGGGAATAGGAAGGGACATCGTGACCCCCCTGGGAAGAAATATAGGTTTATCAGGTTGATTTGTTTTGGGGAAGGATATGAAAAGAAGATAAGGATTA
>PHAM01000038.1 GCA_002841685.1 Elusimicrobia bacterium HGW-Elusimicrobia-2 | reverse complement strand
CAAACCGGGCGCAGAGTTCAGTTCTGAAGTGGCGGCTAACCTTTCCTCAGATTGGACTTTCACCAACTGGCTATTACGAGCTTTGCTCGGCGCACTCATCAATTTCCCGGTTAATAATGGTAGCGGTGCAGGGGGACTCGGTCACAAATAAATTTCCTGACGGAAATTTTTCGCGACCCCGCCTCGCGGCGCTCGCCTTTCCTCGCTATTGCTCGTCAAACTCGCGCATCGCTGCGGCTTTCGAGTCCTGACGCGGGCCAAGCAGTTGGCCCGCTCACCTTAATACCGTTCTAATTATGGTAGCGGTGCAGGGACTCGAACCCCGGACACGTGGATTATGATTCCACTGCTCTAACCAACTGAGCTACACCGCCAGCGAAAGTCATTCTAATAAAAATTTACAATGAAATCAACTTTATGCTATCATATACTGAAAAATTATGAACAAACATCCGGAATTATTTGCGCTATGGCAATTGCGGCGGCGGTTCTGCCTTTCCGGGCGGGCTTTTGCCGTTGCCGTGTTTTGCGCCGTGTCCGCCGTGAGGGGCATTTGCGGCGGAGTGAACATAAATTTCAGCGAGGCTTCCGCGAGCGCGTATTATGACGCTTCCTCCTCATCACTCACATGGGATTCCACCCGCTCTTATCTCTATCTGCCTCTGGGCACGCAAAAAAATGTTTTCTCAACCAAGTATCCCAATCTCTCCCCGGTCAACCCGCCAAATCTCACAGCTCAGATGGGCTGTTCGCTGGTTGTTCAGGATGACTGCTATATTAGCGGTGTTGCCCGCTGGGCTGGCGCAAACGGCGGCAATCCCATTGTGAGAATGTGGACCAATGATACTGAGGAATACGCGGGGGGAATCACTTATCCGTGGGTTGATATGGGCGTCGGCAACTATCAGGGATGGGTGGAAAGATCGGTTGATTTTTCTCTTAGTCTCTATCCTCTCACCGCGGGCAACACATACTGGCTGGCCAATGTCGCCGATGGTATTCCCGCTCATCAAGTCGGGGATGCCGGAGCCGCGACATCGGGTTGTGATTATGTGAGTGTTGCTGTTGTTGGCGGCCAGCCCCAGCGGTGGTATATAAAGAATGACGAGACGCCTCCCGGCAGTGATAGCAGCCCTTCGGAAAATCTGGAGTTTGCGGGGGCGCCGAATTTATACGGTGTTCCGGATTTAAGGCTCAACCGCTTTAACGCCGCGGGAGCCCTCA
This sequence comes from Elusimicrobia bacterium HGW-Elusimicrobia-2, assembly GCA_002841685.1. Classification (GTDB taxonomy): domain Bacteria; phylum CG03; class CG03; order CG03; family CG03; genus CG03. The sequence continues at coordinate 16,226 of PHAM01000038.1, read as the reverse complement.
TCAGCAAAAAAATTGATTTGGGCGCGACAAAAGTGGCCGTAAGCGATTTTCAGGCGACATTTCAAACATCCAACGCGAAAATAGGTTTTGAAGCCGGTGGGCCAGTTACAAAAAGCGGCGCGATGGCTTATGACATCACATATAATTATATCTCCAAATTGAGGCGGGCGCCTAAGTGCTCAGCGGTTTTTTCTATAGCGCAATCGTCGGACGGTGATAATTTCGGGGCATTTCAGACGGCCTTCGCGGGCGTTATAGACAAGCGTTATATAAAGATCCGCATGGAATTGACGACAGAACACAGAGGGATAACGCCCATCGTGGATTCAGTGAATATAAGCTATAACTGCTACCCCGAGGCCATAGAGGCTTCAAGCGTCTCGCCCGCCGAAGGCGCTCTCGTCACGGCGTCGTCGCCTGTTTTCAGGTGGTCGCCGGCCGAAGATAATGACGGCGATATGGTGACATATACATTGTCTCTTTCGGATACGGCTTCTTTTGACGACCTTGTTTTTTCAACAACAGCCGTTTCCGTTCCGTCGTCAACTTATGTTGCCGTGAATTGTCCGGTGGAGCTTGATGATAAGACGACATATTTTTTCAGAATAGACGCCGAGGATTCCAACGGGGCCTTCACGGGATATGAGCAGACATTTTCTTTTAAAACGGAGCTGATGCCGCTTTATCTTGCAGATTCGGATATAATAAACGGCTCGCGCGTGATCACTTCTTATGTTCAGAACGGTTTTGTTCTGCAGTTTTCCAAAGATATAAATTTCGGCACTTTTTCCGGAGCTTTCACTTTTATAGACGCATCCTCGTCGCCGGTCGTCTGCACTTTTTCCGCTCCGACGCCTTCAAGTGTGAGGGTGCTGCCGTCAGACACCATAGAACCCTGTAAAAGCTATTATTTTTCAGTGGGGCTTTCTCTTAAGGATACTGTGGGCCTGGGCATAAGGGAAGAAGCGAGCGTGTATTTCGGCACGCTCAACAGCAAGACAGCCGCGTATACAACAACCGTGGCCGGCTCATCCATAACAATCAGCGCGGGGGGGAGCCCCGAGGATTTTTTTGTCATTCCCGCGAATCTCGCCATAAGCCCCACGGAGAATACCGATCTTCTCACCGCCAATAATTTGGCGAATTCCACGGCTTTCGTCATAGCGCTCAGCTCTGAGGCTTTTTCCTACAGCATCACCAATTCCGCGGGGGCCGAGATAATTTCCCTGACGGGACTGACCGTTAAGCTGCCGTATGAGCCGGTTTCTCTCAGCGTTTCTCTGTCGGCCGTAGCTCTTTCTGCCGGGCGACGCGCTTTATCTGACAACATAACTGTGCCTCCCGAACTTCTGCGCGTGTTCAAGCTTAATGAGAATTCTTCCCAGTGGGGGCTTGTTCCCGGCAATCAGGCCGTTGACACCGTCTCAAAAACGGTGACGGCTTATCCGGCTTCCGGCGGGACATTCTCTCTTCTGGCTTATCCGTCAAACCCGGCCGCGAATGTGCAGTTAAGGAACACGCCGAACCCCTTTTACAGAGGCAGCCTGACGGCGATAACATATTATCTTTCCGCCGCCGTGTCTGTGAAGGCGAAAATATACACGCAGATAGGCCACCTGATATACGAGCAGGAATACGCCGCAGGCGCTCCCGGCGGCCAGGCGGCTGTCAATTCAATAACATGGGACGGCAAAAACAAGTCAGGCGCTTATGTGGCTTCGGGGATTTATCTTTTGCGCCTTGAAATAGCCGGTGAGGACGCGAGAACAAGGAAGATAGGTTTCATAAGATGACGGGCGGGATAAAAAAATTAAGCGTTCTGTTTTTCTGCATTACGTTCTGGCTGGCTTTTTGCCCCGGCGGACTTGCAGGTTCTGTTATCGGCGGCGGTTATCCCGGGGAATACCTTCTTCTTTATTCGCCTACGGCGGCTTCTCTTTCCATGGGTGGGGTGCCGTCTGATGGAGCTTCTTCAGTTTTTTTTAATCCCTCGCGGCTTTCCGCTCTGCGTTCAAAGGAATTTTCTTTTATGCGGTCGTCTCTGCTTTCGGGGGGTGTGTATATGGCATCTTTTTTTGGCTTCCCGCTCTCGGAAAGAAGAGTGATGTCTTTCGGTTTTGTTTCCTGCGGGGTGGACGGCGCCGAATGGGTGGATGATTTTGGCATAGGCAACCGCGGCACATTTTCTGACAAGAACAGCGCTTATTTTGCCGCTTATTCCGCTCCGGTTTCAAAAAATCTGGATATTGGGGCGGCTTTTAAAATTGTGACGCAGGACATGCATCTTTATTCAGCCGAGGGATACGGCCTGGACGCGGGTATAAGATTTGTGAAAAGCAAAAATTTTATTCCCTCTTTTTCTCTGCAGAATATTGTCGCTCCGTCACTCCTTCTGCGCAAAGAGGGTGTTCCGGATGAATTCCCTTTGAACGCGAGATTTTCGCTGGATACTAAACCTCTGAAAAAGCTTGACTTTAAAATTGACGCCGTTTACGAGAATCTCACCCCGGCAGCCTCTGAAAAGAGCAATAGCTTTTTTGCGCTGGGCGTGGAATATGCGGTAAAAGAGATGTTTCGCCTCCGCGCGGGGTATAACCCGTCTTCTTTTTCGGCGGGATTCGGCGTTGATATGGGTAAGACCGACTTCGACTGGGCCATGCAAATCCGCGATGAGGGCAATTTTTTTGCCGCCGGTCTTTCTATTAAATGGGGGATGATGCCTCAATTGTGGCAGAAGCGCCTTATGGACAGAGAAAATTTTCTCAATGATTTTTCCAAAAATCTGGAAATAGAAAAGGCCTATACGATTGAAAAAGAGAGAAATGTTGACGAGCAGACTGCGGAAGCGGTCAGGTCGCGTTTTTTCGCGGCCAAGCGTTATGTGAAAAATCATGAATATTCCAGAGCCATGGATGAGCTCAACGCTGTGCTGAAAATCAGTCCCGAGAATGAGAACGCGTTAAGACTCAAAAAAGATATTTCTTCGGGGCGCTTGAAAGCCGACCTGCATTACGCTCTAGCCTACCAGTACTATAAAAACGACGATTACAAAATGGCTCTGAAAAAAGCGAAGAAAGCCATTCGTCTCAACAGGGACCACGGAGACGCGAAGTTTCTCTATAATATGATAAACGCGAGAATATTCATAGACAAGGGAGATTATTATCAGGCGAAAGAACATCTGCTGGAGGCTTTTAAAATGTACCCTGACGATTCCGAATGCATCATGCTGTTGAAAGGCATCAACGATTTGCTCAAAGCCGGACAGAAGGGCACTGGGCTCCGAGGGGAATAACACCGACATGGGAACATCTGACGGCGAAATAGTATTCTCAAAAGAACCTTTTTCTTTTCTTGACGGGGATGAGCGCGCTCTGTTTATGGAGAATGTACGGCTTTTCACTTTTGCCTCGGGCGAAATACTTATAAGAGGCGGCGAGATGGGAAACATGGTCTATTTTATTGTCCGGGGAGAATGCGGCGTTTTCCTGTCGCCGACGACGCCTGCGGCAGGCTCTGTGGCGCGGCTCGTTCCCGGGGATTTTTTTGGAGAAATGGCGATGCTCGCGAATGTCAAAAGAACAGCCACCGTAAAAACTTTAACCGAGGTGCAGGTAGCCGCCATGGATTCCCAAAAATTCAAAAAGCTTTTTATGACCAATCCCCGTATTGTCAAGGGCCTGGACGCATATTATAAAAAGCGTCAGGGCGAGTTGAACCTGTTTAAAAAACGAGTGGCTGATATGGAATCGCGCCCGGAGCAGGGGCTGTGGCAGAAAATCAGGAAGATGTTCGGCCTGTGACAAAATGGTGAGAAATAAACGGTTTGTGCAGATCGCGGCGGTTACGGTAATGTTGTCCGGGTTGACGGGACTTATCAGCGGCAATGACATAGAAACGCTGAATAAGCTGCAGTTCGCCAACGGCCTTTTCAGGGACGGGATGTATGAGATGGCGAGAAAACAGTTCCTTGAAATAGCAGGTTCATCTTATCCCGGTATCGGCGAGGAGGCTGCTTTTATGCAGGCGGAATGCCTGTTCCGGATGAAAAATTTCCCTCTCGCCTATAAAGAGTTCGAAAAAACATTTTCTTCCTTTGCACGCGAAGTAAAGGAGAGGTCTCTTTCGCGCATGGGCGATTGCTCCTATCATATGAAGAGATACGGCGATGCCGCGGATATTTACGCTAAATTCATCAATTTATATGATGAAAATGAAGACGCTCTTTTTTATCTCGCTCAATCTTTATCTGAACTGAAGAAATATGATGAGAGCGGGAAATATTACAGAAAAATACTTGAGAAATATCCCAAATCAGTCTTCAGGGAATACGCCATGTATTCGGCGGGATACGCTTATTTTAAAACGGGCAATTATGACAAAGCCGCCGGTCTTTTCGCAGGGGTTTCAGATAAAAAAATAAAAGCGGAGAGCCTGTTCTACGAAGGCCTTTCTTTTATCCACTCATCAGATATGGCGTCTGCCCTGAAGCGGTTTGACAACATCGCCGCCGGCTTTAAGGATAGCCCCTGGGCGGCGAAAGCTAATCTCAAAAAAGCCGAGATACTGATAAAGGATAAAAAGTTTGATGAAGCGGAAAAAATACTGGAACCGATCAGGCGCGCGTCAGGCGCTTCAGCGGCCGAGGCCCTGTATCTGACAGGGCAGGCTTTCTACGCGAAAAAAAGTTTCGCGCAGGCGGCTGTTTATTACAGGTCCTGCGCGGATAAGCATCCCGGCAGTGAATGGGCGGAAAAGTCGCTTTTTTCGCTGGGCTGGAGTTATACGCATCTTCAGGATTATCTGCGTGGAAGAAAGGCTTTCGCGGAGCTGATCCTCAAGCATTCCAAAACAGCATATTTTCCGAAAGCCCAGTTCCTCATAGGCCATTGTTATTTTTTTGAGCGGGATTACGACGCGGCCTCGGATGCCTATGCCCGGCTTCTTTCCGCTTTCCCGGGCGATGAACTCGCCGGAGATGCCCATTACTGGCAGGGCGCGTCTCTCTTAAAAGCGTCCCGTTTCAGTGAAGCGGCCTCCGTCTTCAGAGAAGTGATAAAACGCGGCGAGGCCTCGGGCTTTCTGTCCCGTGCTTATCTGGGCCTGGGCAAAAGCCTTGCGCTCGCAGGGGATCACAGCGCCGCGGCCATTGAATTGGAAAAGGGGCTATCTGTCAAAGGCACAGATATGGAAAAGGATGAGCTGGCTTTTGAATTGGGCAACGCCTGCGTTAAGCTCGGCAGATTTTCGGAGGCGGTACGCTATTACGGCAAAGTGTCAGCCCCGTCTCTTATAGCTGATGCTCTGGCCGCTTCAGGGCACGCGTATCTTAACTGGAAAAAATTCGATAAGGCCCGCGAATCTTACAGGGAAACGGTGGATTCATATCCGGACTCGCCCGCCGCGGAAGACGCCGCTTTTTCGGTAGGTGTGAGTTTCTATAAAGAAAAAAACTGGGCTTCGGCCCGCTCGCATCTGATGGATTTCGCGGCCAAGTACCCCGCAAGCCCCAGAATAGCCGACGCTTATCTTTACGCGGGCTGGTCGGCTTTCATCCTCAAGGACTGGACAGCTTCTATTGAATTCTGGAAACGGCATTATGAAATACAACCTTCCGAGGATGTGCTTTTGCGGATAGGCGACGCCTATTACAACGCGGCACGGGGCGCCGAAGCCAGGTCCTGTTACGCCGAACTTCTGGATAAGTTTCCGTCGTCGCCTAAAATACCGCAGGCGCTTTACAGCATGGCCCTGGTGGACAGAAAGGAAGGCAGGCTGGAGGGCGCATCCGAACTGATCCGCCGCATAGACAGGGAGTACCCGTCTTCCGAGATCGCCCCCGACGCGCTTTTCACTCTTGGCGAAATATACGAGGAGCGCAACGATTATGTTTCATCAGGGGAGATTTACGGCAGGATATATTCAGGATATCCCAAATCCCCGCTCGCGGTGGATTCCCTGTACCGCGCCGCCCGCAGCGCATCGCGCGCGGAGAATTACGCTCTCGCCAGACAATTTTACGGGGAACTGGCGGGGAAAAAGAGCCCCTACCTTGAAGAGGCGAGGTTCAGGATATGCGAAACTTTTTTTAACGAAAAGAATTATGCTTCCGCCGCTGATGAGGCTTTGAAATTCAGGGATGATTTCCCGTCATCGGCTTTTGCTCCCGGCGCCCTTGAAATAGCGCGCAAAGCGCTTACCGAACAGGGCCTTTCCGCGCGGGCTTCCGGGCTGAAGAGCGTTTTAACGAGGGATTATCCCGCGTCCGGCCCCTCGGCGAGAATATATTTTGACGAAGGCAAAAAACTTTACGAGAGCGGAAATTACAAAGAGGCGGCGGAGGCGCTCCGCAAGGTGACAATCAACCTTCACGATAGCGATGCCGCCCGGGCGCAAATACTGATAGCGTCCTCTTTTTTCAGTATGAAGCAGTATGATGAGGCGTGGCTGGAGTATTCAAAAGCGGTGTTTATTTACCCTGAATTTCCGGACATCGTCGCCGAGGGTTATTACGGCATAGGCTCTGTCCGGATAAAGCAGGGAAAAAAATCCGAAGCTGAGAAAGCCTTTGGCAGGATACTGGAAAACTGGCCGGATTCTCCCCTGGCGGCCAAGGCCTCGGAAGAACTTGAAAAATTGAAATGAGAATGCCTTGGGGACGGTTCTTAATACAATTTGCTTTATCCGCGTTAATAGGAACCGTCCCCAATATTGTTTTTGCCGAAGGCTCGGTGCGGATACCGGATATGAACGTTATAGGAGACGATCTCTCCCTTTATGGTCTCGGAGGAATTACGGCCGCGGATCTTCCGAGATATGATAAAGAGAGATTCCTTTCCGAAAAATTTTTAAAAAGCGGTTTCGTCAAAGAGGCCGGCCCGGGCAAATCATTCATTGCGCTGATAGACGCCGGATCCACCGCTTCCGCCGGGGCCAAGGCCGCTTTTTTGAACCGCTCGGAACATGATGAGAGCGGTTTTATCGCCGGAGCGGACACGGGATTCTCCGGGGAGGAAGGCCGCCGGCGATTTTTATACGGCGCTGATCTCTTTTATAAGAGAACAGGCCTGTGGTCTTTTTCCACACTGCCGTATTTTTACGGCCGGGTCTTTGAATTGCCCGCCTCCGCTGGGCAGGATATAGGCGAAACACTTTTCGGCGCTCCCGTGGAGGTTTACTCGCAGACTGAAAATTCTTTCATTTCTTTTTCGGCGGAGAAAGTCCTTATGTCAGGGAGATATCCCGCCGGTTTCTATGTCACCGGCCGCGACGGGGAATTTTCATCCATCCGTTTAGGGGCATCCGCCGATCAATATATGGGAGATTCTTCTATGAGCATGCGCGTCGGACTTTCGCGCGAAGACTGGGACTGGGTTGATGGCGCGAAGAAGTTTGATTTTCTCTCGTCCGACTGTTCTCTCGCGCATAAATTTGACGGCTTTGAACTTGACGCCGGAGTTGAATTTATCAAATGGGCGGGCTCGGCGTATACGGCGGGGAAACTCCTTGTCTCTTTTCCGGCGCTCGGAGGTTCCCTGACGGCGGGCCTCGATCCCGATAACAGCGCGCCGCGGATAGAGGACATCTTCGCGCGCCGGGGTTCGCTTTTGCGCGCTTTTCCAGGAGCCGCGCACGAGGGATGGAAGAATCTCAGGGCGGAATATGTTCTGCCGCTCTATCCCGCGGGACTGAAACTCACAGCCCGCCGCCGCGACACGCACAATTTTTTTTATGCCGACGAGAGCTCTCCTTCGCCGGGTTCTCTGGAAAACTCGCGTTACAAACGCTATGAGCTGGGCGCCGAACTTTCTTTATTATCAGGGCCATTTTCATCGGGCGTGGGCTTTAGCTACACGGCGTCTCCTGATTTCCTGCCGGCTCCGCGCAGCTCCGCGGCCGTATTTTCCGAGTATAAACAGGGAAGGATAGGCATTACCGCTCTTGTCAACAGGGTTTCAAAAGGCCCGTGGACGGAGAGTTTTGTAAACGGCCTGGTAAAAATATGTTACGATATCCCGTCGGGAACAACCCTGTTCCTTGCTGCGGATAATGTTTTAGGGGACAAAGTTTTTCTGACACCGGCTACGGCACCGGCGTCACCTTATGAATGGCGAAACACCGCTTTTTTTTCGGCGGGAGTTGAGATCAGATGGGGACAGTTTTGAAAAGCTGTCTCAGGGAGGAATAATATGAGTTATTTGATCAAAGGCGGTCCGGTGATGTTTTTGCTTGTCGCTCTTTCCGTGGCGGCGATAGCGATCATAATCAACAGATTGAGATTTTACAAGTCATGCCGTATCGACGGCCCGGCGCTCATAAGCGGCGTCCTGAAATATATCAGGGCGGGTTCTCCGGAGAGCGCGGTTTCCCTCTGCGAAGAAAAATCAGGGCCCCTGTCTGCGGTTATAAAATCCGGGCTTTATTATTATTCCGAAGGCGCGGATGTTATGGAAGAGGCTTTCCAGTCTCAGGAGCTCAAAGAAATGCCGCGTCTGGAAGCGCATCTTTCAACTCTTTCCACGATAGCCTCCGTTTCAACGCTTGTGGGTTTCACCGGCACTGTCACGGGAATGATAGCGGCCTTTAACAACATCGCTCAGGCGGGAGCGTCCTCTCCCGCGATAGTGGCAGGCGGCATATCCCAGGCACTCCTGACAACGGCCGCGGGACTTCTGATAGCGGTGCCGACGGTGATAGCCGTGAGGTATTTTGAAAACAGGGTGGACGGTTTTGTCAACGAGATAGATTTTGCCACGCATGAGCTCATCAGGGTGTCAAAAGTGAGAACAACCTCCGGCGGGGCGCGATGAGACGCCGCAGAAAATTCCAGATGCCGGACACCACGCCCATGGCGGATATTGTTTTTCTTCTGCTTATTTTCTTCATGCTATCAAGCGCCTTTATTGTTCAGCCGGGAATACGGCTGCGACTTCCCAAGGCGGTGTCAACGGAAATAGACCTCGGCCGCTCGGTGATAGTGGATATTTCCGTTTCCGGCTCGCTTTTCGTCAATGACGCGAAGGTGACAATAGAAGAACTGCCTCAGGTGCTGAACATAGCGCTTGCGGCGGCCAGGGAGAAGATGGCGATAATAAAGGCGGACAGGGATGTGCCGCACGGTATGGTCGTGCGGGTGATGGACATGGCGAAACTTTCGGGCGCCGAAAGGCTGGTTATAGCGACGGAGCCCAAGGGCGGGTTCTGATAATGACGGCGGATCCGGTCACCGGCGCGGGTATGAAGAGAGACCTCGTCTATTCGCTGCTTCTTCACGCCGCTTTTTTTCTTGCGCTGCCGTATCTGGCCATAAAAGCGCCCATGCGTTTTATGGAGGTTTCGCTCAGCGCTGAAATATCCACCGTACCTCAGGATCTGAAGCGGACTCGGCGCCATGCGCAAAAGACAGAAAATCACCCGCGTACATGGACGCCCGGCGAGGGTGAGCCGGTTCCGGCTTCGAACATCGTCCCCGAAAAGGATCTGTCCATGCCCGCTCCCGAGATAAGAGATGAGTCAATGCCCGACATATCCGCCTTTGAGGAAGAGCCTGATATTGAAACCCCGCTGCCCGATAAAATACTCCCGTTTTTTGAGGGAAAAGAGGGTCAGAGTTTCCAGATATCCGGCCCCATCTCCAAGAGGACTGTGCTCAGGAGGATTTATCCCGAATATCCCCGCTCCGCTCAGATGGCCGGTATTTCCGGAGAGACGACGGTGAAATTCTGGGTGTCCGCCGACGGTATCATTGAACGCGTTATTATTGAGAAGACGAGCGGCTCGGAAGAGCTGGACCGATCGGCGGTTGATACCGTTAAGAAGTGGCTCTTCGCGCCGCTGGGCGAGGCCGAGGCGCAGATAGACCAGTGGGGCATTCTCAACGTCAGGTTTGAACTGAAATAAACATTTTGTCAGTTTTGTAAAAATTGCTACAATAACCGGAATATGGCCGTAAACGGAGGAATTATATGAAAATAGCTGTTGTGGGACTTGGTTATGTGGGGCTGCCTTTGGCCTGCGCTTTCGCCGAGAAAGGCGCTCATGTGTACGGCGTTGATATATCCGGTGAGAAAGTCGCTATGCTGAAAAAGGGCATCAGCTATGTGGGCGATATCAAATCTTCCGAGATAAAAGAGCACAACCGGAAGGGATTCCTGACGGTGTCTACTGATTTCAGCATCATCAAAGACTGCGGCTGTATAGCGATATGCGTGCCGACGCCTTTGAGAAAAACCCAGGACCCCGATATTTCATATATCATATCATCCTGCGAAAAAATAAAGGATCATATCAAAAAGGGAGCCGTCGTCGTGCTGGAGTCCACGACATATCCCGGCACGACGAGGGAAGTCGTCTGCGGCATCCTTGAGAGAAAAAACTTCAAGGCGGGCAAGGATTTTTTTCTCGCTTTTTCTCCTGAGAGAATAGACCCGTCCAACAAAAAGTGGAATGTGAAAAACACGCCCAAGGTCATTGGAGGTATAAACAAAGCATCTCTTGAAAAGGCCGTTTCCTATTACAGCCTCGCGATAGAGCACATTGTGAGGGCCTCGTCGCTTGAAGCCGCCGAAATGGTGAAGCTCCTGGAGAACACTTTCAGGGCAGTCAACATAGGTCTCATAAATGAGATGGCGCAGATATCAGACCGCCTCGGACTTGACGTGTGGGAGATCGTGGATATGGCCAAGACCAAGCCCTACGGTTTTATGCCTTTTTATCCCGGGCCGGGCCTGGGAGGGCACTGCATACCCATAGACCCTCTTTATCTTTCGTGGAAGATGAAATCTTTGAATTTCTACACGCGGTTCATTGATCTCGCCTCGGAGATTAACAACGCCATGCCGCATTTCACCGTGATGAAGCTCGCGATGGTACTCAACGGATTCTCAAGATCCGTGAAAGGCAGTAAAATAATCATCCTCGGCGCCGCGTATAAAAAAGACGTGTCCGACACGAGAGAATCTCCGGCGCTGGAATTGATAAGCGAGCTTGATGAGATGGGCGCGAATGTCGTGTGGTACGACGATCTTATAACCTACGGGGATGTGCCCGGGAAGAGAATTAAAAAACTTTCCGCCGGTATCCTTAAAAAAGCGGACATGGTTGTCATAGCCTGCGACCACAGCCATTTTGATTATGATCTCATACTCAAAAATTCAAAGCGGATTTTTGACCTGCGCAACACTTTTTCCGGCAGGAAGAGCGCGAAGATATTTAAATTATAGCCCCTGTAGCTCAGTGGATAGAGCAGTAGTTTCCTAAACTACGTGCCGGGTGTTCGATTCGCCCCAGGGGCATAAGATTTGGTGATAATAAAGGAGAAATAATATTATGGCGGAAAATGATCTTCAGAAACATTTGAGAGCGCTTGACGAGATGTGTTCCCGTATAAGTTTTGCCCTGAAGGAAGACGAAGTTTTTTCGCAGATTTTGAAGCGCTCATGCGAAATAATAGGCGCGGAGGGAATGTCGGTGCTTTTAGTCTCGGCGGATAATAATTATCTGAAATTCTACGCGGTTGAAAGCAGCGCGAAAGAACAGCTGCGGAAACTCAAAGTTGTGCCCGTCAAAGAGGGGATTGCCGGATGGGTGTTTTCCACGGGTAAAGCCGTTTTGCTGAATGACCCTTATTCGCATCCCAAGTTTTTGCCGGTGGTGGATTCAAAGACGGGATATCATACAAAAAACCTGATATGCGTGCCGCTGATCTCGCGGATGAGATCAATGGGAGTCCTTGAAATTGTCAACAAAAAATCGGGGAATTTTACGCAGGATGACTTGTATTTCACACAGGCCCTGGCCGGAATAATATCCATCGTGATAAGGAATATCTCTCTTTTTACGGCACTCACCAACAAAAACAATATGATCAAAAGCGTGCTCAACGGCATTCCCGGAGGTTTCATATCAATCAACAATGCCGGAAAAATACTTGAATTCAATACCGCCGCCGCGCACATATTGGGCATTGCTTTGAGCGTACATAATATGAAGGCGGATGACATATTCAAGATGCAGCCGGAACTGGTCGGTGTGCTGAAAGAGGTGATGAGGACGGGCAACACCGGCAACCGCCTTATACTCAACACAAAAAAGACAACGGGTGAAAAGCTCATAGTGGGTTACGGCACGATACTGATGAAAAACGACGACGGCAAAGTTCTGGGCAGCGGAATAATATTCCAGGACCTGACAAAAATCCAGGGCCTGCCATAAAGGGAAAAAGGGGACGTCCTTAATAAAATAGGCGGGGTAAAGAGAGGTTAAAATGGCAAAACAGTGGGTAAAAAAAGCGGTGAGGCGCGATCCTCTGGTTTCTTTCGCGACGGCAGCGGAACGTTTTGTGAAAGAGAAGCCGCAGACAGCGCTTTCTTTCGCGCTCGGGTTCATCGCGGCGCTTATACTTGGGGGGCTTTTGCTTTCCGCGCACCTGAAAAACAGGGACTCGGCTTATTCCGCTCTCATGAGGTCCGGAACGAATATCTACTCCAATCCCGATTTCGCTCTCGGCTTGTGCGATAAGATAATATCGGAGAAACAGCATTCCGCGAAAACGCACGCGCTCGCGCGCTACATCAAGGGCGACGCCCTGTTTACTAAAGAGGATTATGAGGGCGCGTTCAAGATGTATTCTGAAGCCCGTCCCGCCGCGGCAAAAGAAATAATGCCAAATATCATCTATGCTCAGGGGAAAGCGAAAGAGTCACTCAGCCAATTTAACGAGGCGATGTCTTTTTATCAGGAATTTATAGCTGATTATGACAGGCATCATCTCGCTATGGAAGTGTATCTTTCAATGGCGCGGATACTCACCGTTACCGGAAAGCCTGACCAGGCGGCCGCCCACATAGAGCTCATCAAAGGAAGAGCGCAGGGAAGTAAATGGGCGAAATATGCCGAAGACCTCCTCCCCAAAGCTAAAAAGTAAATTCCTGCGGCCCGAAATAATCGCGAAGATCTCCAGAATGAACTTCGCCGGCAGAAAAATAAGCGAAGGCACCGTTGCCGGCAGCCATTCATCCCCCTTCAGAGGATGTTCGAGCGAATTCTCATCTTTCAGGCCTTACGCGCAGGGTGACGACACGAGGCATCTTGACTGGAAAGTCTACGCCCGCTGCGAAAGATTTTATGTCAGGCAGTTTGAACAGGAAACAAACATGCGTTCCTGCCTGATATTGGACAGGTCGGAATCAATGAATTTCGCCTCCGGCGCTATGAGTAAATATGATTATGCCCGCATCATAGCCAGCACGCTGGCTTACCTTATAACAAAGCGGGGCGACAGCATGGCCTTTTCGGCGGTTTCGACCGGCGTGGACGAGTATTTTCCCCCGGGGCGCTGCGCGGGAAATCTGGTCAGTGTCTTAAACGCCATAGCTTCTATAGAGCCGTCGGGAGGAACGGCGGTGGCTGCCGCTATGGATCTTCTCGGAGCTAAAATAAAAAGAAAAACGCTCATTATCCTCATATCGGATATGCTCACAGACAGCGACGGGATCATCAAGAGTGTCAGGACTTTCATAAAACAGAAGCACAATTTCATGGTGCTCCATGTGACAGATCCCGCCGAGCGTGAGCTGCCCTCCGGCGGGAAATTCACTTTTGTGGACAGCGAAACGCGCGAACGCGTCACAATAAATTCTCTCCGTTCAGCCGCGTCATACCGACGCCAGTTCAGCGATTTTGTCTCAGGGCTTGAAAATTCCCTGAAAAATTGCGGCAGCGGGTATTTCAGATTCACTGTCTCATCGCGTCCCGAGGATGAGATCCCTGAAGGGCTCTTTAAGGCGGGTTTCTCTTTTATCTGATGCTGAACTTTGTGAAGTCCGCCTTCGGAGGGCTGAGATTTTTACGTAGCGAGTTTTTATATTATCTTCCGCTGGCGGCGCTTCCCGCGCTGATACATCTTCTGAGCAGAAAAAAAGCGGTGATATATGTTTTTCCATCGATCCGACTGCTCAAGAAAGACGCCCTGAGTAAAACCGCCGATTTCAATCTTATGAGTATCCTTCTGCTACTGATAAGGACGGCGGCTCTGTTTTTTCTTGTCATGTATTTCGCGGGGCCGTCTTTTGTGCTCGGAAAAAAAGAGGCCGCGTCGCCGGGGGAGTCGGCAGTTTTCGCTGATCATTCCTATTCTATGAACAGAGCGCATAGAGGTTCCACCCTGTGGGAAGATGCTTGCCGCGCGGCAGGGGAGATCGTCAGAGCCCTCGGGGAAGAGAATCCGTCGGTGTTTGTGTTCAATAAAGGTTTTTCTTTTGAGGGCAGGGGAGAGGAAGGCGCGGCCGCGCTTTTCGCGAAAAAAAAACCGGCCGCCGTTTCGGGGAGTTTTTCGGAGGGCCTCTCGAAATTTTTAGAGCAGAACAGGAACATAAAACGGGTATTTGTTATATCGGATTTTTCGCCGGGTTCCTTTAAGGGTGAAACGGCCATTCCCCGCGATGCGCGTCTCCTGTGCCTGCGTGTAGGCGAAACGGCTAAAAACTTTTTTATACGCTCCTGCGGGATCTACGACAGACATATTGTTGTTTTCCCCTCGCTCTTTCCCGGCGGGAAAGCGGAATATGCTCTCAGCGCCTGGAGCGGGACGGAACGGATAAACGCCATTTCCGCATCCGCCGCGTCCGCGGCCATAACGGTGCCGGGAGAATATTTATCGGGTAGGATAGAGCTTGATAACGCTGATGTTCTTTCTGACGACAATGTGTTTTTTTATTCCCGCCCGGACAGGGAAAAAACATCCATCCCCGTCCTGAGAGCCGGCGGAGGGGCGCTCGGCAGAGACGGCGCTTACTTTCTCAGGAAGATAATAGAGCGTTCTTCGCTTTTCAGCGCCGAGGCGATTGCCGACACCTCCCTGTTCGGCGAAAAACTAAAAGCGGCCCGCGCCGCGGTTATTACGGCGCCGAACGCTATTTCGTCCTCTTTGGCCGGAGCGCTGCGCGTATGGGTCGCCAAAGGCGGGCTGCTCATACTGTTCCCGGACAATGACAGTTCCGCGCAGGCGATGAACAGGCAGCTCGCGGATCTTCTCCCCGGCCGTATATATCCCGTAAAGGAGCAGACGATCGAAGGGGGTATTTCACTCGATGTGCCCTGGGCCGGCGATGATTTCGGCGCGGAGCATTACGGTAAACTCAGCGTTTTAAAATTTTTTCCCGTCAGATGCAGGGAAGACGCGCTCGAGCTCATAAAAGCCGGAGGCGAAACTCTTTCTTCCGCTGTGCGTTTCGGTGAGGGCGCCGTGATGCTTTTTTCGCTGCCGGCGGATATGGCTTTTTCCAATCTCCCTGTTGTGGCGGGTTTCCCGCCTTTCTTTTTAAGGTCTCTTGAGTATTTTGTTTACGAGAGGAAAGAGTTCCGCCGCAATTATTTTGTGGGCGAGAGGATATCTCTTCCCAAGGGGGCCTCGCTGAGTTTCGGAGGCATTGAGGTTGAAATCAAAGCCGGGCCTGACGGCTTGGGGCTCAGCGTTCCCGTTGAGGATCCGGGCCTTTATGATGTGTCGGGGAAAGGCGTCTCCGGCCGCATAGCGGTTAATCTCTGGCGCGGCGAGGAAAACGATCTTTCCGTCATGACGAGCGCTGAAATAAAAAAACTTTTCCCGGGGGCTGAGTTTTTTGACATAAAGAACCCTGAAGCGGAGATCGCCCATATACTGCGGGGCAAAAACCTGTCGGATATGGCCTTGCTGATCTTCATGATGCTCCTCTGCGCGGAAATAGCGCTGGCCTATAAACTCAATCGGTAATGGGAACCGTCCCCATTTTTGCACGAAAACCAGAACCGTCCCCATTTTCGCGCATTTTCCACTAGTCCCCATTTTCCCATTTTTCACTCTTAAATGTCTAATGTCAAGACCTGACCCCACTAGTGACTTTGCCGCGGGCGTCTTTTTTTGTACAATGCAAAACCATGGGAAACGACAGGGTCATTAAAACCGCGGTTGTCGGCGTGGGCCATCTCGGCCAGCATCACGCCCGGCTTTACTCCTTAATGGAAGCTGAAAGTCCGCCGGTAGGCGCGGCTGAAAGTCCGCCGGTAGGCGCGGCTGAAAGTCCGCCGGGGCGGGGCGTGGAGCTGGTGGGCGTCTCCGACACGGATGAGAAGGCCGGCCGCAAAATAGCCGAAAAATACGGAACGCGTTTTTTCCCGGATCCCGATGAACTCATAGGAAAAGTGGAAGCGGTCAGCATCGCCACTCCAACGGTGCATCATTACGAGGT
>PHAM01000037.1 GCA_002841685.1 Elusimicrobia bacterium HGW-Elusimicrobia-2 | reverse complement strand
AACATTGCTATGATCCCGCCTGTTGATCTTTGTTCTTTGCTTAAGAAAAAAATTGCTTTTTCAAATAAAAGGGGTTACGATGTATTTGCCGTTCCCTGACGGAGGAAAATCCGATTTTCCTCCGTCCCCATTTTTCTCACTCCATGGAATCCAGAAAATCCAGGCCTTCCGTCGGCGATGTTTCCGCGGCCTCTCTCTCTATCTTTGAGACAAACTGCCGCAGCTTTTCATCGGTCGGGTCAAGTTCTATGGATTTCTTCCAGTTGGATACGGCTTTGTCCTTTTCTCCTATGGCAAAAAACGCGGAACCTATCCTTTTGTAAGCCATCGATGAATTGGGCTCCAGTATGAGGACATCCTGGGCCAGTTTCAGCGCCTGCTCATATTTACCGTCATAAAAATAATTAAGCGAGTCAAAAAGGTTCTTGTCCACAAGATTCATGCCCGACGGAAGTTCCGGCTCCGGGATGCCGATCCTCTCTTTACTTTTCACCGCCTGTATGAGCGCTATGACTTTGGCGTTGCCGGGATCCAGCGTGAGCAGATAACGGAGTATCTGCAGACTGTGTTCAACTCTGCGGTCAAGATATTTTTTCACGCTCCGGCGCAGAAGTTCGTGTTCTTTACTGGGCTTCGGCACTTCATTGTAAATCGGAATAACAACATCTATCCTGTCAAATTCATAAATATAGTCCGTGTTCTGCGGGTCCAGGGAAACGGCCCTTGCCAGTAAATCCTTACCGCGGGAGAGGTACCCTTTTTCAAAAGCGGCGTGCGCTTTTAAATATTCCTGGCGCGCGTCAAGCTTTCTTTTCGCCGCTATGGAAGGCCCGAAGCGCAGACTCGCCGACATTCTGTGCGAAAGCCCGAGGTCGTGCATGGACATGGCGTAATCAAAACCGAGATTCTGCCAGTTCATGCCGAAACCGAAACTTTTTTCCTGTGCGTCCATCCCCGCCCGGAAGGCGAAATAATCCAGCAGCCAGTACTCAACGCCGAAATGGCTTTCCAGCCCCGGCACGCCGGTCGTACTGACCAGATCCGTCGTTATGGCGAGCTTCTCTTTAAACTGTTTGTACACCGCGCCCATCCGTATCGTCAGCGGCATGTCATCTTCTGTCGGCGCAAGCTTATTCTCAAAAATATTCTGCACATTGAATCCCAGGCGCAAATTAGGCATTCGCGGCAAAGAATATAACCCGCCCATATCAATAAGAAAACTTGAATTCGTGTGCCATGCGAGAGTATGCGTCATATACCTGAAATTGGCTCCCAAGGACAGGGTTTTCATGAATTTTTTGCCCATGCTCATCGTCACCGCCATCTGGTCATCGCTGAAACTGGTGCTTTTTTCATTAAAAACATCGTAGCCCTCAAAACCGCCTGTGGTCATTTTGACCATACTCAGCCCGATAGCCCCGAGCTGGGTCATAGGACGCACATAACTCAGAAAATCATAGCTTGTTCCGGCCCAGAGCATTGTGTGGAGCATCATGGCCTCCTGCCTTTCCACATTGCCGAGGCCCGCCGGATTCCAGTAGGTGGCGGAGGCGTCCGAAGCTTCAGCCACAAAGGCCTTGCCCATGGCCATTGCCCTGGCCCCTGCCCCATAGGATAAAAAAGCTCCGGGGGTGCCGCCCGTCCCTTTTTCCGCCTCAAGCCAAAAATTGAACGCGAAAATCGCGGCAGCCGTGAGCATCAAACCGGTAAGTTCTTTTCTTGTTTTCATAATAAATTAGAAAAAGGTTCAGCCTCTTTGACTGAACCTTACAGCATCCTCAGGCAACCCGGCTATCCCGCGCTTCCGCTCGGGACCCGTGGCTTTGCGTCTCCGCCTCACGACGGATTTGCCGATATTGGACCAGCCAATTCAGAGGCACCCTTTTCGGGCCTTACAGTACTATTATAGTTTGAAAAGTTGGAAGTGTCAATGTGGTGCCAATGGGGTGCCAGGGGTTGACTTTCGATACTTATTTGACAGAAACGGCTCCGCTGTCACCGCTTTCTCAGAAAACATTCTGCCGGCACGCCATTATCTTCTCTCAGGGAGGCCGTTTTTTCTATAAACTCCCGGGTCAGCGGATCGTTGTAACCCGAAACGCGCGGAAGATCCTTTTGAAATCCGCCAAAATAATCGTTGAGGCTTTCCATGAATACCTCTCTGACGAGTTTTCCGAAAACAGAAGCCAGCGCGACCGGCAGATGCAGCGCATCGGCGTCTTTGACAAATTCTATTCTCCCCAAGCCGCCCAATTCATAAAAGGAGTTGGTCCCCTCCGACGAACACAGCAGTCTGTATTTTTTCAGATGATCAAAATACGGCACATATCTTTTTGTGCCGCCGAGTTTGCCGCATATAAAGAGAGTATCCCCTTTCGCGGACAGCGCACTGAATTTTTTGAAAAACTTTTCCAGAATGGAAAATTCCAGGCTCATTTTGGAGTCATACCTGTCAATCCCCCTGTTAAATTCTTCAGGGCAGCAGAAAAAACTTTCAGCTCCGGCAAATCTTATGCCGGCCGCCTTAAGCGACGACGACAAATCCGCTGCATTAGAACCGGAACAATCAGCGGCGAAAGAAGAATTTCCCGCACGGCACATGATTCTTCCGCAGTCCGGGCAACCATATCTTCGCGGGCCGTCTTTTCTGAAGTTAATAAATTTGATGAAATCAGCGTCGGTCGCCGGCACAGCGCCGAGCATCGCAAGGTAGGAAGCGGCTATCCGCCTTCCTTTTTCCGTGCGGCCGGAGGCCATGACCTTTTTACTGTCATCAACCATTCCGTCGGAAGCTTTTTTCCAGAAAAAACTGGGGTCATAAGAATCGCATTCAAAAAGCGAAGCCGTCACGCAGAACATGCCGAGTTTCGGGCCGAGCCCATTTTCGTCTATTCCCACAATATACATTTTTTATGAAATTGTTATCAACTTTTCTGGCCTTAGTTCGAAACCTATTTCGAAGATAATATCTAAACTTGCAATTCCTTAATAAGATTGTATTATTTTGCATGGAATAAATCAATTTCATTTTTTCCATTTTGTCATTACGGGGAGACCTCCGATTACACTCATGATAAACTCCGCGACATGGCAATCTCATTCATTATTTATAGCTCCGTACAGGTTTTTTTGGAAAAAACGGCAAAATAAGTTAATATGCGAATCTAAAGTAACTGTAAAATAAGGAGAAAAAAAATGAAAGATATAAAAGCTCTCGTTGAAAGTTCAAAAAATGATATTGTCAAGATAATAAGGGAACTCATAGCCGCCAAATCGTTTTCACTTGAAGAAAGCAACGGGATCAAAACTGTAAAATCAATAATGGAAATTTTGGGTTTTGATGATATTAAAATTTCAAAAGTGGGATGTATCGCCGGACGCGTCGGGACAGGGGCAAAAAATATTTTATTTGACGCGCATGTTGATACGGTAGAGGTAAAAGACATAACCAAATGGGGCTTCGATCCCTTTGGAGGGAAAATTGACAATGACTATATTTATGGCCGGGGCGCCGCGGAAAACAAGGGCTCTTTGGGAGCAATGCTTTATACCGCCTATTTAATAAAAAAACATGATCTTGCTCCTGATTGCACAATTCATGTGGTCGCTTCAACCCAGGAAGAAGACGCCGAGGGGATTTTGATTGCTGAAACATTGAAAGAGCTGGAGTTAAGACCGGATTTCGCCTGTCTGGGAAAATTTTCAAACCTGGCTTTAAACAGAGGCCATAGAGGAAGAATGGTGATCAACGCGGAATTCAAGGGAAAACCGGCTCATGCTTCAACCCCTCACCTGGGCGACAACGCCCTGTATATGGCTTCAAAATTCATCTCTGCGGTTGAAAAATTAAATGAGACTTTAAAAAACGACGACGCGCTGGGTAAAGGGACCATTGCCGCCACACAAGTTGACACAGGAGGAAATGCCGTGAACAGGATACCCGGTACGGCCTGTGTTTCCATGGACCGCAGATTAACCGCCGGAGAAGACATAGAGCTCGCGATATCACAATTAAAAAAACTTGAAAGCGGTAAAAACGCGAATATTTATTGCGCGCCGTATAATTTTAAGACCTGGAACGGTGAAACCGTGAAGACAAAAAAATATTTCCCCGCCTTTTTAACTCCCGTGGATGATCCCTGCGTCGGGCTAGGCGAAGAAACATATGAAAATGTATTCGGAAAAAGAATAAAAGCGGGTGTGTGGAGCGTTTCCTCAAACGGTTCCGGCACTTTCGGATTTTTGAATATTCCCACGATAGGATTGGGCGCCGGAGAACCTGAATGGGTACATCAGACCAATGAGCGGGTCAGGATAAATGATATCCTAAAAGCGGCGGAGTTTTATATCACCCTTGCTCATAATTTTAGTAAGCAATAATTAAACAACTCCGGACCTGCCGCTCTGTGAACATCCCCGTCCCCTTACAAATTTTTAAACAGCATAGGCCACATTTGCAGGACCGGTTTTCATTCCGTCAATAATTGTTCATCAATTGACATCACATAATAAATGCCATTTATATTAGCGATAGTATCTCGTATAAATTCAGTCATCGCTTCAACAGAATAGTTACTTTCTTTTAGATCGGCATTTTCCCGTTTTAATGCCAATTTTAAGGATTCTTCAGGTGACATGTAAAGACATATGCCCCCAAACACATTCCAATGACGGCTTTTGTCAGATCCATCTTCTTTATTCCCCGGTAAAAGAAAATTTTCAAGTGCAATAGAACTGGGTAGCAATTCTCTTGGAATTGATTTTATCCATGCAAAAGGTATTCTTATAGCTTCATCTATTAGCCCTATTGCGGCTTTTTTATTACCACCTTTTATTTTAAGTGCCTCCCTGAATAGAAGTATCATCGGGAGATTGTGTTTTTCCACTTCTAAATCTTCATGCTTTCGAGTTGTTTTGGAAACATTCGCAGTCTTCCGCCCAAAATTTCAAAAAGCAAATAAAAGAAACAGAACAAAAACTTGATAAGCTGGTAAATGCCTTTCTTGACGGCATTATTGAAAAGGACATTTACCTTCAAAAAAAGGATGAATTGATAAAAGCAAAAGTGGAGCTACTACAGAAAAAAACAGATTTTGGGCGGAAGGGGAACAATTGGATCGAACCATTGAAAAACTGGATTTTAGACGCTCACCACGCCGGGGAACTTGCTTTGTCAAAAGATTTAACCGAAATTAAGTCTTTTGTTAAAAAAATCGGAACGAACCGCCGCTTGCTGGACAAAACCTGTTATCTGGAATTGAAAAAGCCGTGGTCTTTTTTGTTTTTTTCAGAGGGGGATTCCGGAAATTCCGAAAAGAACGGTGAGCCGTGCTCACCGAAATTTTTTGAAAATCGCGCAACAAGTTTGGAATTATCGGGGTGGGCGGACTTGAACCGCCGACCTCTGCGTCCCGAACGCAGCGCCCTAGCCAACTGGGCCACACCCCGTTTATTTATTTAAAATATTTTTTAAAAATTCACGGCCGGAACCGCCCTTAAAAAACTTTTCCCTTTCCATCGCCTCTGAGCGCGTGGAAAATTCTTCATAATATACTATTTCCCAAGGGCCGCGTACGCCGGCATAATGCCTTTTTTCCTCGTTATGCTCAAACAGGCGGCGGGCCAAATTATCCGTATGGCCATGATAATATTTTCCGCTGTTTTTATTTTTCAAAACATAGGCAAAATACATTATCTTACCACCGACCTTCCGCCTCCGGCGGACGCCCTAGCCAACTGGGCCACACCCCGGAAGAACCTTTAAATATCAAAAAAAAAGATTTAATTCAATCACCGGAAAGCCGGCGTCAATCCTTGGCCAGCATTTTAAAAATGGTTTTCAGATCGCTTTTAACTTTTTTCAGCATCTCTATCGCCGCAGGGTTCTGCTCCATCGGCAGCTCGATCTGGGGATTCTGCTTTCTGGCTTTTACGATCTCCTTTTTCGCTCCGGCGATCGTGAATTTTTTTCTGTAAAGAAGCTCCTTGATCTCTTCGATCATGTGTATGTGACTGGCGGTATAGCGCCGCTGGCCGCTCTCGCGGCGGACGGGTTTGAGGAGCTGGAATTCTTTTTCCCAATATCTGAGGACATGCGCCTGTACCTTCGTTATGGCGCTCGTTTCCTTTATCGTAAAATATTTCTTTCCGGGTATATGCATTTCCGATTATATGTCCTTCTTTCTCCTGTCCTGCTTTCTGCGGTCCGGGGCCCGGTCGCCTTTGAATCTCCGTTCTCTTACAGGGTTTCTTCTATCAGTGCCTCTTTTGTCGGATGCCCTTTTCTCTTTCGGCACTTCGCAATCTATGCAGTCCTGTATGGTGATAAACCTTGAAACATTTCCAAGGACACAGATCATACCGGTATATTTCCTGTATCTGCAGGGTTCAAGTATTTTATTTTTATCTGTCATTTTTCGCCGCCGTCATTAAAAACCCCTGGGGAAATTGTGAATTTCACAACATTTCTCGGAGGCACATGCACCTTTTCTCCCGTCCGTGGATTGCGCGCATCATACGGTTTTTTCAGTCTCACATGGAAAGAGCCGAAATTCTGCACCACAACTTTTTCCTTGCGGCGCAAAGCTTCCGTAATCACCTCAAAAACTTTATTCACGGCATCATCGGCTTCGCTTTTAGCGCAGGTAACGCCGCTGACGGCTTCTATTATGTCTATTTTATTCATAACTAAAAATCCCCCTTTACTCTTTTTTCATCTTCGCTTTTAACCGCTCGGCCCATCAGTCTGCCTATCGCCTCGCGAGCCGGGCGTTTGCGGTACATTATATTAAAAAGCTCCTCCGTAATCGGCGCGTTCACTTTTCCCTTCGCGGCTATTTTCATAAGAGCCTTAACTGTTTCCGCGCACTCAGCAGTCGTCTTCACTTTTTTCTTCGCCTCGGGAAGCGTCATTCCCCGGCCAAGAGCCTCGCCCAGATTCCTGTTTCTGCTGTATGACGAAAAAGCCGTTACGATAAGATCTCCGACTCCGGAAAGCCCGCTGAATGTGGAATGATGCCCCCCCATATAAACTCCTATGCGCGTCATTTCGGCAAGGCCTCTCGTCAAGAGCGCCGCTTTGGCGTTTATTCCCAAACCAAGTCCGTCGCAGACACCCGCCGCCGCCGCCATAACATTTTTAACGGCTCCGCCCACGGCCGCGCCCCGTATATCGCCCTGAATATAAGGCCTGAGATAGGGCCTTGCAAAAAGCGCCTGTATCCTTAGCGCCAGAGAACGGTTCTTTGAGGCCACGACAACGCTTGTGGGCTGTTTTACGGCAAGCTCTTCCGCGTGCGAAGGCCCCGTCATAACAGCGACGGGGACATTTCTCCCCAGCACTTCCGCGCAAACAGCGTCCAGGCTTTTGAGAGACTTTATTTCTATTCCCTTGCTCACTACTAGAACAGGCAGGCGCTTTTTTTTCACGAAAGCCGAAATTTTAACAAGAGCCGGCCTCAACGTCTGCGCCGGCACGGCGGCGATTAAAAGATCCGTATCATCGGGAATTTTCAATTCATCCGCAAAGTTTACACCGCGAAGTTTGACATAAGGAAAAAATTCAGGATGGCCGTGTTTTCTGAAATAGCCGCGGCGGAGAGGATCAATCTCCCATATAGTTACAGATACCCCGTCCGCAGGAGCGCGGGCCGCAGGAGTGTCTTTCAGCACGGACGCGATTGCCGAAGACCAGCATCCGCCCCCCATAATAAAGATATTGTCAAACATAAGCAAAATTATCTGATATTTTACTTTAACGCGGCCTGTTTGTCAAAAATCGCGAACAGCGCCCGAAGCGGCCCTGAAGGGTTTTTTACCAGACATAAAGGGCGCTATCCCTGCTGCCCCGGGCAGAGGGAATCCTCTTTTATCCCCTTCAATTCGTAAATATTGATCTCTTTTTTCTTTCCCCTTATTTTTACATTTGACATTTCCCTGACGATTACCCGCTCTGAAACAAAACTGTAAGTGTCCTCACTTAAAAGAATTTCCGTCTCAAATTCTTTGTTGAGGTTTTCAATCCTGCTCACCGTGTTAACTGGATCACCGATGCAGGTGTATTCCATTTTTTTGTGGGAGCCGATATTACCCACAATTGCCTCGCCTGTATGAACCGCTATCCCCATACGAAATTTTATATCGTGTTCCAAATTAAATTTTTCAAGCGCCGTTTTCATTTCCCATGCGGATAAAACAGCATTAAGCGGGTGATTTTCAAGCGGGAGAGGCGCCCCGAAAACGGATAAGATAGCATCCCCCATATACTTATCAATTGAGCCTCCTCTTTCGGTAATAACGGCTACCATTTTGTCAAAATACTCGTTAAGCATTTTGATAAGTTTTTCCGCGGGAATTTCTTCGGCAAGAGAAGTAAAATCTCTGATGTCGGATATAAGAATTGAAACATTTTTTCTTTCGCCGCCGAATTTCAATTTGTTTTCAAGCGCGAGACGGGCGACTTCGGGATTTACATATTTTCCGAATGTCTCTCTTAAAAATTCTCTTTCATTCAACCCCTTAACCATTTGATTGAATGTGCGGGAAAGTTCGCCGATTTCGTCTTTGCCTTTTTCATTAAGATGAATTTTCAGATTACCCGCGCCAATTTCTTTTGCGGCGGCGGCAAGATAATTTATAGGCCTTAACATAAAACCGATAACAAACATTGTGATGAGAATTCCGAGCGCGAGCACAAAAACAGCGATTTTTAAAATCTGAAATCTTACTTCCGCAAGCGCCTGCGCCATTGATTGCTTTGAGAAACCGATTCTTATGCCGCCTATAATTTTGTCGCCGATTTGAAGCGGAAAGGCAAAATCATAAAAACTTTCCCCTTCCTCCTCGTATTCCTGAATTAGAAATTCCTTTGACACAACAGCATTTTTGCCGACAGCGGTTTGAGCGGGTTCGTTAAGCCTTTCGGATATTGAATGAGAAATAAATTTTCCGCTCTCATCCCACACGCACGCGTAAATTATTCCTTTTTCTTTCATTATCTCGTTGACGGCGAAATGAACCTGAAAGAGATCTTTTTTGGGGAAAATTGCCTCCTGAACCGCCCTGCCGAAAAACCGCGTCCTCAATTCCATCTCCATAATAAAACTTTTTTCTTTCTGTTTCAGGACGAGAGAAGAAAGAAAAAAGATAACCAGCAGAAGCAAAAATGAAACAACTATTGAAAACTTTACAGCAACTTTTGAAATTTTCATCTTAAAACCGCAATCTTGAATTTTTCCGTTTCTGTCCCTGACGGATATTTTTTTTCAATAAAAACTATGTAGCCGTCGCTCAAAACGGAATTTCCCCAATCATCCTTCCCCCGCCACTGAAAGATATTCGCGCCGGGACTTCCGTGAATTTCAGCATCCCTGACAAATTTTCCGCCAAGCGTATAAATAGTTATTTTCGCTTTCGCGGATTCTTTAAGAAAAAACCTGATATTGATTGGTTCTCTGTCGGGATTGCCCGGAACAGGCCATGCGATTGCATTCAAATCAGCGCCCGTTATAGCAAGCGTTAGCGACCGAGTTGTTAAAATCTGCTCATAGGACGCCGATAATACGACGCTGCCGGAACCCTGATATTCTATAATCGTATTTGACTGAAATATGCCGCTCTCAAAAACAGGCGATTTTTCAATATAAAGAAAACCGCTTGAAAGAGCAAAATTCACCGTTTCAGAAAAATCCCCGACAGTGTTGCCGTAAATGTCTTTTGCAGAAACTTGCAGTGAAAAACTCCGCCCGGAGTAAATTTCACAGGGCAAATCAAATTCAAAACAGCTTAACTCTTCCGACCCCTCCACGGAAACATTAGCTTCGCCGGTAATTTGAGAAGCGTCTCTGTCATAAACGCTAATTGCGAAATCGCCGGGTTTTGTGAATGTCGCATCAAATGTGTGAATTCCGCCGTAGGCGCTGTGAAATTGCGTTTCCACGGGAAGCTGAATTGACGAATCACCGCTAAAAGCGGCAATCCCCTGATAATTTACCGCGCGGGTGAGGTTTTTCCCGACCGCCTCAACCGTCATTGTTGTCGCGCCCACTGTCAAAGAAGATGAAATTATAATGTTAAAACTGGCGGCCTCTTCGGGTAAAACTTCTATTTCAATTTCGCCTTTTATATCTTCATCGTCTTTCACACAGGCGGTAATCTTGTGCGTTCCCGCAGTCCGGAATTTCAGAAATTTAGGCGGAATAATCTCATCATTTTCGTTGTTAAAAAATATTCCGGGGTCTTGATATGTGTCCTCCAAAAATTCAGCTTCGGGGTCTGTCGTACCAATGACCACCCATCCCGTAAATGTGTCAACTTTTACCTCGTAACTGTAGACGCTTATAATAAGATTATCGCCCGCTATAGGGAACTCATCGCCGGGGTGCGTCTGTGTCCAGCCGAGAGAAAGAACCAAACGCGTCGGCGCTCCCGGCTGAGAAGGCGCGAGGGATTTTTCAACCGAGAAATCGCTGAACTTATCTCCGATGTCGGAAACCTTCATTCTCACAAAATAAACCGTCCCGTTAGTAAGACCGTCAAGAACAACCGACGCGCTCTCCGTTGAAATTTTCGCAATAAAATTTGTTTCCGAAACGCCGGATGTTGTTGAATAATAAACGTGATACTCCTTTATGTCAGTCTCGGCGTTTTCATTCCATGACACAAAAATCTTTCCGTTTCCCGGCGAAAGCGCCAGCCCCGCCGGTATAGCCGGCGGAAGATCGCAGGCGGAAGCGGAAACCGTGCTTGAAAGAACGGATCTGTTTCCCGAATCATCCGTTGTTTTTATTCCAAAATAGTGCGTTTTCCCCGGAAAAAGTCCTGTAATCGTTTTTGACTGATTTGAAAGAGCGCCTGTGTTTGTGCTTATTACCAAAGTGTTCGCCTCGGACAGATTCCCGACGGCAAAAGTGGCGTAATAAATCGTAAAAAAACTATTGTGAAGGTCACCTTCCTTTCCGTCGTCGCCAGGGGCAATCCAGTAAAGATTTATTTCGCCTTCATCCGCGCCGGTTATGGCGGAAAGAGACGTTATTTTCGCCGGGGGGATGCTGTCGGGGGAAAGAGTGGTAACCGAATTTTCCAAATAAGGGCTCGTTTCGCTGACGGAATTTTTTGAACGCACTCTGAAATAATATTTTGTTCCCGGCGAAAGACCGCCGGATTTGAAACTTAAATTCGTAATCCAGTTTGAAGACGCTTTTATTACGGAAAAATTTTCATTTTCAGAGCAGTCAATCTGATATTCCGTCCCCTGCGGATTTGCGTTTGAATTCCAGTTTGACGTAATAGCAACCGACGATATGTTTGTAAAATAAAGGTTTGACGGCTTTCTTGAAAAAGTCCATGCGGAAGAAATTGATGAGCCGCTTGATCCTTTAACATTATATGCTTCGCAAAATCGAGCGTATTCCGCATTCGGCGAAAAATTTTCTTCAACAAAAAAAGTCGTGTCCGGCGACAGTTCTTTTATCCATCCGCCTGTCGCAGTATAAATTTTGAAACCGTCTTCTTGTGAAGAACCGGATGAGTTGTCTTTCCATCTCCATTTTATCTGCGCGTCCGAAAGGGCAATGCCATTAAATTCAGATGGCGCGGCAGGAGCGTTTTGAACAGGGGAAAGCGTTTTCGTGGAACCGAGTAAAACCCATTCCGTAGAAAATTCATCGCCGTTTTTCGCTTTCGTCCTGAAATAATAAACGGTGACCGCAGTCAATCCCGAAAACTCATAGCCGTAATTTACAATCCATCCGGAATCCTTAAAGAAAGGGCCTCCGGCGGAAACTGACGAGCATTCACAGAAGTATTCCGTATAAGGCGGATTGCCGTTACTTGTCCAGTTTGCCGTTATTTTGCCGGATGTTACGCTCGAAAATTCTCCTTCAACCGGCGTTTTCGCGCGCGTATACACAATCGCGGGAGAGCTAAAACTTGAGCCCGAAATATTATATGCCTCAATATGCCGCCAATAGGAAGCGTTCGGCGAAAGATTTCCTTCAACAAAAAAAGTCGCATCTTTCGCGAGCGTTTCTATAATTTCCCCGCTTTCATTTCTCAGCCGGTAACCGTTTTCTTTTTCAACGTCACTCCAGCGCCAATTAATTTTTAAAGCGGAAACGGCCTCACCGGCGAATTGAGGCGCGCCGGGCGGCTGGATATAAGCCCATGAAGTTGCGCCGTTTGAAATCACGGATATATTCGGCACTTCATCAGCCGACCACAACCTGAAATAATATGTGGCGGCCGGCGTCAGCCCTGTAATAGTGCGCCCCCAACCGCTCAACGGTTTACAGTCACTTGTTGAAATTTGTAATTTGTAATTAGCGCTTTGAAATCCATAATCCGCCTTTGTGCTGTAATCTATTCTAAATTTGCCCGTAAAATTGCCGCTTGTGCCGTCGTCACCCGGAGCGGACCATGTCAGAGAAATTTCCCCTTCATCTTCGCCGGGAAAAGCGGAAAGCACAGATACGGCGCACGGTGAAACATCATCATAAAAAATTGTTTTTGTAGAAAAATTGACCTCATTGTTTTCATCCCAGTCAAGCGCTCTGGAATTCAGCAGATATTCGTGATTCTGGCTAAAAGAAACATTTTCCGTATTAAACTGCCAGACAGCGGCGCCGTCGGTGCTCGTCCATTGAGAAATTCCAATCCATTTCTGCAATCCTTCGGACCAATAAAGCCTGTCATCATTATCATAAATTCTCAGGTAAACATTTTTCACACCCCAGCCGGTGTCGGACGCGAGTCCCGATACGGGATTGATTCCGGAAATATTATAACTTTTTCCGTCGGCGGCCGAAGTAATTGAAGAAACGGGGGGAGAAACATCTCCCCAGAAAACAACCCCGTTAGGATCGTTTTCAAAACAAGGCCCCGTTTTTGCTCCCGCGGAATTTATAAAATTGATTTTTCCTGATGTTTTGGCCGGAGCGTAAAAATTTACCCCCACTGTGCCATCAAAATAAAAATCGGAAAAATTATAAACCATATCGTCTTTTAGGAGAAAATTTACCGCCGTTGTGCCCGGGGAAAGGTTTTTGAAAATCATTTTGGACAGCGACACGAAACCGTTTGAAATTATGACGGAATCCGCCTGTTCAATGATAAGATTATTGAAATCTAAAATGCCCGAAGAAAGAAAATTTAAATAATTTGCGCCAAAGCCGTTAATCGTTGAATTTAGGACGGTAAACTGCCCCGTGTTCTCAATTACAACCGCATCCGTTTCAAATTTACGGTTTTGTATTTTCAGATTTCCCGTTTCAACAGTTAAAGAATTCACTGAGGAAACATTCGAAATAACGCACACATCCGAAGAAGAGGCAATTACAAACGAATTTATATTCACCTGCGGGATAATTTCAATATTTTGCGTTTCTCCCCCTTTAAAAACAAAACTTCCGTTCGGAAGAATGTTTCCGGCTTTTACCGTAAAATCGCCCCAAATTCCGGCCTCATTACCGCTTAAACTGAAGGCGCCGGATGAGATTTGAAAATCACCTAAAACTTCAAGATCAACTTCCGATAAAACTCCGCTTGAAGAATAAATTTCAAAATCATTAAATGTCTGAACGGGGCCTATCACACCCCCCGTAATTGATATTTTCTGAAGCGCCGTTCCGTTAAAAACGCACCTGCCGCCCCCGGAATTAAAGACGGCAAAAGTGCCTCTTTCAAAATCGCCGCCGAAATTTATCGTTGAAAATTTCAAATTAAAATTTCCGTTTTGAAGCGAAAATTTTGAAGTGACGGAAAAACTTGACACAGTTACATTTATGGCGCCTGTATAATTCGTCGTTACTGTAAAAGATGAAATTTCAGGAGAAATATTCCAAGAGCAATCGTTGCTAATTTTATCAAAAACAACACTGTCTCCGTCCTGTGGAACACTCAATTGTAACCAGTTATTCGGTTCATCTGCATCAGATGAACTCTTACCTACCCAATTTTTTTCAGCAGAAAAAACATTGCCTGCCCAAAAAATTATAATTAAAAATCCTAAAAAAATTCTTTTTGCCGCGTTACAGATTTTTCCTGTCATTTTTTAATTACCTCAAGCGTGGCGGCAACTTTCTGTTTTAATTTTAACGCGTTTTCATTCAACGGAGCTTTTTTCAGGATTTCATCAAGAATTTTTCCCGCTTCTTCATACTGTTGTTTGAAATAGAGGTCAGCCGAAAGATAATACATTTTGTCAATTTCCGATTGGCTCACTTTCGGCAGCTCCTTCGCGGATTCCTGTTTTATTACGTTAAGCAAATCAAGAGCTTGTTTGCTTTCCTTGAAAGTGAGAGCGTATTTTATATTTTTTACCGCTTCGGTATAATTTTTCCGGCTGTAAAAGCCCTGTCCTTTTGAAAAATATTCTTCAAAAAGCGTTTCTTTGTTCTTTTCCGCTTTTACGAGAAGAGAAGAAATGACTTTGTTATCCGGAGCAAATATCCGCGCTTTCTTAAACACTTTTATCGCCTCATTCGGTTTATCTTTTGAAAGAAGGCCCTCTCCTTTTTCAATCAAAACGTTTATCCTCGCCTGTTTTCTTAAGAGCATTTTTTCCTCAACCGCCCGCCTTTCTTCATCGCCGAATTTTTCTTTAATTTTTGAAATGTATTCATTTGCCCGCTCGTTTAGCGGGTCAAAGAGAAGAACGCTCTCCCATTCTTTAAGCGATTCCCGCAGTTCTCCTTGTGAATAAAATTTATAACCGGCTGTCAGATGCCGTTCAAGAAGCTTTCTGTTTACAAGAATATCCAGCTGTTCGGAAACCTCATCAAGGCGCTGTTTAATTTCGTTATTTTCAGGAGTCCATATCAGTGCCTTATCCCACTCCGCAAGAGCCAGTTCATACTTCTGTTGGTTGTAGTAATCAAGGCCTTTTTTGAAATAATTTTTTGAAAGGTTTTTAGCGTATCTTTTTGTGATTTTCTTTATCTTTTCGCCCCTTACCTGGCCGAAGCTCCGCGCAAAATCAAACGTGTGATTTCCGCCGAGATCGTGAAAAGCAAAGCAGTAATTGAGTGAAAAAGAATTCTTTTTTATTCCCGCGCCGAACCTGAAATTCTCATTAAAACCCCCTCTTAAACTGAAAATTCCCTTCGTGTATTCAGCGCCGGCTCCTTTCTCAAGCGGGATATTTTTTTTCTTTCTGAGATTAAGAACGAATAAGTAGTTTCTAAACTTGTACGCGCTTCCCGCCGAAAAAATCCGGGAGAATTTTTCTCTTTCTGTTTCCCATGAAAGAGACGGAGTAATTAAATTCTCAACAAAAAGTCCGGCGGTCATATTTTCCTTAAAATCAGAAAATAACCCCGCATCACAACCATACCCGGAAGCGCTTTTCCTGTATATCCGTGAATTGATAAATTTGAAATTCGCCCCCGTGTATATTTTGTTTGAAATTTTCCTCGCTCCCGAAAGAAGAACCGCATGATGCGCAATATCAAATTCTTCCCCCGCGTCAAAAATTGACTGCCTTGCGATAAAACATCCGCTCACCAAACGGCAAAATCCGGCGGCAAAGGTTTGTTCCTTTTTTAAAGACGGCTGAACATACGAGAAAAAACTAAAATCCGTATCCAGCCACAACGGCATATGCGCAATATAAATCTGCTTTTGATTTATTTTCGCAAGCCCCGCCGGGTTCCATTTCAAAATGCTGCCGTCATCCGGAAAAGAAGAAAAAGCGCCCCCAAGAGCCGCCGCTTTTGCGCCGACAGGAATGTCAAGAAAATTCGCCCGCAGTAAACCCGCGCAAATCAAAAACAAGCCTGCAGGGAGGGCAAACCGCGCAAAAAATCTAAGCATTTCCTGCATACCCTCCTCCGCATCGTTTTGCTACCCTGCATCTTCAGGCCGAAGTTTTAAAAAGTCAGCTTTTTTTCTGCGTTATTGCCCTCAGGATATCTATCGGCACGGGAAAAACCGTGACCGAATTGTTCTCCGTGGCTATTTCGGTGAGCGTCTGAAGATATCTCAGCTGTATGGCCGACGGAGACTGGTCTATGATCTTGGCCGCTTCGGTAAGTTTCACGGACGCCTCAAATTCCCCCTGCGCGTGTATCACTTTCGCGCGGCGGTCGCGTTCGGCTTCCGCCTGACGGGCTATGGCCCTTTGCATATCCGCGGGAAGCTGCACATCTTTTATCTCAACCCGGGACACCTTGATTCCCCACGGGTCGGTGGCCTGATCGATTATTTTCTGAAGTTCCGTGTTAATTTTATCTCTGGACGACAGCACCTCATCAAGAGCCGCCTGTCCGACGACGCTCCTGAGGGTTGTTTGAGAGATCTGGCTCGTCGCCATTACAAAATCCTCTATTTCAACAATCGCTTTCTCAGGATCCATAACCCTGAAATAGCACACGGCATTCACTTTTACCGGCACATTGTCTTTTGTTATCACATCCTGCGACGGCACATCCAGAGTAACGACGCGCAGGTCTATCTTGTCCATTTTTTCAAGTCCGGGTATAAGAAAAAAAAGCCCGGGGCCCCGCGCTCCCACAAGCCGGCCGAGACGGAAAATAACGCCCCTCTCATATTCTTTAACAATTCTTACGGCGTTGAACAATATTATAACAACGATTACCGCTAACGGGAAAAAACCCATAATACCTCCTACAACACGGGGGTTAAAACCCCGCCTACTTTCCGCGGCTGAGCTTTACCCTCAGCGTCGCGGGGAACTTCCCTTTCATTTTCTCCTCGGCTTTCTTTGCCGCGGCTACCGCCCGCGCTTTCACCAGAGGTTCATAATCCTCAATGAGGATTTCAAGCGTTTCCATGACCGAAAGCTGGGCTATCTCGCCCGCCGCCCAGGCGGCCGAAAGCCTGTCCCACTTGCTCTCTGAAGCGGCCATGTCTTTGAGCGTGTTTTCCGATGCGGCCGGATCGAACTTGAACATTTCCGCCGCCGCCGTGGCACGCACCCTGTTACTGCCGTCATTGAGATAGGGCGCGATCAGCCGCGCCGCCAGAGACGGGTTGTTTATTGTCTGCGCTATTGAGACCACGCTTTTCGCCCTTGACCTGGTTGACGGCGAAATATCCGTTATCACACGCCTGGAACTGACATCGTCAAACTCTATGTTATTCACCGCGCCGTCAGAGGCGCCTTGCGCCTGTTCCACGACTTTTATAAGATTTTCCGTCTGGGCGAGCAGTTTTTCCTCCATCGGGTTTGACCGCTGATTCGCGAGCTGGGAAACGATCTCGGCATGAGAGTTTTTTAACTCTGTCAGAGATTCCGTCGCGTTACTTTTCTGCGCAAGGTCATTTACAAGTTCAGTCATTCTGTCGGAACTGTCCGCAAGCTGCCGCCGTGTGCGGGATGCGATATTATCGACTATTTTTGATGAAACATAATAGCTGACCGCTATCGACAGCAGCACCGCTATGGAAAAATACATCAGCCACTTTGTGGCTATCGTGTTCGTCTGCTGGCGCAGGATCTCTATCTCCTCTTTTCTGTCCAGTATTTCCTTGCTCTGGCGGTTAACCTGTTCCAGGAGATTTTTTTCTCTCAGTTCGCGCTGACGCTTCTCATTCTCTATTTTTTTGTTGTATTCTTCTTCCTGCGACTGGCGGGAGGCCGCTTCTTCTTTTCTTCTCTGCTCGGCATAAGCCCTGCGGCTGCGGCCTTCAGCGTCTTTTTCTTCCAGCTGTTTTATCTCCTTAACTATTTTTGTTTTAGTGTCCGCCGCGTCCTTGAGCTCAGGCGAGTAAGTCAGAGCCTCATCAACGACGCTGAGAGCTTTTCCCAGTTCCCCTTTTGCGGCCAGGTCGGCGGCCTGCGAAGTAAGCGCCCTTCCCAAAAGCCCAACGGCCCGGAGATTGCCCGGATCATCAGCTATGACTTTTTTTAAATCCTCTATGGCCCCCGGCCAGTCCTTGGCAAGGTATTTATCAGCGGCACGGGAAAATATTTTTTCCATTTCCGCCGGAGTCGCGGCATGAATGACAGCTGTAAAATCGGCATAGAAAAACGCGGCCAGGGAAAAGAAAAAAATCCCGGTAAACGCGCGAAGCCCGCTTTTCCTTATTGTGCCCATATCAATAAATCTCCATATTGCGGATTTTAGCAATTTTATTTCTGTTTTAACAGCTCTTGCATTGGATAATACTAAAATACCATCGAAAAAGGTATCATTCCACCGCAAGAAAAAAAGCCAGGATCTGCCGATGGTGAAAGTCCGCCGGTAGGCGCGGGTGAAAGTCCGCCGGTAGGCGTGGGGAAAAGTCCCCGTCTGCTCCGCCACGGCGGACAGGCGGCGGGCAGGCGCCGAGGGGAGAGTTGACAAAAGAGCAGACAAAAGAGCAGATAGGGAACGGCAAATACATCGTAACCCCTTTTATTTGAAAAAGCAATTTTTTTCTTAAGCAAAGAACAAAGATCAACAGGCGGGATCATAGCAATGTT
>PHAM01000036.1 GCA_002841685.1 Elusimicrobia bacterium HGW-Elusimicrobia-2 | reverse complement strand
CACCGCCATAGCGGTTGCGGTAACGCTTATTCTGAGCCTTGCGGCCTTTATCAACGCGAAGCACACGGCTGTCAGAAATATAAATCTCGTTTCCAGTCAGTTTAAGGGAGAAGTCTTCAGGATCGCCGCTTTTTCCGACATCCACCTGGAAGACAACAAATCTCCTGTGTGGCTGGAGAAACTGGTGGCTAAAGTCAACAGCCTTGAACCGGATATCATTGTCCTAGCCGGCGATTTCTGCGACGGCGCGCTTGAGGCAAAGAAGAAATTATTCATTGAGGCGCTCGGTAAATTATCAGCATCAGACGGCGTGTTCGCCGTGACGGGGAATCACGAATTTTACAGCGGAGTGAAACAATTTGAGGGTTTCGCGGAAAAAGCCGGAATAAGGATGCTGCGGAATGAAAGCGTTTCAATAAAAGGGAAGATGATCCTTGCGGGGGTGGATGATGACGCGGGTGATGCGGAGCTCACCAAAGCCCTGCCTGAAAATCCCGGGAGCTTGCCGGTCATCCTGCTGTCGCACAGTCCGGAGATATTTGATAAGGCCTCCGAGAGGGGGATTTTCCTCCAGTTTTCGGGCCACACCCATGCGGGACAGATACCTGTTTTCAACCTGCCCGTTAAACTGTATTACAAACATCCCTACGGTCTTTACCGTCAGGGAGATTCATATATCTACACGACATCGGGCGCCGGCACATGGTGACCTCCCATGCGTCTGGGCTCAAAATCGGAAATAGTCCTCTTCACGATAGTAAATACAGTTGACAAGAACAGGTGAGAATCATAGAATAGCGGCAAGCTTATACATGGCGCAAAGGCGGAACGGATGACAGAAGAAGATAAAAAGAAAAAAGAGATACAGGACGACCTGGTAAAAAATTACAGGAAACGCATGGACTCGTCGGCGCTGCGTTTATCCATAAAAAATCATTTGCGTTACACCCGGGCGAAAGACGAGTTTTCGGCGACCGATTACGATAAATACATGGGCCTCTGCTACGCGGTACGCGACAGGATGGTGGAAAGATGGTCCAAAACGCAGCAGAGCTATTACAACGAGGATGTGAAGAGGATCTATTACCTTTCTCTTGAATTTCTTCTGGGGCGCGCTCTCCTCAACAACATAATCAACCTGAATCTCATTGAGGAAGTGAAGTATGTCATAAAGAAAGGCGGGGATGATTTTAACAAACTCCTGGAGCTCGAGCCCGACGCGGGCCTCGGCAACGGCGGCCTCGGGCGCCTCGCGGCCTGTTATCTGGATTCAATGGCGACTCTCGGCCTGCCGGGCTATGGCTACGGGCTCCATTATGAGTTCGGCATATTCAAACAGATGATACAGGACGGTTTCCAGGTGGAGGCGCCGGACGAGTGGCTGAAATTCGGTTCTCCCTGGGAAATAGAAAGGCCGGAATACGCCATCAATGTGCATTTCTACGGAAAAAGCGTCCCTGAAAAGGATGCTTTCGGCAGAGTGCGTTTTGTCTGGCGGGACACCAGAGACATTTTGGCTATCCCTCACGATATGCCGATAATAGGATACGGAAACAGCACGGTGAACACTTTGCGGCTCTGGTCCGCCCGTTCATCCAACCAGTTTGACCTGCAGATCTTCAATCACGGCGATTACATAAAGGCGGTGGAAGACAAGAACCGCACGGAAAATATTTCAAAGGTGCTGTACCCGAACGACAATATTTACGAGGGAAAGGAACTGCGTTTCAAGCAGGAGTATTTTTTCGTCTCCGCAACCCTGCAGGATATAATAAGGCGCTATCTGAAAACCTACGATAATTTTGACAGGTTCGCCGATAAGGTGGCCATACAGCTCAATGACACGCATCCGGCGCTGGGCATACCGGAGCTCATGCGCCTGTTTATTGATATTTACGGCCTGAAATGGGATAAAGCGTGGGACATCACACGGAAAACTTTCGCTTTCACCAATCACACGGTCATGCAGGAAGCGCTTGAAAAATGGTCGCTGAACCTGTTTGAGACGGTTTTGCCCAGGCACCTGGAGATAATCTATGAAATAAACAGGATTTTTACATCTGAGGTGAGAGCTAAATATCCCGATGATCACATGAAAGTCAACTGGATGTCTATCGTTTCCGACGACGGCGAAAAGCATATCAGGATGGCGAATCTCGCTATTGTCGGCTCGCATTCCGTCAACGGCGTGGCGAAGCTCCACAGCGAGATACTGAAAACCGATGTTTTCAGGGATTTTTATGAGCTGTGGCCCGAAAAATTCAGCAACAAGACAAACGGCATAACGCAGCGGCGCTGGCTCCTTGTGGCCAATCACTATCTATCCCGGCTGATAAGGGAGAAAATAGGCGACGGCTGGATAAGTGATCTTTCCCGCCTCAAGGAACTTGAAAAATTCGCTGATGACAGGGACACCCTGATAAACCTGTACAACATCAAACTTGAAAACAAAAAGAAGCTGGCTGAATATATAAAGCGGGAATGCTTCGTTGAAGTGAATCCCGAATCCATATTTGATTCGCAGGTGAAGAGAATGCACGAATACAAAAGGCAGTTCCTGAACGCTTTGAGGATTCTCGTGATGTATAACGGCATTAAGAAAAACCCGTCTTCTCTTGCGGCTCCCGTCACATTTATTTTCGCGGGCAAGTCGGCGCCGGGATACGCCAGGGCAAAGCTCATCATCAAATTTATCAACAGCGTCGCTGATCTGATAAACGGTGACAAGAGCATAAACGGAAAGATAAAAGTTGTTTTTCTGCCGAATTACGGCGTGTCTCTGGCAGAGAAGATCATTCCCGCCAGCGATGTCTCCGAGCAGATCTCAATGGCCGGAACGGAAGCATCCGGCACTGGCAATATGAAATTCGCGCTCAACGGCGCCCTGACGCTCGGCACACTTGACGGGGCGAACATAGAGATCTTAGAACATGTGGGGGCGGATAACATATATATTTTCGGCCTTAACGCTGAACAGATAAAAGAAAAGCAGCGGGACGGATCTTATGATCCCGGCGCGATATACGAGTCGCATGATGAGATCAGGACCGCGCTTGATATGCTCAAATCCGGGGAATTATCCGGCGGCGACAATGAGCTTTTCAAGCCTTTGTACGATTCTATACTTTATGGCGACGACGGCGGCAGCCCGGACAGCTATTTTCTGCTGGCCGATATGAAAGATTATCTGCAGAAGACTTATCAGGTCAACAAAGATTTTGCCGATAAACTCCTGTGGCAGAAAAAGGCGCTTTTAAACATAGCCAACATGGGTTATTTTTCAAGCGACAGGGCCGTGAAAGAATACGCCGATGATATCTGGCACGCCCATCCTGTTAAAATAAATCCCTGAACGCCCTGAGCGGGATTGCGTCCTGTATCCTGTTCTGTATCCTGTTCTGAGTATTGACACGAAAAAAGATTGTTGATAGGATAAGCGTTCCAAAGGAATAAAATCGCCGGCAGGATCCGGAGGAAGACGGCAGGCGGTTTTCCCGGGATATTAACTTCCCGGAAATTTCAAAAAGCATTTGAGGATAAAACATAAAATACGGTACATGGAAACGAAAAACAGCAATACGGAGGAAGAAATGTCTATTTACACAGAAGAGAAGTTGAAGGAGATGAAGCTGCCGGAGCTTAAAGAAACGGCCTCGCTCTCGGGCGCGACCATCGGCGCGAAGATGAAAAAACACGAGATAGTGGAAGCTATTTTGAATGTTTCCAAAAACGCCGGTCAGTCTCCCGCGGCTCCTTTGTCTGAGCCTAAGGCCGCTCCTGATACATCAGCAAAAGTTAACGGCTGTCAGGCCGAGGGTAATAACAATCACGGCAATAATCAGAATGGCGGCGAAGATTATCCCAAGGAAGAGAAAGAGGGCTATCTCGAAATACTGCCGGACGGTTTCGGTTTTCTGCGCTCCTCGGACAACAGTTATCTGCCGTCCAATGAAGACGTGTATATCGCGCCCATGCTGATAAAAAAACTCAAGCTCAGGACGGGCGATTTCCTCAAGGGCTACTGCAAACATCCTTCGGTGAACAGGGAAAAATATTACGCCATGAACAACATAGTGGCTGTCAATAATATGAAGCCGGAAGAGACCCTGGGCAGGCCTCATTTTGATAAGCTGATGCCGCAGTACCCGAAGAAACAGATCATACTTGAAACCGACAGGCAGGGGATATCGGGAAGGATCATGGATCTTCTCACCCCCATAGGCAAGGGGCAGAGGGGTTTGATAGTCGCGCCTCCGAGGACGGGCAAGACAATGCTCCTGCAGGCCATAGCCAACGGCATCACTATCAATCATCCGGAGGTGACGCTCATCTGCCTGCTCATAGACGAGAGGCCGGAAGAAGTGACGGACATGAGGATGAGCGTGAAGTCGGAAGTCGTGGCTTCCACTTTTGATGAAAGCCCCGCCAGGCACATACAGGTGTCGGACATGGTTATTGAAAAAGCGAAACGCATGGTGGAAATGGGCAGGGATGTGGTGATACTGCTTGATTCTCTGACGCGCCTTGCAAGGGCGCACAACGCCCAGACGCCGTCTTCGGGCAGAGTGATGTCGGGGGGGCTGGAAACCACGGCTCTGCAGAAACCGAAAAAATTCTTCGGCACGGCGCGGAGCGTTGTTGACGGAGGGAGCCTCACCATCATAGCCACTGCCCTGATAGACACCGGATCCCGGATGGACGAGGTGATATTCGAGGAATTCAAGGGTACGGGCAACATGGAGATCAATCTCTGCCGGGAACTGACCGACAGGCGTGTGTTCCCGACGATAGATATAACAAAGAGCGGCACGAGAAAAGAGGAACTGCTGCTGAGCGAAGAAGTGCTGAACAAAGTGTGGATACTCAGAAAACTCCTCACCCGCGCCGATCATGTGGAAGCCATGGAATTTATAGTGGAAAAAATGAAGAAAACCTCTTCAAACGAGCAGTTTTTGAAATCCATGCAGTCGTGAAGACGCGCAATTTTTTTAAGCCCTCGTAGCGCAAATGGATAGAGCATCTCCCTGCGAAGGAGAAGGTTTCCCGTTCGAATCGGGACGAGGGCAAAAAATATGAAGAATAAGGAAATAGCCGATAAGTTCACCGAGATCGCCCATCTTCTGGAGATCAAAGGCGAAAACAGTTTTAAGATCAGAAGTTATCAAAAAGCCGCGGAGACAATAGAAGCCCTTGACCACGACATAAAAGACGATTATCTTTCCGGCAACCTTGAGGAGCTCGATGGTATAGGAAAGAACATCGCCGCTAAAATAAGCGAATATCTGATCGGCGGAAAGATAACAAAACTTGAAGATCTAAGAAAAGAGGTTCCCCGCGGCCTTCTGGAAATGTTGAAAGTGCAGGGTCTGGGCCCCGCCAAAATAAGGCTGATATATGAGAAGCTCGGCGTCAAAACCATGAGGGGCCTTGATATAGCCGCGCGCCGGGGAGAACTGGCCGCTCTTCCCGGAATGGGTGAAAAGAGCGCCGCCAATATTCTCAGGGGACTGGAGATCGCCAACCGCATGGACGGCAGGCTGCTCATTTCCACCGCGGAAAATATGGCTGAAGATTTTCTTGCTGTTATCAGAAAAAGCTGCGATGAGGCTCTCGCCTGCGGCAGCCTCCGGCGGGGATGCGAGACCATAGGCGACATAGACCTTCTGGCTGTTTCGGAAAAACCTGAAAAAACCATAGACTCATTCGTTAAAATTCCGGGCGTTGAGAAGGTGATAGCCTCCGGCTCTTCAAAGGCGAGCGTTTTCACCTCAGGCAACGTGCAGATAGACCTGAGGGTCGTTCCCGAGAAATCCTGCGGCGCCGCCATGCTCTATTTCACAGGGAGCAAAGAACACAACATCGCTTTGAGAAAGCGGGCGCTGGATAAGGGCTATACGCTGAACGAGTATGCTTTGAGTGATCAGAAATCAGGAAAATATATAGCCGGAAAGACGGAGAAGGATGTGTATAAGCGCCTCGGCCTTGATTATATTCCTCCCGAACTGCGGGAAAACAGGGGTGAGATAGAGCGCTCCGCGCTCGGCGATCTGCCTTCGCTCATAGAAGCGGAGGATATAAAAGGCGACCTGCATCTTCACAGCGTTTATTCCGACGGTTCCGTCGAGATAAGGGCTCTCGCGTCCAGGGCTTCGGAGCTGGGATACGGCTGGATAGCGGTCTGCGACCATTCAATGAGCCTGACAATAGCGCGGGGCTTAAGCATAAATAACCTGATGAAAAAAAAGAAGGAGATAGATTCGCTCAACAAAACATCCCGCGTTAAAATCCTTTTTGGAGCCGAGGTGGACATATTGCCCGACGGTAAACTGGATTATCCGGATAAGGTGCTCAGAGAGCTGGATGTCTGCCTGGGCGCCGTGCACGCGGCGTTTAACCAGAGCACCGAAGTCCTGAACAAAAGGATAATGAGGGCCATGGACAATCCCTATCTTGATGTTCTGGCGCACCCGACGGCGCGCCTCATAGGCAAGCGTCCGGAGCTTCCGCTGGATATGGAAAAGGTCACGGAAAAAGCCGCCGATAAAAACATCATCCTCGAGGTGAACGCTTTCCCCGACAGGCGGGATCTGAAAGAAGATCACATACGCATGGCGCTCGCGAAGGGCGTGATGCTTTCTCTCGGTACCGATTCGCACGCCCTCCGGCACATGGACAATATGAGATACGGCCTTATGAACCTCCGAAGAGCCGGATGCGAAAAGAAGGATGTGCTGAACACGAGGACAGCTCCGGCTCTGCTGAAAATAATCAGCGCCCGCCGTAAGAAAGCCGGTGGCTAAAATCAATATGCGCAGCTTCGGGCATATAGGTATAACTCGTAAGCAGTCGCAGCCGACGGTATCCTTAGACGGCCGCTCACGTGTGCGGTTCGCTGCCAATTCGCTCGGAGCAGGGGGTAAAACTCCTCGCTCATATGGCCCGCTACGAATACCGTCCGTTGCGATTATACGCCATGGCGTAGTCAATGTGCTTTTGTGCGCGATGCTCTGCGCGGCGGCCTTCCTGCAGGGTTGTTCGCCGGGAGAGAGAGGCCGCGAAGAGGGCGCGACGATAGTTTTTGCGATGCTCGGCGACGCGTCCTATCTCAATCCCGTGCTCGCGGGGGATTCGGCGTCGGCGGAAATAAATGATCTCGTTTACAACGGTCTGGTCAAATATGACAAGGATCTTGTTCTTGTCGGTGATCTGGCCCGGAGCTGGGAAGTGCTGGACGGAGGGAAGACCATTGTTTTCAAGCTGAGGGACGATGTGAAGTGGCACGACGGACGGGCTTTCACAGCCGGCGATGTTGTGTTCACCTATCAATGCCTTGTGGATCCGGACATCATCTCACCGCGCAGCGGACGCTTTAAGATGATAGACAGCGTCAACGCTCCTGATGAGCACACGCTGGTCGTAAAATATTCCAGGGCATATTCTCCCGCGCTCGAGTCGTGGGGTTTGGGGATAATACCCAGGCACATATTTGAGCAGGGCGATTTTGATAAAAATCCGGCCAACAGAAAGCCCGTCGGCACAGGCGCCTACAAATTTGTCAAATGGCTGTCGGGAGAGAAGATAGTCCTGGAAAAAAACAGTGAATATTTTGAGGAGACGGGGAATATCGCGAGGATAATCTACAGGATAATACCCGATAGCTCCGTGCAGTTTCTCGAGCTCAGGAAGCGGGGCATAGACAGTATGGGCCTCACGCCGCATCAGTATAAATACGAAACGGATAATGAGGAATTCAACAGGAATTACAACAAATTCCGCTATGGCGCTTTTCAATACGCTTATATGGGATATAACCTGACAAATCCGCTGTT
This sequence comes from Elusimicrobia bacterium HGW-Elusimicrobia-2, assembly GCA_002841685.1. GTDB lineage: Bacteria > CG03 > CG03 > CG03 > CG03 > CG03. Next base: position 10,659 of record PHAM01000036.1, on the reverse strand, counting down.
TAAAGACAGAAGGGTGCGCCGGGCAATAAGCTATGCGATAGACAAAAAAGCGATCGTTGATGCCGTGCTCCTGGGATGCGGCGTGCAGATACACTCCAATTATCCGCCCTCGTCATGGGCTTATAATCCCGATGTGGAGAAGTTCGACTATGATCCCGTCCGCGCCCGGGCGCTGCTTGATGAGGCCGGATGGAGAGATACCGACGGCGACGGTGTGCGTGACAGGGATGGCCGTAAATTTTCTTTCACTATTCTCACAAACCAGGGGAATAAAATGAGGGAGGAGGCCGCCACGATCATACAGTCGCAGCTCAAAGAGGCCGGCATCGCCTCGGAAATACGGATACTGGAATGGGCGACGCTGATAAACAGGCACATAGACCGCAGGGATTTTGACGCTATTGTGCTCGGCTGGTCCACAGCCGTGGATCCGGATTGCTATTCTCTGTGGCATTCTTCCGAGGCCCGCCCCGGAGGTTTTAATTTTGTCTCATACAAAAACCCCGAAGTTGACGCGCTCATAGATAAGGGCCGCATGAGTTTTGTCCGCGGGGAAAGAAAAAAAATCTACGGCCGTATCCAGGAGATGATAGCTTCCGATCAGCCGTACTGTTTTCTTTACGCCCCTGATTCTCTCACTGTTGTCGCTTCGCGTTTCCACGGGATTGAACCGGCAAGAGCGGGGATATCGCATAATTTCTTGAAATGGTATGTTCCGGAGGATTTGATAAAATACAAGTGAGGAGGTTTGTGTGCTGAAAAGATTGTTGGGTTTTCTGAATTTTTGTCTTGTCGCCACTGTGTCATTTTATTATCTGCAGCTGTGCGGGTTATCCGTCAAAGAATTTTTCGGCCTTGCTCCGCAGGTTTTTATACTCGGACTGTCTTTTGCGCTGCTTTTCGCGGGAGAGAACTTTATGAGAGCTTTTATCGTACCGGCGCTAATTTATTACGGCATGTTCGGACTGTTCTTTTATCCATGGACCGGCATAGATGTGGCCAACCAGGCCGTGCACGCGTTACTCCTCATTAACGCGCTGTATTTCCTTTTGTCGCTGGCTCTGGGTTTAAAGGTCATAACGCTGTTATTCGGCCTTGCGGCGGGTCTTGCCGCCTGCGCGGGATTGAGATTCTATCAGACAGCTTTTCTGCAAAGCCGGAAGGATCTTGTTAAAAAATATCTGCCCGCGGAGCTGATGGCGCCCGAAGCGAAAAAGACAGCTGTCAAGAAAAACATAAGGTCTCTCAGATACATTGATGAACAATTGAAGCTTAACGACTGAGAATGAATTCCGGCAAGGAAACAAAAACAATGTCTTTCGGCCTCGAGCGCATGAGAAAAGCTCTTGTGGGGGAGGGTTTTAAGCAGGATTTCAGATGCGTTCTCATCGCCGGCAGCACAGGGAAATCCCAGACGGCGGTTTTTACCGAGAGCCTGTTAATGCGCTCGGGGTTCAGTGTCGGAACCTATCTTTCGCCCCATCTTGAACGCATCGGCGAGAGGGTGCGCTTAAACGGCAGGGAAATATCCGATTCTCTCTATTACAGCCGGATGAGGAGGTTTCAAAAATATCCCCTGACATATTTTGAGAAACTGACGGCGGCGGCCTTCATGTATTTTATGGAAAAAAAGCCGCAATGGGCGGTTGTTGAAGTCGGCCTCGGCGGCCGGCTCGACGCTACCAATGTCCTTAAGAACGAGATCGCCGTCATCACCGGGATTTGCAGGGAGCACACGGAGTATCTCGGGCCGAGCGTTGAGGAAATAGCGCGCGAAAAAGCGGGGATCATAAAAAAAGGAAGTTTGGTGATAACGCGCTGCGGCGGCGCCGCGGCGGATGTTATAAAAACAATAGCGGCCCGGAGAAAGGCTTCTGTTATAAACGCTGCGATGATGAAAACCCCCTATGGGCCTGCTTTTCTCGGTGAGAATTATTCTCTTGCGGCCTCCGCCGTAAAGTCCGCCGGTATAGAGTTTGATAAAGGTTATTTCCCGGAATATATTCTTCCGTCCCGCTTTGAGAGAAAAAAGTATAAAGGCATAGATGTTATACTCGACGGCGGGCACACGCTGGATGCCTGGCGGGCGGTCAAGTCTGAGATCAAAAAAACGCCCCGCCCGCGCGTCTGTGTTTTTTACGCCTTAAAAGACAAAAAGATAGAAGAAATGCTATCATCTTCAAACGGGCTTTTTGAAAAGATATTCTGTTCGTCTTTTCCTCATGAAAGAAAGATAGGCAGAGATGAACTGATGAAAAGGGCCCGCGGCACGGGCGTTGAGATCTCTTCTTCTCCCGTTGAGAGTTTGAAGAAAGCCGCGGCTCTTTCGCCTGAAGTTATTCTGTGTTTCGGTTCGCTAATAGGGAGCGCGTATTTGAGGAAAAAAATATGGGGCTGAAAAAAATGAAAGCTATGGGCATAGATATAGGCGGGACCAACACCGCCGTCTCAATATGTTCTTCCGCGGGGAAAACACTCGGACATTTTGATTTCTCAACGCCCACGTCGGCTAAACCGGAAAAAACAATAGAGGGGATATTAAAAATAATAGCCGGGAAATATCCGCTTGATGAAATAGGAGCCGCGGCAATGGCGGTTCCGGGAATGATAAGCCCCGGCAAGGGTTTCGTTTTTTGCGCGCCGAATCTCGGCTGGAAAAATTTTTCGGTCAAAAAAGCCGTGATGAAATATCACAAATTTAAAAAGCTTGTCTTTGAGAATGACGCGTCCTGCGCGGCGCTGGGCGTCTATGAGAACTATAGTGGGGCAAAGCCGGATTTCCTGGTGGCGCTGACGCTCGGAACCGGCATAGGTTCGGGTTTTGTTTCCGGCGGTAAAATTTTCTCGCGGGGTGATATTTCCGTTTTTGAGGCAGGGCATATAAAGATCATTCCGGAAGGCCTGCGCTGCGGCTGCGGCGCTAAGGGCTGTCTTGAGGCCTATTGCGGTTCGGCCTATATGAATAACTGGGCGTGGAAACTATTCCCGGGGACGCGTTCTGCCGCCGCTTTAAGCCCGCGGGAGATCTGCGGACAATCGCGCAAAGGGGCGCTCTGGGCGAAAAAAATATGGAAACAATACGGCCTTTATCTCGGCCTGGCGGTGTCTGATATCGTCAATCTTCTTGTGCCCGACAAAATCGTTTTCACCGGAGGTCTTGCCGGGGCCTATTCCGAATTTAAAGAGGGCCTGCGTATTTCCATGGACAGGAATATTCTCCCACCCTACAGGAAATCCGTTTCAACAGGGGTTTGCGCCCGGAAACGCTATATAGGCGCCGACGGCGCGGCGAAACTTGCGCTGCTTTAACGCACAGATGGGCAGCGTCCGTAATCCTTTTAACAAGCTCAAGCGCTGTATGCCATCCGGAGCTCATAATGTCGTTGCGCGCCGGAGATATCCGTCAGGGACGCTCAGGTATGCGCTTCGCTCTCAATTCGCTTCGGGAAGTGAGCAAAACCCCTCGCTCATAGAGCCCTGCCGGATACCATCCGCCCCGCTTCTCGCATTAAAAAACTTGTTTGCGGGAATGAGCTTTTTGGCTTTTGTTGTTTTCGCCCCCGGGATTTTGTTTGCCCAGGAAGATCTGCCTTTCAATATAAGCTGCGATTATCTCAAATACAGCAAGAGCAGCGAGATAGTTTTCTCATCAGGCAATGTCTTTATAGAGAGGGACACGATGAAATTGTACGCGGACGAAGCCGAGTTCCGCAGGAACGAGTCTCTTGTGTTCCTGAAGAGCCGAGTGCGGATAGAGGACGCGGCCACGACAATGAACTGTGATAGCGCCGAATATCATCTTGCTGTCGGCACCGCGCCGGCTTCCGGGGTTTTTCAGAATGCCAGGGTCTTCCGGGATAATATGTATTTTGTCGGACACGACGCGGAGCAGTTGGGAGACACTTACATTTTTAACAAGGCGTATCTGACGACCTGCGATGACGACGAGCCTCATTATAAAATGGCCTCGCCGCGCATAGTTTTTGTGGAGAAGAAGAGCGTGACGATGAAGCACGCTGTTTTCTCAGTCAGAGGGGTGCCTGTTTTTTATACGCCCTATTACAGGCAGCGTCTCGGTGAGAGAAGATGGACGCTTGCCGTCAGGGCGGGCAGGTCCTCAAGGAGCGGCACCTTCGTAAAAACGCGCCTGCGCTACAACTGGTCGGATAATTTCAGGACTTATCTTCTTAATGATTATTTCAGCCGCCTCGGATACGGTAAGGGCCTGGAGCTTGACTACAAGAGCCCGTCGACACAGAGTAATCTGTATGTTTACGGCATAAACGAAAAAGACGCCGGAGCAAGCAACCGTACCTTCCGTCAGAGCCACTGGCAGCAGCTTCCCGCGGGCTTTCTCTGGCAGTCCTATGTCGAGGTGCAGGATTACTCGCTCTTTAACAATAATTACCTGAGGGACGAATCGCTGGTGCTAAAACCCACCTACATCAGGAGCCGAGCTTCGGTGTCAAAAAGCGTGTCGGCCTATTATCTGCGTTTGTCGGGATACAGAAATGAGGCGTGGAAAGATTCCCTCAACAGATTTGACGCCGACAATGTGATAGCGCCTGAAATCTATTTTCGTTTGAATCCCGTGAAACTCAAACTATTCAGCTATGATCTCAGCTATAATTACAGGAATTATTTCAACACCGACCCTAATATGGGAACTATTTTTTCCGATTATACGCCCATACACAGCTCACTGGCGCGGATTTTCAACAGCTACAGGTTAATGCGGTCTATAACGCTGTTTCCCAGAATAGGTTATCAGTTTTATAAGAGCGGTAACCTGGATTCCGTGGAATATTATTTTCACGACATCAACACGACGCTGAATTTTTACAGGCCGCTCAAACTTTCTTTCACACATAATTACAAAAAAGAACCGGGCAAAACCCCCGTCACCGACAACATTTCTTTCGCCGATGAATACAGGCCCGCGCGAAATGTGGTGTTCAGGCAGAGCGTTGTATACGATTTGAAAAAAAGGTCTCAGCCGCTTGAAAATAGATTCTCGCTCCTTCAGAATCAGCTGAATTTCAGGGCGGGGGCTATGAATTTTTACGCGAGGAATTATTATAACATAGCTCTCGGCGAGGTGCTTTCCTGGGAGGCTGAGGGTAGCGGCCGGCATTTCTCGTCGAGATTTACGCACAACCGGGCGGAACCGGATTTTCTGAACTGGTTCCAGCGTTTCAATTTTAAATACGGCAAATGGGTCGTTGAGGCCGGGGCCCGGACATTTTTCAATTACAGAAAGACGGATATTAAGCTGGAAGATGTCATAGAGAAGGAACTTGTGCTAAAGAGAAATCTGCACTGCTGGGATATGATGTTCAAATATCTTGTCACGCGCGACCGGAGAGAGGCCTGGATATTCTTTAATATAACGGCATTCCCCGACAGGCCGCTGGGAATATACCGCGACGCCATCGGCGATGAATGGTCGTTCCGCAAACAATGATATCCATATTTCCCGCGGTTAGCTTTGTCGATTTAATTAAAAAAGTATAATGTGATACGGGGTGTGGCCTAGCTGGTAGGGCGCCTGCTTTGGGAGCAGGAGGTCGGCGGTTCAAATCCGCCCACCCCGATAATTCCAAACTTGTTGCGCAATTTTCAAAAAAATTCGGTGAGCCGTGCTCACCGAATTTTTTTGAGAATCAGCGCCGAAGTCTGAAATTATCGACCTTATTAAACCTTGTTCGAACCTATTTCGAGAATATTCAATAAGATTCCCTGCATCTAAAAAGATTGTATTATTTTGCATAGAATAAATCAATTTTATTTTTTTCATTTTGTCATTGCGAGGAGCGGAGCGACGTGGCAATATTATTTTATGCTCCCAAGGCTCGCCCACAATGCCCGCATAAAGCGGGCAAGCGGGCTCGCACTTGCTCGCCATCGCTCGGCGCCTCCGACTATCCGTCCGATCATCGTCCGGATTCTCCGGCGCCTCGCTCAAAGACGGTCGCGCCCCTCCGGCACAATGTCCGCCTTTTCGGCGGACAAGCGCCTTCGTCCGCTCCCTTTGTCCAGCCGCCAGCGTCGTCGCTCTGCTCCTTCGCTTGCCTCCGTTGTCGGCTTCCCGCCTTCGGCGGGTCTGCGGCTTCTGCAATGAATCCTTTTTTTCCATCTGTTCGCTCAACCGCCGGAGCTACGCTCCGCCTTTCGCTCTCTGCTCTCTGAGAAAGACAGGGGCAAGCGGACGGCGGCGCTTGCTCCTGTCTTGCCTGTTATCATTCTTTCGAAACAGCGCTCTTTTCTTTTTTTCTCGGCGACAAACTGAACGGCGGCTGAAAGTGCGCCGTGGCGTGCAGTTTGTCACCTATTCCTTCCATTGAAATCTATCCAACCCCTTAAAAAATATACCGCTGTGAGCAGGCAATTTATCTAAAAGTTGTATTTAAATTTTAAATATATCTCGTCGTTATCTTTAACTTTGCCGAACGCTGTTGTATCCTTGCCGTTAATCAAATATGCTCCCAATGTTATCTCGGTATTATCCACAGGGTAATAGCTGACTTCCGGCATAGTCATTACTGCCATGTTATCTTTTACTTTGTCAAAATCTTTAACTTCTGCTCCGCAGCCTATTTTAATTTTGAGTTCATCATTGAAAAATTTCTTTTCAATACCGGCCATAAAATAATCTTCCAGATTATCCTTTCCTCTTTCATGTACAAATCCGTGAAGATATTGACCATTTATATAAAGCCCGTTTTTAAACGTATAATCAAACCCGAAGACATACTTAAAATATGCCTCCTCACTTAAGGCAATTCCGGTTTGTGTCCCTACTCCAACAGTAAAAGTTTCCATCCCTACTTCTTCGTTTACAAATCGCGCTCCTTCAGCCCAGACACCTATATTACAAACAGCCCCGGCAAGGTCGGCTCCTATAACCTGCATTTTCGGATACAGCATTTCAGCTACAGCATTTACGGTCGAAGCCCCTGTGGGTGTTACCTCTATCCTGTTGACCAGAGGAAGATCGTCTCTACCATGGAAATAACTGACTGATAAGTCATAATTAAACAGCTTCCCTGCAATTTTAGCCGCATACATAGAACTTTCTTCCGGATTATTCTCAGGTAGAATTATAGAATCGGAAAAATTCTGCACACTCATCCCGGCCGGAAGTGAAAACGCCGGAGTAAGAGCGGATGACCAGTCGCTGGAAGGAAGCACCGCAGGAATGAAAACAGGGATGTAAACACCCGTGAGAGTCAAATCACCAAAATAATAAGTTAATTTCATAGAATTTGATCCGAGATGTCTTCCAAAATCCATTATATCTTCAAGGTCATCAGGATTCAGATTATCCGTGGGATTAAGTTTATCCGCTGTGCCCCATGCAATCCGCTGCTTGCCGACACGCAATTCAAGATTCTCCGAGAGAAAACGGTAAAAGTCAATATACAGTTCTCTTATTTCAAGAGAAGAAGGACTGATTTTTTCCTTATCCTTTTCCTGTAGGTCCGAGGAGCTGGACACCTCAGAAAAACCCTGTTCTCTCAGCCAGATTTCAGCGTGAAACTGTGCGCGGGAAATGCCCGAATCAAGTTTTAATGAAAGCCGATTCTCATTGCAGGTAAATTTATTTTTATCCTCTGTCCTGAAACGGTTATCAGTAAGAAATTCTCCGCCTATATCGACTTCACAAAATGCGGGAACAGTCAGCAGCAAAAGAAATAAAAGGTTTTTTTGAAAATAATGTTTCAACATTTTTATATCTCCGCAATAGTTAATCTATTTTTTAGCGTCGTTTTAAATACCTTTCAGTAAATAACTCGTCCTTTAAATCCTGGTCATACTTAACTTCGGAAATAATCATCTTGGTTTTGTGGTCTTTTTTAAGATCTGACATTTCCACCTCTTTTGCTATCCAGTATTCCCCTTCCTTTTCAATTTTCGTCCTTATCATCACTTTATGAAGTTTTCCTTCCCTGGAATAATATTCAATCTTTATTGGATAAAAATTGTCTTTTCTTACCCACATTATTAATTTGGAATAATCCTTTTGTATCCCTTTTTTAGGTTTCAGTTCAAGAATATAATGGTCAAATTCCTGCTCCTGCCATTGCTTTTGATCTTCTTTAATTACTGGCTTGAGGCCATCTGTCTTTTTTTCTCCTGTTAATTCAGGAACATACTCATCGGCATAATTCAGGGAAGCCATATCATCATATGTAAAATCTGTACCTGCGAAGCTGGTATTTTTAACATGCGAAGCTATTCTTCGTATTTTTTTAAAAGCCGGTAGATACAGATACATTACATCGTCAGGTAAATCCAAAAATGCCAACCCTTCTACATCTGCCGGAGACAAAAATTTAATCATCCTCTTCTCGCTTCCTTTTTGAATAATCTTCGATTTACGATTTTTTTCTTTCCCCTCCTTGTCAATCAAAATCATTTCAATCGCAATATCCTGATCTTTTGGTGCATTTACAACTCCGTCAGCTTTCTTCAAAATCTCAATTGCAGTAAGTTTCGTTCCCTGAACTTGTTGCTTTCCCTCCTCTGCTCTTACAAAACCGGAAACCATTAACACTGTCATTAAAGACATAATTTCAATTTTTCTCATTTTTTTTCCTCCCTTTCATGATTTTTGCTTTAATTTTAACTGCCATATTATTGGAAAAATTATTAAATCTGCCTATAAAACCGGAATGGCTTACAAGAATTACTGCCGGAAGAACAGTAATTGCCCCCCAGGCGCTTGTTAACATCGTTAGAGCCATCAGCCATCCAAATTGCCGAAGCGGTCTGAGATTCCCTAAAAGAAGCACAAGGAAACCTGTAGAAACTGAAATTGCATTAATAAGGATTGCTACTCCGGTAGTTTCCAAAGTCTTATCCAACGCCTCCAGGGGCGTCTTATTCTGTTTAAATTCTGATTTAAAACGCGACAGAAAATGAATGCTGTAATCAATTCCTATACCAACAGCTACACTGCCAATTAAAACAGTACACACATCCAAGGCAAGACCCGAATATGCCATAACTCCAAAATTAATCAGCACGGTAAGAATTATCGGAATTATGCCGATCAAACCGCCAACTATAGATTTCATTTGAACGGCTAATAGAATAAAAACCAGAAAAGTCGCAATTATAAGACTTTGAATCTGACTCTTGACTATCTGCTCATCAAGATTTTTAAAAATCGGAGACATTCCTGTCTGCTTCATTGAAAGCCCCGTAAAAATGGGGGTAAAAGATTCAGGATTGATGATAATACGTGAATATTCATCACCCGACAAGGCAATCATTGTTTCATTTACCGACCAGAGATCATCCCTTATCTTCTTAAGAATTTTTTTATCTTCCTGTATTTGTTTAGGAAGTGCCCCTTTGATTTTTACTGTGAGAATATCAACACGGTCTTTCTTTTTCCATACATCAATTATATGTTCAATTGATTCAGTGGTTAATCCTATTAACTCAACATATTCCTCTTCTAAAATGTCACGGCGATTAATATTACTTTTTAAAATACCTGCAATTTTTTTAGCGGATAGCGTCCCCTGTTTTAAATTTTTAGATATTTGATGCGTTATTTTGTTTACAATTTTTGAAGAAGTAAGTTCAATGTCTGATTCATTATTCAAAAGAAAATCATTGATCTTCTCCTTTATTTTTAAAATTCCGGAAGCGCTGATTTGATTATTTTTTTCTAAAATATCCCGATAAAGAATATCTTCAAATTTGTCTTCACTTCCTGCATAATCAGGGAATCTGCCTTTTATATCCATTCTGATATTGGCGGTAATATCAGCAATTCTTTCCTTTTCAATAAGCTTTCGTTGCGGTAGAGGAACAGCATCCAGTGACATCTCAATCAGCCCATTTTTAACATTTTTATCCAAATAGGCATTGATTTTATCGACCAGAGTTACAATCTTTTTGGTATCAACTGTCCCTAATTTTGTTTGAATAATAGCTTGTGAAGCTCCGCTATCCACTAACTGATCCAATATATCCTGGCCTTCTATAAAGAACCAGAGATTAGCAACGCCCTCTCTCGTTTCAGGAATGGTATAACGGTCATTCATTACATCGTTCATCTCACAAACTAAATCCGCAATTGATTGGGGATCATTAACATCCGGTAAAGTTTTTAAAAACTTTTCAATTTTCATCATCTCTTTTAAAACAAACGGATTTTTTATATCCCCCTTTACCAATATTTGAATGGGTATAGAACCTCCGAATTTGTCCTGCATCATCTTTTCTGTAGTTCTAATCTCATGTTTTTTGTCAAAATATTCAAGCATATTTACTTCACGCTTAAGCCGGAATATGCCAAGGACAGCCACTATCGCAATGACTGTCGCGAACAATATGATCAGTTTTTCTTTTCTTAACACAAAACTTCCCAGCCGATCCATAAACCTAATAAGCACAATATTTTCAAGTTTTTTTTCTTCGGCTGTTTTTTTCACCTTAAGCAGAGAAAGAACCGCTGGTATGAAAGTAATAGTAATAACCAGAGCAAACAACACCCCCAGAGCAATGAAAATTGCAAATTCACGGATCATATTTATATATGCTCCTAACCCGAGTTCGCCAAACTGACAAAAAGTTCTTTGCTACACAAGCAATTTCATAAAAGTGTGGTCACTACCGATTGCTTGATTTTACTATTATACT
>PHAM01000035.1 GCA_002841685.1 Elusimicrobia bacterium HGW-Elusimicrobia-2 | reverse complement strand
GTCAGCATCGCCACTCCAACGGTGCATCATTACGAGGTGGCAAAAAAGTTTCTGGAAAACGGCGTGCACGCGCTCGTTGAAAAACCCATAGCCGCCGATCCCGACGAGGCGCTCTCACTGGTGAATATCGCGGATTCCAAAAATGTGATACTGCAGGTCGGGCATGTAGAGCGTTTTAACGGCGCAGTCATCGCCGCGCGGGAGTATATCAACAACCCGAGGTACATAGAGGTTATAAGGATCTCGCCCTATCCGCAGAGGTCGCTGGATATAGGCGTTGTGATGGATTTGATGATACACGACATAGACATAATACTCAGCTTTGTCAGGTCAAAAGTGGTGAAGATAGATTCCACAGCGGCCGCTGTGCTGTCAAAAAAAGAGGACATCGCCAATTGCCGCATACAGTTTGAGAACGGCTGCGTAGCCACCGTCACGGCCTCGCGCATATCCTATAAGGCGGAAAGAAAAATAAGGGTTTTTGAGGCGGACAGGTATATTTCGCTGGATTACGGCAAGCAGAAATTCACGGTTTACCGCAAGAAAAAAGAGCAGGTTGAGAGCATAAAAGACATTGAGGTGAAGCGCCCCCGCATAAGGAAAACCGAGCCGCTCGCCGAAGAGCTCCGTGATTTTATAACTTGCGTGAGAGAAGGGCTCCCCCCTCAGGTGTCGGGCCGTCAGGGGCTTGACGCCCTCCGTCTGGCGCTGCGCATAATGGACAATATTAAAAATACCCCCGGGGCTGATGAAAAAAAATAAGGTGATCTTTAACGAATCTGTTTTTGAGGCGATTTATAATTCTTCCGGCTGCGCTCTCATGATTCTCTCCGTTGACGGCCGGTTTATAAGCGGCAACAGCGAGGCGCTTAAAATGTTCGGCTGCGGGAGCCTAAAAAAATTCACGAACTGTTCTTTCTATGATCTGTCGCCCAAAAAACAGCCGGACGGCGCGCTGTCTTCCGAGGCCGCGAATAAATTCATCGCGCAGGCTCTCAAAAACGGAGATTGTAAATTTGAGTGGCTGCACAAAAAAATCAGAGGGAAGAAATTCTTCGCCAATGTCATGCTCAACAGGATGAAAGCCGGCGCCGCCGATGTGCTGGTTGCGGCCATTGTGGATATCACGGAGAAAAAGGCCGCTACGGCCAAACTTGAGGCGGTGAACGAGCAGCTGCTCAAAAGCAATCACAGCCTTCAGAGGATGGCGCTGGTGGATTCTCACACGGGCCTTTTTAATCACAGATATATGGCGCAGACCGTTGAATCGGAATTTTTCAGGGCCAAAAGAATCCTTCGCCCGCTGGCTGTTTTGATGCTTGACATAGATTATTTCAAATCGATCAATGACGTGTACGGGCATAAATACGGAGATATGATACTCAAGGAATTCGCTGAAATCCTTCAGGGCGAGGTGCGGAAATATGATGTCGTGGCCAGGTTCGGGGGGGAGGAGTTCGTGATAATCCTTCCCGGCGCCTCGCGCAAAACAGCCTTTTCTCTAGCGCAGAGGATCCTTGGAAAACTGGCTGTTTATTATTTCGGATGGACGGAGCAGAAAATAAAGATCAAGGTGAGCATAGGCGCCGCCTCTTACCCGGAAGACGATGTGTCTAAGGGGATGGCGCTGATAGATCTTGCCGACAGCATAATGATGAAAGCCAAAGAGGACGGCGGTAACAGGGTCTACAGCGCGGCGGAGGCCGAGGACAGGCCGTCCATAATAAAGGAAGCTTCCAGCAAAACGGTTAACATACGGGATCTTCAGTCGACCATACAGAAATTGAGCAAACGATCCAGCCAGGGCCTCGTGGAAGCCATATTCGCTTTCGCGAAAACCATAAAATTCAAGGACCTTTACACGGGTGAGCATGTTGAGGAAACCGTTTATTACGCCACTATGATAGCCGGCGCGATGGAGCTCTCATCCAGAGAAAGAGAAGACCTCAGGCAGGCGGCCATACTCCACGACCTCGGGAAAATAGGGATAAGCGGGAATCTCCTCAAGAAAAAGGGGCCCCTGAGCGAGGCGGAATTCAACGAGATAAAAAGACATCCTCAGATAGGCGCCGACATACTCAAGGGCGTGCACGGGCTTAGCGCCATTGTGCCGCTCATCCTGCATCATCATGAGTGGTGGAACGGCAAAGGTTATCCCACAGGATTAAAGGGTACGGACATCCCTCTGGGTTCCAGGATCATAGCCGTGGCGGATGTTTATCAGTCGCTTATTTCCGAAAGGTCATACAGCCGCGTTTATTCGCCGAAAGCCGCACTTGAAATGATAAAAAAAGCATCCGGCACGCAATTTGACCCGGAGATCGTGAGAATTTTTGAAAGGCTCATAAAAAAAACCTGGGAAAAAAATAATCCGCGTCCCTGTGCCCCCCTATGCGTGAGCTTGCGCTGATCAGAGGATTTTTGTTACAATTCGACAATGCCTATAAAGATATCCAAACCTTTGTTTGCCATTGAAACAGCCAAAAAAGCGGGAAATGCTTTTCTTTTTGCCGCTACAGCCTTCACTTCACAGAGGCGTTCTACGATGCTTGAGCCGCCGAAGCCGAAAAAAACGGGGAAGCTGAAAGTCCGCCGTGGTGGGATGGGATTTTGAAAAAGCAAAAAATATTTAATAAAAAAGAGATCGCCGCGTTAAATGAATTTAAAGACGCGTTAAATAAAAAAGCCGGTCGTGAAGTCAAAAGCGTGACATTATTCGGCTCAAAAGCAAGAGGGGACTGTAAAAGAGGCTCAGATATAGATATGCTGGCAATTGTGAGGAACAGAAAGAAAGCGGAATTAGCCATTTATGCTATTATTGCGCAAATACTTGAAAAGTATTATGTGGATTTATCCGTCGTAACTTACACAGAAGGGGAATTTAAGAATTGCTACAGGAAGGGTTCTCTTTTTTTAAGGGAAATCGAAAGAGAAGGTAAAGCGCTGTGGACACGAAATTAAAAAATCAAAACATCAGCAATTTTTTGAAAAAAGCTGAAAAAAGTTTGTTGGCTTGTAAAGTTTTGTACAAGCAGAAATTTTTTGAGGATTCCCTGTCAAAAGCGTATTATGTTTTTTTATATTTCGCAAAAGCTCTGCTGATTTCAAAGGGAATAGTCGTAAAGTCCCATAAAGCGGCGGGAAATCAATTCGCTTTGTATTTTGTTAAAACAGGTATAGTGGATAGAAAATATTCAGGGCATTTCAGCATGCTTTCAAAAAAACGATTGCTGGTTGACTATGAAGAAGTTTTCCTTGTCAACAAAATTCTCGCGGATGAAGCGCTGGAAATAGTGAAGGAATTCAGAAAAGAAGTGTATAGAGTTTTGAAAAAATGAAAAAGCAAAAAAAAAATTAGAACTCTGAAAAGAATTGGAACCGCCCCCGGTAATTTAGTGCCTATTGAAATTATTGCGAATAAGATATTTTTGATTCGCGGACAAAAAGTAATGCTTGATAAAGACCTTGCGAAATTGTACGGTGTAAAACCGATTAGGCTGAGAGAGCAGGTCAAGAGGAATAAAAAAAGATTTCCGGAAGATTTTATGATTCAGCTTACGCAGAAGGAACTGGGATTTGTGGTATCGCATTTTGCGATACCATCCAAAAAATATTTTGGCGGCGCCTTGCCGTATGTTTTTACGGAACAGGGCGTTTCGATGCTTTCGAGCGTGCTTAATAGTGAAAGAGCGATAATGGTCAATATCAGCATAATGCGGGTGTTTTCGAAGTTAAAACAATTGGCCCTCAGTCACAGCGAATTATTAAGAAAATTTGAATCTCTGGAAAGAAAATACGGGGAGCATGATAAAAAGATAGAGGTTATTTTTCAAGCATTAAAAAAGCTGTTATTGCCGCCGCCGTTGAAACCGAAGGGGAAAATGGGATTTTGAAAAAGCAAAATTTAATCAAAGCACTGCGGGCAATAGGGACGGTTCCTATTACTTTTATTTCGGCCAAAGTGCTATAATTGATTCAGCGATAATTTTTGATTGAAGTGAAAGAAGCGCAGCTCAACGGGAGGTAAGGTTTATGTCCTACAAGTTTTCCATGATAATTGAAAAAGAAGGGGAATGGTATGTTTCGCTCTGTCCCGAGCTGGATATTGCAAGTCAGGGGAAAACTGTTGAAGAAGCATCTGCGAATTTAAAAGAAGCGGTAAAACTATATTTTCAGACGGCTTCAAAAGAAGAGATAAAGGATATGGTTTCCCTGACTATGCCTCCGCTGATAAGCACTTTTGAAATTGCGGTTGCCGGATAATGGTAAAATTGCCGATTATTTCCGCTGATGAAGTAATAGGGGCATTGAATAAAAAGGGATTCAAAAAGGTAAGGCAATCAGGCAGTCACATTGCACTGCAAAAGCTTGAAGAGGGAAAAACGAATACGGTAATTGTTCCGGCTCACAAAGAATTGGCAAAGGGAACCTTGCGCTCGATTATTAGGAAATCCGGATTAACGGTGGAAGATTTTTTGAAGTTATTATGATTTGGCAAAGATGATAAAATTTAGATGATGAGAATTTTTGAGAAATTGGGAAAACTGCGGGCAATAGGGACGGTTCCTATCGCAATCTTTCTTTTGCTTTTCGCCGTCCCCGCCTTCGCTTCAGGGAGGCGCTCCCTATGAGTAATTTAGTGCCTGTTGAAATTATTGCCAATAAGATTTATCTTATTAGAGGGCAAAAAGTTATGCTTGATAGGGATTTGGCAAAACTCTATGGAGTGGAGACAAAAAGATTGGTAGAACAGATTAAGAGAAATATTAAGCGGTTTCCCGATGATTTTATGTTTCAAATGGCTAAAAAGGAATTTGAGAATTTGAGGTCGCAAGTTGCGACCTCAAAGAGAGGAGGCAGACGATATTTCCCATATGTGTTCACGGAACAGGGCATTGCAATGCTTTCAGGCGTTCTTAATAGTGATAGAGCAATATCCGTTAATATCGCGATAATGCGAACTTTTGTGAAGGTGCGGGAATATTTAGCGACGCATAAAGATGTGTTGAAAAAACTTGAGGAACATGACACGCAGATAAAAACGATATTCGGGGTAATAAATAAGCTGTTATTGCCGCCGTCGGTGAAACCGAAGGGGAAAATGGGATTTTGAAAAATAAAAAGATAATCAGGAATCCGCGGCGGAGCAGATTCCTGCCGATTGACAAAATTGAAAGCAGAATTATGGATTTGAAAGGGCAGAAGGTGATTCTGGATAGTGATTTAGCGGAACTTTATGGAGTACAAACAAGGGATATCAACAAAGCCGTTAAAAACAATCCTGATAAATTTCCTGTCAGCTATATTTATGAACTCAATAAAGACGAACTTGAATATTTGCGGTGTAAATTTTCCACCGCAAAATTTACCAAAACCAGGGTTAAGCCAAAAGTGTTTACTGAGAAAGGTCTTTATATGTTGGCAACGATTTTAAAAAGTCAGGCAGCGACGCAGACGACAATAGCGATTATAGAAACATTCTCAAAGCTCCGGCAGCTTACCAAAAATATAAAGGAACTTTCTGTAAACAAAGACAAGGAAACACAAAAATCTCTCATGCAGAAAAGTGGCGGCCTGATAACGGAAATTTTTGATGAGGGGTTAAGTGTTTTTGGCAGCGAGACAACGATAGAACTTAACTTTGCGGTGATGAAGCTCAAGCATACGATTAAAAAAGGGAAGCGATGAAAAGTATTGGAGATTGGCTCACTAAGAAAATGAGGATAGTTCCCGTTCTCTCGCTGCTGCTTTTCGCCGTTCCCGCTTTCGCGGCAAATTTGTTAACCAATCCGGGTTATGAGGCGGACGGCGTGGGAGGAGTTCAGCCGCCGACAAGTTGGGCGATTTATGGCCTCGGCGCAGGCACTTATGCAACAAGTGATGAACAGATTAACAGTGGTTCTTATTCGGTAAAGTGCATAGACGATAATGCAACGGCAAGCTATGTGCATCAATCACTTGGCACGGGAACCGTTTCAGGTGTCACGATAAGCGATTCAAAAGTTTATGATTTTTCTGCGCAGATATACGATAATGTTGCTGGGGTAAAGGGTTATTTGAGAATTTTCTGGTATGCGTCCGGCGATGCGAGCGGTACCGCCTTGACCTCACCTCAGATAGGCATCGATTCAGTTGATTTGGCTGGCTGGCAGAATTTAGGGGATACTGATATAGTCCCGCCGGCGGGAGCGTGTTCTTGTAGTATTAGGCTTTATATCAAAGATGATGTGGGGTCTTCCGGCGCGATTTATTTGGATGATGCGGAGTTTATAGAAGTACTAGAAGCCATCCCGCCGTGCGGGGTGAGTAATCTGACGGCGATGATAGTCTCCGGCAAAAACGACGGGAAAGTTGATCTGAAATGGACGGCGCCGGGCGACGACGGGACGAGCGGCGGCATTTCGGGCGGTGAGATCAAAATTCTTGCATCTACATATAGCATAACATCGGCAAATTTTGATTCAATTGCGGAAAATCCCTATTACACTTATCTGAGAGGCGGGGCGACAACTTATTCCACGCAGGCGACGGAACATTCATACACAATGACGGGGCTCTATCCGGGCACGACTTATTATTTCGCGATTAAAGTGAAAGATGCCGCGGGGAATTGGAGTTCGTGGTCATACGCGGGCGTGAACACAAAAAGCACGGCTCCCGCCTGCGACCTCGCACCTGATATTGTGACGGTGAGCGCGCCGGTACCCGCCGACGGGCAGTTAACTGTTAATTGGACGGAGCCGTCCAATTTTGACGTTGATTATTACATAGTGGAGGTTTCATCTTTCGGAACGCATCCGGTTGGCGATTTCAGTAGTATTATTTTTTCCTCGCAGGGATATACCGGATGGAATTCCTATCCCTCTACGGCTCCCCTCACCAATTTCAACACATATTATTACAGGATAACCACCTATGACTGGGGCGATGGCGCTGACGGACTTTTCAGCGCGGTGATTTCAAGCGCTTACGCATATACGAACGCCTTTCCTTGTACGGCGCCGCCTGCGGCTCCTACGGGTTTTGCGGGGACCGGGCGGAGTATAAGTTCAATAAACTGGTCATGGACGGACGTTACTGGCGAGGGCGGTTATATACTAAGATATTCAACTTCCGCAACAGTTATCGCGGGGCTTTCCGCGGGTACGACTTTCTGGGTTGAGACGGGCCTTTCTGTAAACACTTCCAATTACAGAATTATTGTGGCGACAAACACGGCTGGATATTCTCCTCTGACGAGTGTTACGACGAGCTGGACGCTGGCGAATCCGCCCGTAAATTCAACTTGTACGGCAGTTTGGTCTTCAAGCGTGACGATAACCTGGGAAGTCAACAGCAATCCCGGTTATACTCATTACGGTTTGTCGTATTCCACATATTCTGATTTCAGTCTTCTTGTGACGACGCAGCCCGCCAATTATGCGCAAACTCTCACGGCGAACACGACGGCTGTGACGGATTTGAGCGGGAGCACGACTTATTATTTCAGGGTATGGGCGTATAACGGCATAAGCACGATGACCGCTTTTGACACGGTGATTACAACGTTAACGGCTGGGGCGCCGCCTTCAGGAAATCTTTTAGCTGACTACAATTATGACTTTGAAGACCCCGTTGACTTTTCCATGTGGACAAAAGACGGCACAGCCAGCAGCATAGTTATAGCAAACACAAGTTATTCCGGTTCTAAATCCTGCAAATTTGCAACTCTTACAAGTGCATATAGCGGCAGAGGAATTGTCTCTTCAACGCCTACCGCAGCAGCGGGGACTCAATATGCGGCTTCTGCGTGGGCATTTGTGGAAGCGAGCGGAGGAGGGGTTGTAACCGATGCTCAATTGCAGATAAATATTCGCTGGTATAACAGTACGGGAGGGCTGATTTACACAGACGCCTCGGGCGATATAACGCTTGATGCTTTTAATACATGGCAGCAGATAAGTTTCTCGACGACGGCTCCGGCGGGAACGGTGAGAGCGGCGGTCGAGTTTGAAGCGAAAGAATCCGTAGATAACAATAATAATGCGTATGTTGATTATGCGGAACTTATGGAATTTGTGCCGGATACGATTCCGCCGGCGGCGATAAACAATCTGACGGCGATGATAGGTACTCTCGACGGTGAAGTGGATCTGAAATGGACGGCTCCGGGCGATGACGGGTGGAGCGGAGGGATCACAAACGGGACTCTCCAAATAAAAGCGTCAACTTATCCGATAACTTCGTCAAATTATCCATCCGTAATAAGCAACGGCTATTACACCTATTCGGTTTCAAAGTCAACAACATACACAACTCAGGGAACGGAACACACATACACCATGGCTAATCTTTATGCAGGGACGACTTACTATTTCGCGGTAAAGGTTTCGGACGGCGATAACTGGTCTTCGTGGTCAAATTCGGGAGGAGTTAATCCAAAGAGTTCGGCGCCTGCCTGCGACTTGGTTCCGACAATAATTTCAAATTTTTCGGCGGCTCCCACATACGGGGCAATTACTTTGTCATGGACGGAGCCGACCGCGACAGATATAGAAAAATATGTCTTTTACAGGGACTCAACTACTCCTTACGATTTTGCCGATGAATATTCTTTTGAAGTTTCCGCTCCCGCCTCATCTCATATAGACACAGGCCTTGAGGAAGGGGTGACATATTACTACAGGGTTTCCACATTGGATTTCGGGCCTGGAGCAAACGGGCTTTACAGCGTAGTCAAATCAAGCTCTTATTCAAGTGTGATCTCAGCGCTTATTCCGATTGAGGGATACGAGCCATCTTCTCAAAGAGGGAATGAGTTTGTTATCGATTCAACTTACGCAAAACAGTTAAATAATTTGAACGAAGCATTTTCATATAGATTTATAGCGCAAAACAACAGGATGCTTGAAAAAGTTTATCTTTACGGTTATCGCACAGGCAGTGGCGCGTATTATACGCTCGGAATTGAAACAAATGACGCCGCCACGGGAAAACCGTCGGGGTATTACGCATGGTCTGGATCTTCCGCGATTTTTGTAAATACTATTTTTACCACGGGTAGCAACTGGAGTGGGGAAATTGCGCTTCTGAATTCCGGCGCGCTTTCGGTGGGGACGACATATCATATTGTTGTGAGATATAAGGAAAATGTCGACGCCGCTAATTACATTTCTCTTTATTACACTTCATCTAAAAATGAGAAATGGGTTAACGGTTTGACTTCAAACGATTACCGGACGGCTATGCGCGGATATTCAGGCGCATGGGCCGACCTTCAAGCCGAACCCGTTTATATTCTTTCTTACAGTGATTCAAGTTTTGAAGGGAATCCTTACTCTGTCTTGTATTCGGCAACATATGATAAAATATTCGGGCTTCAATACGCGGGTGAGGACTTTACTCTGACCCAGGATGAGAAGATCAATTCGCTTAACGTTTATATCGCGAGGAATGGAAGCCCGGCCGATCATTTGTATTACCGTCTTGAAACGACGGCCTCTGTTCTTATTTCAAGCGGTATCGTTATCTCATCGTCTTCGGCGCGCACTTCAATGAATGAGGACAAATTCTACTGGAAAACGGGCGTTCTGCTAAGCTCCAAGACGCTTTCCGCGGGTGATTACCGTCTTTATTTTGTTTCAACCGGCAGTGTGGACGATTCAAATTGTTATGCGGTCAATTGCATAGGTCACTATACAGATCCATCGTCGGGGGCTGAAACTTATGACGGAACGAATTCTGTTTTTACGTTTTCCCCGGGCGGAGGGGATGCGTGGTACAAAAGATCATACCAGGACATTGGTTTTCTTATTGTTTTTGATGAGACGCCCCCCGCGGATATTGACAGTCTTGCCGCCGCGGCAGGGAAGTCATACGGAACGGCTGATTTGACCTGGACTTCACCGGGCGACGATTTGAATTCGGGAAAGCTTGTTAACGGAAGTTTTGAAATAAGATACTCAACTTCCAACGATTCTTTCGCGACAAATTATTTTACGGAAACAATGGCGGCAAACTGTTCTCCTTTTGAAGCGCAAAGTTATACAGTCGGAAATCTTCAGGGCGGGGAGGTTTATTATTTTGCTGTTATCACAAAAGATGAGGCCGATAACTCATCAGGGATAAGCAATATAGTTTCGCAGGCGGCGCAGTCCGACGCTGTTTTTGATATTATCGGAAATAAATTTGCTGTTGAAGGTTCCGGCGGAGTTTACAATATAGATGCGGAAGATAAGAAGGTCTCATACAGATTTACCGCGCAAAACAGTAAAACAGTGAATACAATCCATGTGTACATGGGCGAAACCGGATCCAAAATCAGATTTGATGTCCGTCTTGAAAATGACAGCAACGGATCGCCCGGGGGGCTTGCATGGGCCGGGGCCGAGAACTGGTTTGAAACTGATAATTCCGGCAATTGGCATGATATCATTCTTACCACACCCGGGGAGATTGTAAAGGGAAGGACATATCATATTGTTACGCAGTATAGGGAAGTAAATCCCGGCTGGGCGGGTTTGGTAAGCATTGATGATAAGAATAAAGTGTATCCGAGAGGAACAAAGCCGCGAAATGAGGAATGGATAAACGGTATTTTGAATCCGGACAGATATTCACGGTATTATAACGGTTCCGCCTGGAGTGACGAAGGCACTTATTCCGAGCCGGTCTATGTCCTTGAATTTGACGACGGCACAAGCGAAGGGAATCCATATTATTCCGGCAGCAGCGCAAGCGGGAACGCTTATGAAGAAAATCGTCCGGGCGAAAAAATAAATGTTCTCACAACTCAGAATATAAACGGGGCGCGGATTTATATTAAGGAAACCGGAAATGCGGTTGACCACCTTTTTTACGCGCTCTACAACATTTCGGACGGCCTTGAGGTTGTAAGCGGCACGGCCGCTTACAAGACGGAACTCACAGACAGTTTTCAGTGGTGGGATGTTCCTTTTAGAAGCACATACACGCTCACAGCGGGCAAGAGTTACAGATTTTATCTTTATTCTCCTCTCTCTTTGGACACTAATAACTGCTACAAGATCAGCGATCTGAATACGGGGAATACCGGTGAACCTGTTTTTACTTCAATAACTTTCGGCGGCGCTGACACTTGTTTTACAAAAAGTGCTGACAGCGGCGCCACCTGGAATAACAACGACGGTAAGGACCTCACCTATCAGTTTGCTTATGACAAATTTCCGCCGGCTGATATTGACGATGTAAGCGCGAAAGCCGGGCCGACAAAAGGTTCGGTTTATCTTTCCTGGACATCGCCCTGTGAAGACAATAATGATCCTTCATCCGGAAGCGTAACAGAGTACGAGGTGAAATACGCGACAAAATCATTTGGTTACTCTGACTGGAACAGCTCTTTTGTGCATACAGTGGCGGCTTCCTCAATTCCTTCACCATATTCTCCGGGGTCAAAACAGACAATGTCCATAACAACAGGACTTACCCCCGGCAGCACTTATTATTTCAGGTTGCGGGCTGTTGATGATATGCTTAATTTTGTCATGGATGTGACATTTCCGCAGGCGAGTTCTTTGGCTCAGCCTATTCAGGAAGTGGACCATATCGTCATCAGCGAATTTTCAACAGGGGGTGTATCTTCCACCAGAAACGAATTTGTTGAAATTTACAATCCCCTGGCTTTTGATGTGGATATTTCCGGTTATGAATTGAGATATGCTTCCGCCGATAATGTTCAGCCGGAGTCGGCCTGGTATTCCTGTACGGTTCCTGACGGCACTATTCTGAAGCCAAATGGATTTTATCTTTTCGGAAGCAGTTATTATGACTACGCCATACCGTATAATACGAAGTTCACCGAAGCGATAAGCAACGCCGGCGGCCATTTCTGTGTGTATGACTCTGCAAACGAAGTTATGGACAGGGTCAGGTGGGGCGTCCTGACAACCACGACGACTATGGAAGGAACCGCCGTGTCAACCGCCTCCTGGGTTAAAGGCGGCTCATACAAGAGAAACCTGAGTACTCCTTCGGCCTGCGATACAGACGAGAATAGCGCTGATTTTTCTTTTGCCGTCCGGGCGCAGCCGGATAATTTTCTTTCTCCCGCTCAGCCGGACGAAACCTGGCCCTCTTTTATAGCGCCCGCGGAAGAAAGAATAGAGTTTTTCTTTACAGCCAGGAATTTTAGCGCTCCTGATATAAAACAACAGCTGGTAAACCTTATAGACCGCGCG
Source organism: Elusimicrobia bacterium HGW-Elusimicrobia-2 (assembly GCA_002841685.1). Lineage (GTDB taxonomy): Bacteria > CG03 > CG03 > CG03 > CG03 > CG03. Next base: position 7,240 of record PHAM01000035.1, on the reverse strand, counting down.
GCGAGCCATGTTTATATGACCATATATACGCTTACCGCGCCCGAAGTTATAACCGCTTTGAACAACGCCGCGGACAGAGGCGTTATTGTCCGTCTTATAGTTGATGACTATACCACTGATTCCGCGAATACAGATATTGCCGATGAATTATCGGATAATGTGAAATGGACAGTCAATGACGAGAAGTTAAATGCCGATGATTCTTATATAATGCATGACAAGATCGCCGTGATAGACGGGAATACGGTTTATACCGGTTCCACGAATTTTACATACGGCGGTTTCGGCCCTCAGGACAACAACAGTGTCGTCCTTGTTTCAACGGCGCTGGCAAAAAATTATGAGGAAGAATTCAGGGAAATGTGGAGCGGGTATTACAAGGGTTATAAGAAAAACAGCCCCGTAACGTCTATGACCATTGCCTCGGCGGAAGTTAAAAATTATTTTTCACCCCAGAACAGTCCGGTTGAGAATGTTTTTCCTGATTTGGCGGCATCGGCAAAGGAAAGCGTTCTTTTCTCAATATTTACTTTTACCCATAAAACGCTCGGAAATAAATTTTATGACCTTCATCAGGGGGGCATTGTGGTTAACGGTATATTTGACAGGTTTATGACTGCAAATCCCAATACCAGCGGGATATACGGCGTCGGTACAGGCGACGGTTTGGATTTGAACGGCAAGGGTATGCGCGTTCGAAAAAAATCTGGTTTGAGCGGCGATATCATGCACAATAAAGTGATGATCATCGATCAGGAGAAAATTGTAACCGGCTCCACGAACTGGACCCCTGCGGGGGGTAAATACAATGATGAGAACACCGTTGTCATAACCGATAAACGTCTTGCCAGGCAGTTTGTCAAATATTTCAAGAATCTCTGGTCTTATACTTCCGATGAAGATGGGACGGAAGATGTTGAGGAAAATACAACCGCGCCCAGGGCAATAAGCGGGATTTCCGCCTATAATACAGGGACAAAAGCAATAGCGTTACAGTGGACGAAAACAACTGAAACGGACTTCTCAAGATATTATATTTTCGTCAGTTCTCTGCCGATATCGCCGATAAAAATATCTGACGGCGTTGACAACAACGGCAACGGCGCGGTGGATGAGGGGAATGTCGCTGACGGCAATCTGATTCCCGAAACGGTTGTGACAAATCCGTCAGGGACGGGCGTTGTCGTAAGGACCTGCGGGGGAGATTCCCTTGTGCCGGGCACCGCGTATTATTTTGCCGTTCTTCAGACGGATAAAAGCGCCAATGAATCTTATTGCGCTCCGTTATCCACAGCGGGCCCTGTTGTAGCCACCACACAGCCGGATACAGCGGCTCCGGCGGCAATAGCTGATCTGACAGTTGTTAGCGGCTCTAATTACGGTGAGATAATTCTTTCGTGGACGGCATCAGGCGATGACGGGAATACCGGAATCGCGAGTGAATATGACATAAGGCGGGCAACTTTCGCCATAACTTCCGCCTCATTCAGCGCGGCCGCGCGGCTTTCAAATGTTCCTCTGCCTCTTCCCTCGGGGACGGCGGAATCGCTTACCGTTCAGAATATGTATCCCGGAAGAATGTACTATTTTGCGCTGAAGGTTCTGGACGAATCGGGCTTGTCATCGGCCATATCAAATACAGCGGGAGCTTTTCCCAAGTCCCAGCCCGTTGTCATCAACGAATTTATTTATGACGCTGTCGGGACGGATACGGGAAAAGAGTGGATAGAGCTTTTTAACTATTCCACGTTTTCCGTTTCTCTTCAGGGTTGGAGCGTTGAAAAAGCCAATTCTGAAGACTGGTCGGCCGCTACAACTCTTTTTACCATATCGGATAAATCCGTTTCCGGCGAAAGTTACTTCCTCTGCGCGCAGAGCGGACTGGGTTCCACGCTTGGAGCGGATTTTTATCTTGACGGCGCTGATGAATGGAAAGATTCGGCGGGGCTGAACAATTCTTCCAAATGCGGCGTAAGGCTCAAAGACAATCTGGGGAACATAATTGACTACGTCGGATATAATTGGGCAAGCGGTTTAGCGGAAAATAATTCCCCCGTCGGGCCGGCGACCGCGCCAAAGAGCATAAGCAGAAAAACGGCAGGAACGGATACAAACGATAATTATGCTGATTTTGAGGTTTTAGCGGCTCCCACGCCCACGCCGTCGGCGGGGCCCGACACGAACCCGCCGGAAAAAGTGGATACGCTCTCCTCTTTGACGGGATCTTCCGCGGGTGAAATCACTCTCTCCTGGAAAGCGCCCGCCGACATTGCCAACACCGGATTGAAGGTTAACAACAACATTTTCGCCGGCTACATATTAAAATTCGCTACAATACCTGTCGCGGGATTAGGGACGACGGCCTGGTGGAAGATTGCGGAGGAATATATTCAGCAGTGGCCAGTGGCGTCTACGGACGCGGCGGAGACCCAAACGCTTCATTTAAGGCCGGGTACGACGTACTATTTTCTGATTAAAACATATGACGGCTCTTACAATCAAAATGTTTCGGATTTCAGCAATTCATGTTCTGCCAAAGCGCTCGAGGGAAATGTGGGCTCTTCCATCAGGATAAATGAAATCGCTCCCGCTCAATATTCTTCCGACGGGAGCGACTGGATAGAATTTTACAATGCGGGCTCCACTGTCAATATTTTCGGGTTTGAGGTTTATGAGGCTTATACGTCAACAGTTTCCTACATGGAAAAGGTGGAGGGCAACTGGACGTTTCCTGCGGGGGATTACCTTGTTTTAAGGTTTAACCAGACAAGAAACATGACGGTTCCCCGGCAGACTGGCGCTCGTTCATGGGAACTTTTTACGGATAATGCCGGTCTGGTGTCGGCGGATAATGTCATAATACTAAAGGATTCCGCAGGAGGCTGGATTGACGCGGTATGTTATGCCGACAGAAGCTCTTCTCTTTCCGGCACTTCTAAATTCCGAGAGGCGTATAACGGCGCAATCCAGGCCGGCCAGTGGTCTGGAATTTTAGCCACAGGCGACAATGACGCTGTTGTTGAGAAATATTGCGCGCCCTCGGTTTATCTTTCAAGGGGGAGGTCTATTGCCCGGGATGAAAATTCAACTGACGGGATAAATCCGGAGCACAAAAACTGGTATCTTTCAAAGAGCGTTACAAGAGGCGTGGCAAATCCGTCGCCGGATATAAGCGCGCCTGCGCAAATATCAGATTTTTCCGTCGCGACAGGTATAAACAGGGGCACGGTCAGGATGTCATGGGCGGCGCCCGGAAACGACGCTGCCGCCGGTTCCGCCGCGGGCTATGTTGTCCGGTACGGAGTATCTCCCATAACAGACAATGAAGGGTTTGATAGAGCTTCCAATCTTAACGTTGTTTCAAAAGAGGCTCAGAGCGATGCATTCTACTGGATACCGCAGGCTTCAGGATCCTCAGAAGTTTATATAGCCGGCGGCCTTAACCCGGGGGGGACTTACTATTTTGTTATAGTTGCGGAAGATGAAACGCTTAACAGGGGCGGCTTGTCCAACGGGGTTTCTGCCATGGCGTCTTCCGCTATCGGTTCCAATGTGAGGATAAACGAAGTTGTTTCTCTTGACGCCGCGGCGCAGGACTGGGTGGAACTGTATTTTACTCAAAGCGTGGACATTACCGATTGGGCTGTTTACAACATTGCCTCCGGCGAAGATGACGAAGCGCTCGTCAAGACTTTCTCCCAGGTTGACGTTTCGACGGGAGATTATCTCGTTCTGAATCTCAATGAATCGGGAACGGATGAGACTTCGGCAAAGGGCTCCAACGGGTTTTGGGATGTTTACGGGGATTATGATTTGAAGGGTTTTGAAGGCCTGGTTATTTTAAGGGACGCCTCGGGGAATATCGTTGATTTTGTCGCTTACAGCCAGAGCGTGGCTCCTGACTGGGACGCCTTGTGGGCTGATGCGGTGGAATTCAATCAGTGGTCCCCGGAACAGGCTTCGGTCAGTAATGCTGTTGACTGGTCCGCCGGTACTTCAGCAAAATCAATTGCGAGAGACGAGGTGTCGGCGGATACGGATGATACCGGCGCCGCTTCTTCCGATTGGTATGTGGTTGGATATACAAAAGGGTCGAAGAACAAAGTTTCCGCGCCATATCCCATAAGTTATATTTCGGCTTTAGCGGGAAGCGTGGACGGGGAGGTGCAACTCTCATGGATAGCGCCTTCCGACGCGGCAGGATATGAAGTGAGATACGCCACATATCCAACATTAATAACCAATTACGCCTCGGAGGCATGGTGGAACTCCGTGGGCGCTGTAAAAGGTTTTCAGGGGAGTGTCTTTTTTACAGCCTCGTCATCATCTACCCTTGATCAGGGCATCGAAACGAAAGTTGTGACAGGCCTGTATCCAGAGAGAGATTTCTATTTTTGCGTTAAAGTTCAGGATTATGCGGGTAATGTTTCCTCAATAAGCACCCACGCATCCATATACTTGAGTGATTCCACGCCGCCTCTTCTTGAAAAAGCTATTCCGTCGTGGGTGAGGAGTAGTGTTTCATCTTCATCCGACACCGTAAGTATATTCTGGCAACCGGGGCCGAGTGATGTAGTAACATATTTTATTGAGAGAAAAATAGGGGCTGAATTCTCAATTCCGGATACGTATACAGATGCTGTTTCCACTGCCGGAACTTCTTTGACTCTTAATCTGTTGAAAGGCACAACATACACTTTCCGTATCAGCGCGATTGATTATGCCGGCAAAACAAGTACTACGACTCTCGGCGACGCTGGATGGTTAAAAATAACGGTTTATTGTGATTATGCTTTCCCGACGATATCTGCTCTGCCGAACGCTGCTCATATGAAAGGGAACGACTTTAAGTTTAATTTCACCCTGAGTGATTCAAATGGTATACAGGCGCTTGCCGCAGTGACTCCCCGGATGAGTTATTACAGAAGCGGTACCGCAATTACGGAGATTGTAGCGGTAAAGCCTGTTGTAGAGGGCGGAACCAATTTCACTACTTATTCCGGAACATTCACTGTTCCGGCCAGTTTCGTGTCCGGCGGTAATTTCTCGTATTTTGTGGAATACGGAGATTATGCCAGCCGTTCCACACGCACGCCGACGATCAATGTGACCGTCTCAAGCAGTCAGACATTCACATGGGCGGCGAGCACGACGCCATATCGTCTTACAGACGGTAATGCTTTAGACGGGGAAACTTCTATCGTTCTCGGCGCTGTCGATGGGACGACGCCATCAAGTTTGAAAATAACGCAAACGTTTATTCCTTCTTCGGCCGATTGGCCTTCGTTTCCCGCAGGAACTTCAGGTGAGAGAGTGGATGTAAACGTTAATGCGGGGATGCCCGTGATGTGCTGGGACATAGACCCTAAAGACGCCGACGGTTATGATATGAATGTGACATTCGCGAATCCTGTTTCAATAACGTTGCTTTATCTTGAAAGAGACGGCGTTGTGTTTTCGTCCTGTACTGCAACCGCCGCCGTTGAGTCCCGTCTTAAGGCGTATTTTCTTGATGAGAGAAATCATATTTGGAGATACATAGGCGGAACGCAGAACACTACTGTCAACACATTAGCTTTTAATTTCCCGCACCTTTCAAGATTCGCCCTTTTTGCGGCGACGACGGGAGAAATCAAACCCGTTCAGAGATTTTTAACGGCGATAACGCCGGTTGATTTTGCCTCCGCGACAAAGGTGATAATATATGACCCGAGGGGCAGGAAAGTCGTGACTCTTACGACGGGTTCACCCCTTGTCTGGTACGGCGCGGACAGAGAAACATCCGCTGCAGTGCCGGCCTCGCAGATGGTTGAAAGCGGCGCGTATATATATGAATCTACAGGCGCCGGCGGCGCGAAAGCCACCGGCGTGATAATCGTGGTAAAATGATGAATAGCAAAATAACAAAAAGGAACCGCGCTTCGGCTGCCGGATTGATTTTCGTCATCGCTGTCTGCTGTCTGTCAGTTTTCACGGTGCGTTCTTTCGCGGCGTTTTTTGACACGGGCCTGTCGGCGCGCGGAGCGGCGATGGGCGGGGCATATTCCACGATGTATGGCAGTCCCGATCTCATATTCTATAATCCCGCGGGTTTGAAAAATATAAGCAATCCGGAGTTGTCGGTTTATTACCACAACCCTTTCTCGGGCCTGCTGAATGTGGATTTTAACACGACGGCCATTTCTTTCGCGATGCCCGTTTATATGAAAGGCGTTTTCGGGATCGGCTACACCCAGTTCGCGGCGGGAGACAGCCAAGACAGGCTTTATCAGGAAACATCTCTCTGGGCGGCTCTGTCATATAAGGTGTCGGAGCGTTTTCAGACGGGCGTTACTCTCAAACAGCTCTCTCACGAATATTTTCCCGACGACAGGACGATGTCGCTGGGAGACAAGACTTTTGATTCGTCATGGAGCGCTTCGGCTCTCACCGCGGACATAGGGATGAGGGCCGTTCTCTCGCGGACGCTCAACGCCGCGATCACTTATCAGAACATGCTGCCGGCGGATATAGGGATATATGATAAGGACGAGGTGCCGTCCATTATGCGTTTCGCGGGGGATTTTACAAACGGAAAATTCACTCTTGCCGTCGCTCAGGATATACGGTCTCAGGACTGGGGAGATAAGACAACGACCTGTGTCGGCTCTGAATGGAGGATTTCCCAGAAGCTGGCGATGAGAGCCGGTTATAATAACGACGAAGTTTCTTTCGGTTTCGGTATCAACATGAAGGTTTTCGGCGAGGACAATCTCGCGTTTAATTACGCTTACAGCGTGCCGTCGGGAATAAGTTCCGTCGTGTCGCACCGTCTTGAGCTGAAGCTCAGGCGCGGAGAAAAGGTTGTTCGCGAAAAGCCGCAGAAAGCGGAGAAAAAAGAGATTTTTTGGGAAGACAAAGGCGAAGAGATAGATTTGGAGTGAGATAAGGGGGAAAAATGAAAAGATCCATAAAACTGATGTTGGCCTTGATGTTTGTCATAGCGTCGGCGCCGAAAGCGTCGGCCGTCATGGGCGTGACGGAGGTGAGCATAAAAGGCAAGGAAGCCGTTGTTGTGCTGGACGGTTATCTTAAGATTTCGGGGATAGACGTTCTCAAAAGAGGCGACCAGATCAAGATAAAACCGCCGATATATGTGTCAAAAGGCGGAAAAATATTCCCGCAGATAAAATTCATAGACTCGGCGCTGGAAGACCGCGTGATATCGGCCATAAAGATGGGCAAGCCCGTGGGTTCCGTA